>JBBRLA010000261.1:0-10767 GCA_038231615.1 Polyangia bacterium | reverse complement strand
TCCACCTGTCGCGGCACCGGTTCCACCTGTCGCGGCACCGGTTCCACCGTTCACGGCACCGGTTCCACCTGTCGCGGCACCTGTCGCGGCACCGGTTCCACCGTTCACGGCACTGGTTCCACCGTTCGCGGCACCGGTGCCGTTCGCGGCACCGTTCGCGGCACCGGTTCCACCGTTCACGGCACCGGTGCCACCGTTCACGGCACCGGTGCCACCGATCGCGGCACCGGTTCCACCTGTCGCGGCACCGATCGCGGCACCGGTGCCACCGTTCGCGGCACCGATCGCGGCACCGGTACCACCTGTCGCGGCACCGGTTCACCTGTCGCGGCACCGATTCCCCGCCCTGACCCGCACCCTCTCAATGGAGGATGGATGGTTCCAGCGTTACCGACAACCCGATAGGTATCTAAGGTCACAGGGACAGTTGCAGGAAGGACCGGTTGCTAATCAGGACCTCCGCCCGAGACTCGGTAGACATCTTTATCAGGCAACTGTCTACATTCAACACATCCCCCAGTCCCGCCCACGCCAGCTTCCCCTGGCACTCCACCACCAGCTCCGCCGCGACCAGGTTCCACCGCGGCCGCGCCATGCAGTAAGCCCCCCCGGGCAGCCACGCCGCTTCAAACATCATTCCATCCCGACTCGCTTGCCGCTGAATCCCCAGCACGTCATACATATCGATGTAGGTCCCATTCTTAGTATGCGACACCCCGTCCCCGCAGTAGTCCGCCCGCGCCATCCGAGTACACGCCTGATGAAAGTCGGCCAGCGACCTGCCCTCGACTGTCTCCCAGGGCTTGTACCCCCACCGGGCACACTTGGCGATCACCCCCGAGGTGCACCCCAGCGTGAACAGGTCCGCCGAATCATGGTGCGTCCCGCGGGGGTCCCAGACCCCAGCCAGGGGCACCGCCTTCTGCGCCCCGTCAGGATCGGGCTGGCACAGGTTGCTCCACCCCCCTGCCCCATCGGACATCACCACGGTATAAAGGAGAATCTCGCCCGTCGCGTCTCCCGCATCCACGTCCACGGCGTCGATCCGTAGCAGCACCGAGGTGCCATCGCTCAGAATGCCGCTCAGGGTCGCCCCGACCAGATCCGCGCCGCTCAGGGTGAGCACCTGCCCGTGCTGGATCGCCATCTGCCCGGAGAGCACCGTCCCGAAAAGACTCATGCCCTGCAGGCTGACCCCCTGCAGGCTGACCCCCTGCAGGCTGACCCCTTGCATGCTGACCCCTTGCATGCTGACCCCTTGCATGCTGACCCCTTGCATGCTGACCCCCTGAGGATGGACGCTGGCGCTGGCCCGTGCCCCCACCTGCGCCTCCTGCCCCACCCTGCCCCCTTCTCCTCCGCACATCGACATGCCGAGCATCAGGAGAACACTTGCCAGGATCCCGCGGCTCTCGCTCATGGGTACCTCCTGATACATTTATGAGTCTTATTTTGTAATGTGCAATATTATTTTTTCAGATTTATTTACGCACTCTCAGGGAACCATGGCTGCCTGTGGTCGCACGGGCACAGAGGCGCACACCCGGGTGCCGATGAGTACGTTTCGCGTCTTGGGCTCCCCCGGCTCCCGATTGTTCACCCGGACCGTCATGCGGTTGTGATACCAGCTCCCCCCGCGCAGCACGGCGTCGGTCGAGGCGCGGGCAGAGCGGGTCCACTCAAAGACGTTTCCCGACAGGTCCTGCACGCCAAAGGGGCTGGCAGAACGGGGGTGGGAGCCGACCTCGTCGGGACCGAAGGACAGCGGGTCCCGGTCGTAGGTCTCGTCGAAGTTGGCGTCGTCGGCGGTCAGGCGATCGCCGTGGGGAAAGCGGCGATCGTCGGCCCCCCGGGCGGCGCGCTCCCACTCGTGCTCGTCGCACAGGCGGGCCCCGGGCAGGCGACCCGAGCGATCCAGCCAGGTGGCATAGGCCTCGGCGTCCTCGAACGAGATCCCCGAGACCGGCAGGCGCTGCCAGTCCTGCACCGCCCGGCGGGTGCGCCCCGGATAGCGCAGGGGCTCCCCCTCGCGGGCCTTGAGCAACTGCGCGGTCGGCTGAAGGGTAAGCTGGAAAAGGCCGTCGGCCAGTTCGGCCAGGGCGACGCCGCCGCCATGAAATTCGCCGGCCCGGGGCAGTCGGGGCTTCCGCTGTGCCGGGGACAGGGCGCGCAGGTAGACCAGCCAGTCGCCGAAGGTCACCTCGTACCGGCCGATCAGGTAGGCCGGTGTCGAGACGGCATGCAGCGGCGGTGCGTTCAGGAACCCCCGGCGCAGGTCTTCGTCCTCGGCACTGCCAAACAAGAAGGAGCCGGCGGGCACGTAGACGTAGCCCTCGGGGACGCGGGATGGCAGGTCCAGATCCAGGCGCCGCTCCTCGCCGCGGGCGCAGAGCAGCGGCAGGCGGACCTGCGCCTCGGGCAAGATGAAGGTCAGCAGGTAGGACCCCGGGGCCAGGCGCAGATCCGCGCCGACCGCCGCGGGAAGCCGATTCACGAATACCAGATGCCGGTCGCCGGAGACCGCGAGATCGCCTCGCTCACCCGCCTCCCTCTCGAAACGCTGGACCTGGACCGGCACCTGCGCGAGGACCCGGTCCGGCCGATTGACCACGTCCAGGCGCAGGTGGCAGGGCGCGGCCAGGCGCCGCCTTCGGGACCTGTCATCGTCAAAATAGGCCAGGCGCTGAAGCAACTCGGTGGGGGGCCGGGTCGGCTCCAGGCGCTCCTCCAGCAGGATGCGCTCGAACGTGACGTCGCCCAGGAGACGGCGCACGACGCGCCGATCAGGGTCCAGGGAAAGGGCGCTCTCCAACTCCTGGCTGGCGGTGAGGTAGGCCGCCTCGGCCCCGCGGTCCTTTTCGCGCGCCGCGGAATATTCCCTCTCGGCCAGGGCCAAACGGGCGCCGGGACCGTCAGCCAGGGGGAAACCACCGGGCTGGGCCCGGGAGGGGATCTGGTCGAAGCGCTGGAAGGCGCGTTGCCGCAGGGAAAGCGCGGCACTGCCCTGCTCGCGGGCCATCGACAGGGCCGCCTGGGCCTGCCCCAGGCGGGCCGCTATCAGGCGGTCCAGTTCGCGGCGCTGGTTCAGGCGGGCCCCGACGAAGAAGACCAGGAGGACCAGAGGACCGGTCAGCAGGATCAGGGCGCGGGACCAGCGCCGCTGGCGAACGGCGTGCAGGGAAGCGACGAGGAAGGCGGCCTCGAGACCGTACATATCGGCAAGGCGCTCGGTTTCGCGCAGGCGGCGTCCGCTCCACAGGGCCTCGGATGAACGGCCCAGGCGCTCCCACTCCGCGGCGGCCACCTCAACCCGAAAGCGGGCGCCGCGGGCCTCCAGGTTGGCGTCGAGCCAGGTGCGCAGGGTCTCCCAGCCTGACACCAGCGCCTCGTGGGCCAGTTCGTAGAGGGCGGCGCCGTCCGCCTGCCGCACCACCACCAGCCTGCCGCGGACGAGCAGTTCCAGGGCGGCTTGCATGGCGCCGGCCCCATCGCCCGTCCCGCCCAGTTCCTCGGCGGTGCGCCGGACCCGGGTCCCGGCGATGCCGCCAAGGCCTTTATTGCCGCCGATCCCGGTGGGCCCGTCCAGGTTCACCAGCCGCACCAGCGCCCGTCGCGCCGCCGCGCGCTGCGGCCCCGTCATCTCATCCAGCACGCCGTCGGCATGATGGGACAGGGCCCCGACAACGCCACCCATCTGAAAGAGGGCCTGCGCGGAAATGCAGCCGCGCTCGCGATCGCGGGCCTCCCACAGGGACAGGAGAGCGAACTGGAGCAGCGGCAGCCCACCTGCGGCACGGGTGGTGGAGTCCACCAAGGTGTTCACCAGCGCCTCGGACTCGAACTCCACCCCTTTGCGCCGGGCGGGGCCGACGATGGCCTCGCGGATGCCATCGGGCAGAAGGGGCCGCAACAAATACAGGGCGCGCAGGATCTCATCGCCCAGGCCGGGTAGCACCGCCAGCCAGGTCAGAAAGTCGCCACGGGCGCACAAAAGCACGCGGATCGACGGGGTGGGCACGGCCAGGTCGGCGAGCAGGCGGGCGCAGAGGGCCGCCTCGGCGGGGTCGCTGACGGTGATCAGCTCCTCCAGTTGATCGACGAAGAGGAGCACGCCGTGGTCCTTGCTCAGGTGCTGCCGCAGCATCCGGCCCAGGATCGGCGGGTCGCGGCGCAGGCGCTCGCCGATCTCCTCTTCGGACAGGGGCGCGAAAAGCGAAAGGAGCGACGCGGCTAGGGCGGAAAGGGGCCGCCTGCCCGGAGACAGGCGCAGCACGGTGAAGGACCGGCCACCGCCGCCCGAAAGGGCCCCCTCTGCCACGGCGGGCAAGAGGCCGGCGCGGCACAGGGAGGACTTGCCCACGCCGGAGTCCCCGGCCACCAGCACCATGGGCTCGGTGCGCAGGCGTTCGAGGACGGCGCGGACCTCGGGGTCGCGGCCGAAGAAGAGGCCGCGGTGCTCGGCCTCGAAGGAGAGCAACCCGCGGTAGGGGTTGCCGCCGGGAATGGCCGGGGCGCGCAACTCGGGCCCCAGGCGCTCCAGGGCATCGCGGACCTCGTCGCCGGAGGCGAAGCGGCGGGCGGGGTCAGAGTGAAGGCAGCGATCGACCACCTGTGCCAGAGCAGGGGCCACGTCGGGGGCCGTGCGCAGGAGCGGCGGGACGTTCTCTTCGACCGAAGCGGTCGCGGTCTTTCCGTGGCCGGTGGCGAGGCTGGTGTTGCTCGACGTCAGGCGGGGAGAGGCGCCAGCGCACAGCTCGTAGAGGATCATGCCCAGGGAATAGACGTCGCTGCGCTGTGTGGCGGGCTCGCCGCGAAGGGTCTCGGGGGCCATGTACAGGGGCGTGCCGAGGATGGCCCCGGCGCGGGTCAGGGGCCCCTCGGACTCCTTTGGCGCCGGCATTATCATCGGTGGCATCATTGGCGGCAGCGCGGGGCCGATGCAGGGCACGGTCGGCAAGTCTCCCGAGTTGTCGCGGGCGGAGGCCGACGGGATGGCGAGGTCCGCCTGGGCACGGGGGTCCCAGGCGCCCAGACCCTCGTCGGGGAGTGCCCCGAGCAGCTTGGCCAGGCCGAAATCCAGGAGCTTGACCTCATCGTCTGCAGTGAGCATGACGTTGGAGGGTTTGAGGTCGCGGTGCAGGACGCCCTGCCGGTGGGCGGCGGCCAGGCCGCGGGACAGGCCCAGGCCGATGTGGAGCACCCGCTCCCAGGGCATGGGCCGAGGGGTGCCGACGCCAAGCAGGCGGCTCAAGCTCTTGCCGTGGACGAGTTCGGAGACCAGGAAGGGGCGGCCGTCGACCTCGCCCACGCGGTAGATGGACACCACGTTGGGATGTTGCAGGCGCGCGATGGCGCGGGCCTCGGTCAGGAAGCGCTGCCGCGAGTGGGCGTCGGGTTCGACGGCGGAGATGAACTTCACCGCCACGGTGCGGTCGAGCAGCAGATCCTGGCCCAGGTACACCTGACCCATCCCACCCTGGCCGATCGGGCGGAGAAGGCGATATTCGTCAAAGATTTCGGGTGGGGTCCACCCGGACATGGATTTCACTATATCGGAAATGGTACCAGTGATGATGAAGCGGGCTGGCTCTCCCGGCCAGGCCAAAGTCAATTGGTATGCTTTGCCTTGTGGCGGATCGCGTTTCTTGCCATGATCGGAGACAGTGCCGTCGGCGGTCGTCGTGATCTCAGTGGTGGCCTCGTGCCTGCCCCTCCTGCTGTTCAACATCGTGCTGCGATGGCTGGGCAGGCAGGACCGGGAGTCGTTCGCACTCCTGTGCGTCACGTTGTTCTGGGGGGCCATCGGCGCCACCTTCTTCGGCGGTCTCGGGACGGGGCTCTTGACGCCGCTTCTGGCGTCGTGGCAGGTCTCGGCGCTGGGGCAAAACCTTTTGGCCTCGCCGTTCTCGGAGGAAGTCGCCAAGGGGTTGATTCTGGTCGTGCTCTTCGCCGCGCACCGGCTGGAGTTTGCCACCAGCGGCCTGTTCTACGGGGCGACGACGGGGCTGGGCTTCGCCATGACGGAGAACTGCCTGTATTTCCTGAATATCTACGACAAGAGCGGGCCGGAGGATTGGTACATCAATCTGATCGTGCGGACGATCTTCGCCACGTCGACGCACGTGGCGTCGAGCGCTACCTTCGGGTTCGTCCTGGGCCGGGCCCACGAGCGGCGGCGGCACCCGGCGCGGCTTCTGCTGGCGGTGTTCATGGGGCTCTTTGCCGCGGTCTCCATCCACGGGCTGTGGAACGGCACGGTCTTCGTGGGGCAGGCGACGCGGGACATCAGCCTTTCGGTATACCTGTTCCTGACGGTGCCCTTCGTCACGGCAATCCTGCTCGGCGTGACGGAGCTGGCGCTGCGCATCGAAGACCGCGTACTTTTACGCGAACTGCGCGAAGAGGTAGACGAGGGGTTGATCTCGATGGGCCACGCGGAGATCGTCGCCTCGCACCTGCGGCGCCGGGGCCGCGCGTGGCTTCCGGCAGACATCCCCCGGGACCCGTACGTGCGGGCGCTCTGCGAACTGGCGCTGCGCAAGCATGGGGCGCGCCTTGCGGGTCTGCCGCAGGAACGGACGGTCCCCAAGGGGACCGAGGAGATCGCGAAGTTGCGGGAGGAGGTCCGGCGCCTGGCTAGCATGGCGCGTTGAGACACAGCGAGGGCGATCGAGGCGCAGAAGAAAACGTGGCATGGTCTTCAGGGCGTGACGAAGGCCGGGCAGTGCGCTTGCAGGGTCGAGAAGAACTGGTCGATGTCGAATGGCTTGGACAGAAAAGGCACCCCGATTCGCTCGGCCCGTAGGGCGCCGTCCGCGGCGGCGCTCATCACCACCACGGGCACTGCCAAGGTCCGCAGGCGCGCGTAGACATCTTCCCCTCGTTCGTCAGGCAGCATCAGGTCCAGTAGCACCAGGCAGGGCCGCCGCCCCTCGTTGATGGTCCGCAAAAGGAGCGGCAGCGCCTCCCCTCCGGTGGTCGCTCGCAGCACTTGGCAGCGGCCCATCTCCAGCAGGGTCGCCACCACATCCAAAAGCTCCTGATCGTCATCCACCAGCAGCACCACGCACCCGCCCTGCGGCTCAACCGACGTCAGCATGACGGCTTCTTCTCATCGTCTTTGGCCCCGTGATTTTTTTGGCTGTTTTCGGGTCGCTCTTCGCAAAGCGGTAGCGTCAGTCGAAACGAGCTGCCCTCTCCCGGGCGGCTGTGCACCCAGAGTCGGCCTCCCTGCGCGCTCACCAGCTCGCGGCTGATGTAGAGCCCCAGCCCCAGCCCGCCAAAAGACCGCCCCGCCGCCGCCTCGATCTGGAAGAACCGCTCGAAGATTCGTTCGTGCAACTCGTCCGGGATCCCCGGCCCCGCGTCCGTCACCGCCACCTCGGCCCAGGCACCGCCACACGCTCCCGACCCGGCGTCAACCCCTGTTCCCGCGCCCGCATTGCCAGACATCGCTTCTGACACGACAATCTCGCTTCCGGCAGGCGCGTATTTGCACGCGTTCGCCAGCAGGTTCCCCAACACCTGATCCAGCCGATCCGGGTCCGCCAGCACCCGCGTGTCCCGCAAAAGGGCCCCCAGCGAAAGACTGATCACATGGTGCGTCCCCACCGTCCCCCGCGCCCGCTCTACGGCGTCGCGCAACAAGGGGGCCAATTCCACCGGCCGCACCTGCACGACCAGCTTGTCGTGCTGCAGCCGCGACATGTCCAGAATGTCGTTGATCAGCCGGTTCAGCCTGCCGATCTGCCGCTGTTGCCGCTCCAGGTGCGGCAGCAGCGCCGCCGCCGACGGGTTGTCTCGCACGAAGAGCCGCATCAAGCCCACGGCCAGTTGCAGGCTCCCAAGGGGCGTGCGCAGCTCGTGGCTGGCCACGGACAAAAACTCGTCCTTCAGGCGCTCGGACTCCTTCAGGCGGCTGACGTCATGCACTGTGCATACCGCCCCGGCGGTCTGCGACCCCGGTAGGGGTGCCGCCGACATCACCACGAATGCCTCTCTGCCGGTCTGGGCATTCTTCAGCACCAGCTCCACATCGCGCGCCGCCTGCCCGGACAGGGCCATACACGCCGGCAGGGCCGTAGGCGAGACCGCCTTGCCATCGGGTGTTCGCAGGCGCACCGCGTCCGCCCAGGCCCAGGCATCGATGGGTGGGTCGGCGCCCACTCCGGTCAGCGCCTGCGCCGCGTCGTTGCACAGGGTCAGGCGACCGCGGCAGTCGAAGACCAGCACCCCCTCGCCCAGGCTTTTCAGGAGGGTCTCCAGCTCGGCATGCTGCCGGCGCAGCTCGCCGACCTTTTCGTCCAGGCGCTGCTCCAGGTCCTGGGCATGGTCGCGCAGTTCGGCGCGGGCCTGGCACAGGGTCAGTTGCAGTCGCACTCGGGCCCGCAGTTCCGTCGGGTTGAAGGGTTTCAGGACGTAGTCGTCGGCGCCCCCGGAAAGGCCCCGGGCCAGTTCGGAGATGTCGGCGCGGGCGGTCAAAAGGACCACCGGCAGGTCGGCGGTCAGCGGGTCGGCCTTGATGCGCTGGCACAGTTCGAAGCCGTCCATGCCGCCGCCGAGCATCACGTCGGCCAGCACCAGGCGCGGGCGGAGCCGCCGGGCGGCCTCCAGCCCCTCTTCGCCATCGGCCAGAAGGACCACCCGCCCCAGGGAAGAGAGCAGCTCGCGCAGGTAGCCACGCATATCGGGATTGTCGTCGATCACCAGGATGAGCGGCGCGTCGCCTTTTCCCGGCACAAGCCCTTCGGCGTCGTTCTGCAAGAGCACGGGAGCAGTGGAGTGGACCGGGGAAAGGTAGGTGCCGCTGGAGTGACGGATCCCGATGGGCCGGAGCGTGGCGTCGTTGTCGGTATTGATGTTGATGTTGATCTCTTCGCGGACCTGTTCCCTGGGCAGGTGGGCGCTGCCCAGGGGGATGTGCAGGGTGAAGCGGGCCCCCTCTTCGGGACGGCTCTCGGCGGTCACCGTGCCGCCGTGGAGCCGGGCGCCCTCGGCCACCAGCGCCAGGCCGATACCGGTCCCTTCGCGGGGGCGTTTGCCGCGCCGGACCCGGTGGAATCGCTCGAAGATCTGGGTCAGCTCGTTTTCGGGGATGCCGATGCCGGTGTCGGCGACCGAGACCTCGAAGGCCCCGGCTTCCCTGCCAGCGTCTCGACTGATCGAGACGGTGATGCCGCCCTGCGGGGTGTAGTTGAGGGCGTTCTGGAGCAGGTTCACCACCATGCGCTCCCAGATCTCGGCCTCCAGGTATGCGACCAGGGGGCCGCCGACCCGGTCCTCGAAGCGGTAGGACAGGCCCTTGCGCACCAGGGCGGACTCGAATACGGAGGCGATCTGCCGAGTGAAGCTGACCACGTCGATAGGAGTGAAGGTGGGCTCGGCGCCGCCCGATTCCAGGCGGGCGAAGCTGAGCAGGTTGTTCACCAGGTTGAGCAGACGCAGGGTGTTGCGATGGATCAAAAGGAGGCGCCCGTGGTCGACGTCGCCGCGAGGCTCGGCGAGCATCTCTTCCAAGGGGGCCAGGTTCAGGGTCAGGGGGGTGCGGAACTCGTGGGAGACGTTGGCCAGGAACTCGGACTTCAGCCGGTCCAGCTCGCGCAGACGCTCGTTGTTGTCGCGCAGCTTGCGCATGGCATCGCCCAACTCGGAGTTGGCGTGGCGCAGGCTCTCCTCGGTCTGCTTCAGGTGGCTGATGTCGTGGATGATCCCCACCAGGTGGGTGATCTGTCCCTCCGCGTTGCGCAGGGGCACCTTGGTGGTCGAGAGCACATGGGTGTGGCCGGTGGCATCGGTGATGGGCTCCTCGGCGATGTTGATCACCGAGGCCCGTTCGAACATCTCGGTGTCCTTCTGGCGGAAGAAGTCGGCCTGCTCCCGGGGGAACAGGTCATGGTCGGTCTTGCCGAGGAGTTGCTCGCGAGAGAAGCCGGTCATGTCGCACAGGGCGCGGTTGACAAAGACCATGCGGAAGTCGCGGTCCTTGACGAAGACCGGGTGGGCAACGTGTTCCAGGATTTTCTGGAGAAAACGTTGGGAGAGGAGCGGCTGGTTTTCGCCTGGTGCGGGCATGGGGGCTCTAGGCCGATGATCCCATCCTGACATGCCTGCGACCCATTGTGTACTATGGCTCGCCGGGCGGCGGCGATGCTTTTGTGGCGAGAACCAGGTGCAGGCTTTGCGGGGGACGGCTAGGCTGTATGGAAGGAGAGGTCCTAGCATGCCACCACAGACCCTCATCGCCACGTCTGCCCGGCGTCCCTACGTTGTCGCCGTGGGGGGCACGACCCGCGCCAACTCGACCACCGAGGCCGCGTTGCGTCTGGCCCTTTCCGCCGCCGAGGAGGCCGGGGCGGAGATCGCGACCATCGGGGCCGGGGACCTGGACCTGCCGATGTACTCGCCGGGGAACCTGGAGCGCACGGCGTCGGCACGGCGGCTGGTGGCGGAGGTGCGGCGGGCGGACGGATTGCTGATCGGATCGCCCGGGTATCACGGAGGCATCTCGGGGCTGGTAAAGAACGCGCTGGACTACATCGAGGACCTGCGCGACGACGAGCGGCCGTATCTGGACGGGCGTGCCGTGGGCTGCGTGGTGGTGGCCGCCGGCTGCCAGGCCACGGCCACGACGCTGATGTCGCTGCGCCAGGTGGTGCACGCCCTGCGGGGATGGCCCACGCCCCTGGGGGTGACGATCAACTCGGCCGAGCCGGTGTTCGGGCCCGATGGACGGTGCCTGTCGGAGCGGGTGGCGGGGCAGTTGCGGAC
>JBBRLA010000260.1:0-10783 GCA_038231615.1 Polyangia bacterium | reverse complement strand
TCAAGATCAACGGCTGACGCCTGCCCGACCAAAGGGGTTGCGCAGATCCTCAGATTCCAGCAAGCTCGGGGAAGTCGCGCCGTCCCGTCGGCGCCCGTGGGGGGACCGGTGCCTGTCCCGGGTCACGCGGCGGGTCGGGGCCGGCGGGGTTTCAGGGGAAAGTGGGGCTTCGGCAGGCGGCCCGTGGGGGGCGGAAGCCGGGGGCTCGGGCGGCCTGATTGGCGCGGGCGGGGCGACCTTGGCCTCTTCGGTCGCTTCGGGCCGACCGTTCCTTGGCATGGGCGGTGCGGACAGGCTTGAGCGCCAGAGCACCAGGGCAGCGATGATCAATCCCACCACCAGCGCCGCGCCGATGACCGGCCGCCTGGTCCTGCGTAGTGGCGTCGGCACGGTCTCCCGGGGCCGCTTTCCTTCAAGCACCTCCGAGTAGATCGAAGAGGGCACTGGGTTGCGCGGGCCGGCAGGCATCGGGGCCGGCGCGGTGGGCATCGGGGCCGGTGCAGCGGCGGCGTTTACCACCGCCAGCAACTGCGCCGAGCGACGGCCCCACCGTTGCTGGGCCCCGATCTGCGGCATCCGCACCGTGGGGAGCGAGGCTGGCTCGGGCATGCTGGGCGGCGGCCCCTGCCGGATCGCGGCCGGCACCGACAAGGGCACTGACCTCTGTGTCGGCCCCGGCACCGACGAGGGCACCGCCGACATCGGCCCCGGCGTGGGCACCGCCTCCGAGATGGGCGGCGGCGACGGCATCGTCCGCTTGACCTCCGAGATGGGCGGCGGCGACGGCGGCTCGACCTTTACTATGTCGCTGTCGCTGTCGCTGTCGCCCTCGACGGACACGAGTTGCACGATGGTCAGGGCCTGGGTGGTCCGTTTGACGTGGGCCACCTGCACCACCCGCTCCCTCTCGGCGGAACGGGCCGATTCCTGCGCCCGCTCCGCCTCCCGCGAGCGGTCCTCGCCATGCACCCGAGCGGCCTGCGTCTCCTTGATCGCCCCCAAAAGGCGGGTCTCCCGCTTGACCCACACGCCCTGCGCGGCGTTGGCCACCTGCCGCGCCTGCTCCACTTCACGGGCGCGGCGCCGTTCCTCGACCCGTGCCAGTTCGGCCTCGAACTCCGCCTCTCGTGCCCGGGCCGCGGCGACGCGGGCGGCTTCCATGGCCAGGGCCGCCTCCTGCGAGATCTTCGCCTCCTCGGCCCGGGCAACCTCGGCCTCTCGCAGGGCCTGCTCGGTGTCCGCCAATTGGGCCGCTGCCACCGCTGCCGCCGCCGCCACCGCCGCCTCGTGCCGCTCCCGTTCCCGCTTCTCTGCCGCCAGGCGAGCCACTTCCGCCCGCTCGGCCTCGTGTTGCGCATTCCGGGCCTTCTCCGCCTCCAGCTGCTCGGCCTCCTTGCGCGCCTCCTCGGCCCGCTCGGCGTCTTTCCGCGCGGCCTCCGCCTGCGCGGCCTCCTTGCGCGCCTCCTCGCGCTCCTCGGCCTCGCGGCGCTCCGCTTCCCGACGGGCCTGCTCCGCCGCCTCCGCTTCCCGACGGGCCTTTTCTGCCTTCTCGGCCTCGATCCGGGCGCGCTCGGTCTTCTCCCGCTCCAGACGCTCGGCCTCCAGGCGTTCCGCCTCCAGCCGTTCCGCCTCCCGCTGCGCCGCCTCTCGCCGGGCCTGTCGCTCCGCGGCGCGCTCGCGGTCCCGCTGGTCCAGTTCGGCGCGCATCTTCGAGAGCACCTCGGTGCGGGCCGCTTCCAGTTCCCGGCGCTTGGCCGTCTGGGTGGCCTCGGCCTCCCGCTGCACCCGCTGCCCGTCCTCGACCTCCCTTTTGGCCTTGGCCTCGGCCGCTCGGGACAGCACCGCCGCCCGTCCGGCCTCGATGCGCCGCTCCTCTTCGGTCAGTTCCTTGCCGGTCGTCGCGGTTTCTTTCGGGGAGTCTTGTTCCTCGTCTTCTTCCTCCGCATCGCCCGTCGCCAGGGCCAGGGCCTGGCCGATGTTCATCTTCCTCGCCTCCACATCCGCCAGCAGGCGAGACAGGTCGCGGCTGCGCACGGTGGCCTTGTTTCGCTTGATCCGGCCGACCGGCGATGGCCTGGCCGTCGGTGCCTCCACCTCGGATAAAAGGGGCACCGGATGCACGGGGAAAGGCGCCGGGTCGCCCAGGGAAGATGGAGAAGGCAGGGGCACGATCTTCTTGTGGACGATGGTGCTGCGCCGCGCGGTGCGGGCGACCACGTCGGTCCCTTCCTGTGCGGCCAGGTCGGGCAGCGGAAATCCCATCTCGGAGAACACTCGTGACAGCTCCTCTGCCAGGGCCCCGAGGTCCGGGAAGCGGGCCTCCGGATCGCGGGCGCAGGCGCGAGCGATCACCCGGTCAAGGGCCGCCCCAAGGCCCGCCGGGGGGCCCGATGCCGCCGGGAGCGAGAGCGGCCCGGGGGGCTGGGCCAGCTTCTCCAGCACCTCCTCCAGTTCATCCCCGGCAAAGGCCGGCTTGCCCGTGAGGCACTCGTGAAGGATGGCCGAAAGGGCGAAAATGTCTCCGGCGGCATCCGGGCTCTCGACCATCCCGCCGGCCTGCTCTGGCGAAAGATAGCGCAGCCAGCGGATCGGCACCGACTCATCCAGGCCGGCGACCCGCCGGCGCAGGTGGTGCAGCGCGCCGTCTATCAAGACCGGCAGCACCGGTGGCGCCGCCAGCCCGGCCGTGAGCGGGCTGCCCGGCGACAGGGGGAGGAAGATGTTCTCCGGGCGCAAATCCCCGTGGATCACCCCCAGGGTGTGGGCCAGGCCCAGCGCCCGCGCCGCCGCCACGATCATCGTCGCCGCGACCGGGGGCGGAAGGGGCCCTTTGGTCAGGCGCTGCCGCAGGGTCTCGCCCCGGAGCAGCGGGCTGGCCAGAAAGGGCGCCCCCTCGGGGGTGAACCCGAGCTCGACGGCCAGAAACCCCCTGCCGGCCAGGACCGTCAGGCTGCGCAGGTCTTGCCGCAGCCGGATTGCCCGATCGTGGGTGTGGGCCAGGTCCCGACGCAGCAACTTGATGGCGCAGGCCATCTTCTGCCGCAGGTGCCAGCCGTTGTAGGTGATCCCCGTGGTCCCTTCCCCCAGGAAGGCGTCCAAGCGATACGTACCCGCCAGCACCGTGCCGATGCGGCTTGCAGGTGGGACCTCGGCGCCGAGGAGCCAGGTGGGAGTAGATTCGAGCTGCATGGGAGGTCCCGCCATCGCTAAACAGAAGCACCTGGACCGGGCAGCTTTTGGCGTACCTCCTCGCTTCCTCGGTCACGTACAGTAGTACGCTCCCTCGGTCGCTGTGGGGGTGCGCCAAAATCTGCTCCGGCCATGTGCTTCTTCCTCTTCATCAACGTGACCCTGGATAGAAGGGATTTTAGCAAGCTTGGTGCGGAACTGCGATGAAAGCTGACATGAGACATTCCCGACATACGGCAAGACCGGCACATTTCCGACGCGGCGTTCCACGCTGTCTGGGTGTGTTCCCCAGGTACGCCGACAGGGCCCACCTGGGTGCAGGTCTTCGCACGTCTGGCTGCCGCGTTGTGTATAGAGGCGCACAGATCGGCCCACCGGGACCGGCTATGATCTTGCCCGGACCAGACCGCTTTGCCAGCTTTCCTCATGCTCCGGGCGCTGCCCCTGTGCTTGTTGTCGTGGCTCCTGCTCCTGTGCGGATGCACCCAGCGCAGCGCCGCCGCCCAGGGACACCCCGTGGTGGCGGTGCCCCAGAACCCGCCCTTGCAGGAACCGCCTCCCGCAGGTGGCGCGGGCCTTGTCTCCATCGCCATGCTGCTCCCGTCCCATGCCCCGGACGTGGAACCGCCGCCGGCCACCAGCGCCGCCGAGACGGGGGACCGCCCCTGCGGCAAGGACCGGCCTTCGGGGATGTCCTGCATCCAGGGCGGGCCCTTCCTCCGCGGCGCGAACGACGGCAACCGCGACGAGCGCCCCCCGATGCGCGTCACCGTCTCGCCCTTCTTCATGGACGTCTACGAGGTGGACAACGAGCACTACAACCGCTGCGTGAAGTTGGGCAAGTGCGATCCACCGGTGAAGTTCTACGCGCGCTTCTCCAAACCTCGACAGCCGGTGGTGGCGGTAAGCTGGTTCCACGCCGACACCTATTGCCGGTTCGTGGGCAAGCGCCTGCCCACCGAGGCCGAGTGGGAGAAGGCCGCCCGCGGCCCGGACGGCGACATGTACCCCTGGGGCAACGAGCCGCCGACGTGCGAACGGGCGGTCTTCAAGCAGGACGAAAGTGAGCAGACCGGTTGCGGCACGGACATCACCGCCAACGTCGGCAGCCGTCCGGTGGGACGTTATGGACTCTACGACATGGCCGGCAACAGTTGGGAATGGGTCGAGGACTGGTATTCCGAGTGCTACGCCGGCTGCAAACGAGAGTGCGGCGCCGCCTGCACTGGCCCTGACCCCCGCGGTCCTTGCGGGGGCGGTGACCTGCACTGTCCCGGTTTCCACCAGAAGACGCTGAAGGGCGGGTCCTGGTACTGGCCCGCGGGACGCACCCGAGGGTCCGAGCGGCGCGGGGTTTCACCCGCCAACCGAGGTCCGCACCGCCTCGGCTTCCGCTGCGCCCAAAGCATCAGCCAAAGTACCCGATAGACGGTAGACCGTCAGCCAAACGGTCAGATAGGCCCTCAGCAAACCTGTCGGTCAACCTGCCGGTCGTCCAGACTGCTTTATCGCTACTGGGTCTTGGTCGCCTTGTTCTTGCTGGACCGGGTCTTGGTCGCCTGTCCGCCGACCCGCCCGATCCGTGACATATGCTCCCGATCCTGGGCCACGGCCGTGTCGCCTTTTTGTCCAGCCATTCGAGCTTCCTTCGAGTTAAACTGATGGGCAGTTCCCTTTTCATGGGCGGCTTTGCCACCCAGGCTGGCGATCTGTTGCCGCCGCTCGGGAGACATCGTAGAAAAACCGTGTCGGGGTTTCGATGTGTGGTCTTCCAACATATGGATGCACTCGCTCTTGGTGAAGGGGGTGGATGGATCGTGAACGGCAGGGAGGGCCGGGCTGGTATAGACTCCGGTGCCATGAACGACTTCTCTTCTAGCGTGCTGAGTTGGCGTGAGCAAGGACATTTCTTGGATCTCTGCGGTCAGCAGATCTTCGTGATCGATACCGGGGCAGGCGATGGCAAAGAGACTGTGCTAATTTTGCATGGTTTTCCCAGCAGCTCGCAGGACTTCCATCGCATCCTGCCGGCCCTTTCGCAGGGCCGCCGGGTGGTGCTTCTGGACCTCCCCGGCTTCGGGCTTTCGGACAAACCGTCAAACTACAGCTACTCGCTACACGAGCAGGCCGACGTAGTGTTGCTCACATTGCGCGCCCTGGGTGTTCCGGCGGTCCACCTTCTGGCCCACGACATGGGCACCAGCATCGCCTGCGAACTTCTTGCCCGAAGAGAGCGGGGCCTGTGCCCGGTCGCGTTCCGCTCGCTTATCCTGATGAACGGCAGCGTGCACATCGAGCTGGCCCATCTGACCCCCTCGCAGAAGCTACTCCGCTCGCCGCTGGCACCCGTGCTGGCGCGCCTTCGATCCAAGGCGCTTTTCCTCTTGCAGATGCGGCGCATCCTTTCGCGGCCGGTCCCGCAAGAGGACCTGGACGACATGTGGCAGATGCTGGGCTACAAGGACGGCATGCTGCGCCTGCCGCGCAGCATCGCCTATGTCGAAGAGCGGCACTGCTTCTGGCACCGCTGGATTGGCGCCCTCACCCGGCTGGACCTGCCGACGCTGGTGCTGTGGGGCAAAAGGGACCCGGTGGCCGTGCCGGCGATCGCCCGGCGGCTGGCCGCAGAGATCCCCGGTGCTCGCCTGGAGTGGCTCGACGAGTTGGGTCACTATCCGCAACTGGAGGACCCGCCTGCGGTCGCTCGATCGCTGACCGAGTTCTGGGCGGGCCTGACCCCCTAAAGCGGCAAAATCCCCACCTGTTCCCCAGCCTGCACCTTGAGCAGGCGGCGGACCTTCTCGGGCAGGCCCACCTCGTCGCCCTCCAGCCGGTAGCGAGTGCCCACCGCGGTGAAGTAGGGGGCGTGGTCGCGTTCGGCGCTGACCAGGCCGTAGGGGCGGCCCTCGTCGGCGGAGTCCACCGCCAGCACGCGCGCCTGCTGGCCGGTCTTGACCAGGGTGATGTCGTCGGTGCGTGCCACGAAATGGGGGCCGCCGTCGAAGGGGTCGATGCGGTTGGCATAGCGGAAGCCGATCCGCCGCAGCATCTTCTCGACGCCGCGGGTCTCGGGGCCGACCTGGCCGATCATGGCGCGCACATGCTCGGGCAGGAGGCACGTATAGATCGGCTCGGCGGGGAAAAGGGTGCGGATAAACTCTTTGTTGGTCTGGGAGATGCGGTCGGCCTCCTGATAGGACAGGCCGGTGAAATGCCGCCCCAGGTGCTCCCACAGAAGGGACGTGCCGTCCTCTTGCAACGGGGGCAGAAGTTCGGAGAGGATCTCGTCGCGGAACCAGGCGCGGTGCTGGGCCAGGTAAAGGAAGCGGACATACGAAAGCCACTTGCCCAGGGCCATCTCGTGGCCGCGGTAGGAGGGCTGGAGGATGAGACCGCCGATCTCGCTGGGGCCGTGGTAGTTGTAGCCGATGCGCAGCACCTGCTGGATGAAGTGGCGGTCCAGGGTCTCGGAGTAGCGCTCGTCGGTCATGACATCGAAGAAGATGTGCGGGGCGCGGCGGGTGCCGTGCTGGGCATGGATCATCGACGTGCCCAGGACGCGGCCCTGGGGCGGGGCGCCCTCCTGAGAATGCTCGACCAGGACGAAGAGGTACTCCCGCTGGAAGATGTCCAGGGCGCCGGAGAAGGATTTTTCCGACCGCTCGATCTGGCGCTCCAGCACCTGCCGATCGTGGGGCAGGTTCACCGAGTCCAGGTGCTCGGCGACGGAAAAAAGGCCATCGAGGTCGGAAATGGAGACATCTCTGATAAGGAATTGAGACATGGCACACCGGAGCTTTGATCTCACAGTGTAGCGGTTCTCGTCGAAGGCACAAGGGGCCGGGGCCTGTCTGAGGTCGATGGCCGATGATCGCGCCGAGGGCTGGCGAGGCTTTGCGAGAGAAAGTCCCGACAAATGCCGTCCGTGCTGTCCGAAAGGCAGCAATATGAGGCATTTGCGGAAGAGCGTTGCGCGCCCCGATGCCGTCCGATGCCGTCCGTGGCGCAGGAGCAGCCAGGTGAACGCGGCGACAAAGGAGTCAAACGGCGGCGCAAGAAGGTGTTGGACATCCCGAAGCAGGTGCCGGCCATGCCGGGGGAGGTATTCAACGAGCGAAAGAGGTGGAGGGACCGTAGGAGTGGTGGGGGGGGACCACTGGGAGTGGTGGGGGGGGACCACTGGAGTGGTGGGGGGGGACCACTGGGAGTAGTGGGGGGGACCACTGGGAGTGGTGGGGAGGGACAAGTAGGAGTGGTGGAAAGGACCACTTCGCGGTGCGAAATACCTGCTTTGGGCATCGGTGGACCTGCCTGCCGAGCCGTTGCAGGCCCTTGCAGGAGCGGGCAGGCGGGCCTGCGAAAGCGGGCAGGCGCAGGCACGGCGGCCCCTGGCGGCAGTGGACGGCAAGGGCCCCCCCCGCCGATGTCGGAGATGCCTATTCGTTCAGGTTCGGACAGCACGGACAGCAGCAGCGGACGGCAACAGGTTCCCCGGCGATATCGCAGATACCTGATTTCGTTCAGATTCGGACAGCACGGACAGCATTTGTCGGGACTTCGTTGTGTCGATCCAATTGGATGGGCCTCGCCGCCACGCTCTAGCTGCCGTCGCTCACAGGACCCAGGCGGCCCCAAACAAGCCACCTGGGCGGGTTCGTCCCGCCGGCGAAAGACGGGGCTCACCAGCAGCACCGCCACCCGTGAGACAGGGATCAGTTTTGTGGAAAAATTTGATTCGCCGGCAGCCTGATCCTATAAACCGATCATGTCTCTGTCCATGGAACATGAAGCGCCCATCGAGCTGTGTCGCGAACACCCCGAGGTCGTCCCCGCCATCCTGATGCACCTGCTCAAGGTCAAGCTGCCCTACTTCTCCCGGGTCCGCGTCACCGACCCCGGCACCCGCACTCTGGTGCCCACCGGCCAGCGCAGCGATGCCGCCGTGGTCCTGGAAGACAACGGCAAGCCCGTCGTTGCCGCGATCCTGGAACCGCAGGGCCGCATCGATCCGGGCAAGTGGTTCGCGTGGCCCAAATATGTCGCCGATCTGCACGCCGAGGTGCGTTGCGACACCTACCTGATCGTGCTGGCGCTGACCCGAAGCGTGGCGGCGTGGGCGCGGCAGCCGATCGGCTCGTTTCTGCCCGGCCACGGGCTGGTTCCCCGCGTCATCGGGCCGGATGATGTGCCTCGCGTCGGATCGCTGAAGGAAGCTTGCGCCGAGCCGTGGCTGGCGGCGCTCGCGGCCATGATGCACGCGGACGACGAGAGCGGGCCGGAGGAGGCGCTTGTGGCCGTGCAGGCGGCCCGGCAGACGGGCGGCGTGGATCAGGCCTGGTGGCTGTACCAGCTTCTCCGTGCCATAATGACCAAAGAGCGATACCAGCGATTAGAGGAGTTTATCATGTTGCACCCGGATGTATATCTGCCCAAGACGGACTTCGAGTGGTCCCAGTTCAACAAGGGCGAAACCAAAGGCAAGGCCGAAGGCGAGATCAAAGGCAAGGCCGAGGCGATCGTGCGCCTCCTGGGGCTGCGGCAGATTGCGGTGAACGACGAAGACCGGGCCCGCATCCACGCCGAGCGCGAGATGCCCACCCTCGACCGCTGGTTCGATCGCGCGCTGATGGCGCGGAGCGTCTCCGAATTGTTCACTTGAGGCGGGCCACTCGATCCATGCCCGCCGCGCGCCCCTTTAGCTGCCATCGCCCACCAGGACCCAGGCGGCCCAGAGTTGGGCGGGTTCGCCCCGCCCGCGGGAGGCGGCCCTGGCGAGAGCCAGCGCCTGGTCCTTGCGCAGCCTGGCCCCACCGCCGCCTCCGTGGCGCAGCGAGCGGTAGAAGTCGAGCAAGAAGCGGCGCGTGGCCTCGTCTTCCGGCACCTTCCAGCGCGTGGCCAGTACCGCCTGGGCACCCGCTATCAGGAAGGCGCGCGTCAGGTCCAGCCGCTCATCGCTGAGCAGCGCCTCGGCCCGGGCCGTGTCGTAGGCGGCCAGCACCACCAGCTCGGCCACCAGTCCGACCTCGGCCACCTCGGCCGCGGTCAGGCGCCGGTCGTGGGTGTCATCGGCCACGATCTCCAGGAACGTCGCGCTGCGGCTGCCCTCCACATGCGTCCCGTGGGTGGCGAGCAGCAGGTGGCGGGCCTTGGGGGCCAGGTCGCGGTAGGTCTGGAAGCGGGTCCGCTCCTGGTAGATGCGCGCCTGGTTGTCGACCGAGTCGAAGAGGGCGGCCACCTGGTCAATCTCGCCGTTGGGGAAGCGCAGGCCGCGCCCGGAGGCCAGGGCCAGCAGCGACTCGCCCCTGTCGGCGCGCTCCTTGGCGCGCTGGAGGCAAACGGCCAGGGCGGACAGGGACGGGGCGATGCTGATGGCCCAGCGCTGGTCCAGCCGGCGCCCCTTTTCATCGGTCAGCGCCTCGAAGGGTAGCTGGTGCAGCGGACCATGGGGGACGATGACCAGACGCTGCGCCGAGGCCAGGTCGGCGGCGAAGGGGGCGATCAGGGCCTGGTACAGGGAGCCGGTGGCGGTGGCGGCGCGCTCCTCCCACAGGGGGTTGCCCAGATCGTTGTGCAGCCTGGCGACGTCCTTCCTCAGGCGCTCCCGTCCAAGGGGCAAGGTCCGGCTGATGGGCGGCTTGCCTGGGAGCAGCAGGAACCCGACGAGTTGCTCATCGGCCGAGTAGTAGAGCAGGACCGAACCGGTGGCGGCGACCAGCGCGGCGATGGCGGCGTCGGAGAGCGGCTGGCCCGAGAGAAACGGGGTGTGCAGCGAGCCCAGGGCGTGGAGCGAGGTCATCTCCAGGGCCGCGTCGATCTGGCGGCGCTCCTCTTCGTTCTTCGCAAGGAGCGCCGGGTCCTGCAGGCCGCGGGCCTCCTTGTCGAGTCGGGCGAGCTTGCCGCGCAGCTCGTCGCGCTCGCGCAGGATGGGCAGCCGGTCGGTGGTGTCAGCGCGGCGCCCGCTGTTGGAGAGCAGGTCTAAAAGGACCGGGGCGTGGGCCGCCTCTGCCAGGGCCAGGGCCTCCTGAGTCTTGCCGCGGCGCACCAGCCGGGGGATGAGGAAGTCATGTGGGGAGGCCAAGTTGGCCGCCGCGGTGCGGTCCTGGTCGGCGACGCCGCGGGAACGCAGCAGGTTGAGAAGGCGCAGGGCCGCGCGGGCCTCAAGCTCGCCCTGGGGAGCCATGGCGGCGCCCTGTGCGTCCAGGGCCCGGGCCAGGGTCATGTGCGCCAGCATCTCATTGTATGGGACGCCTACCTCCCGTGCCTGATCCACGGCCTTGCGCGCGGCTGCGACCGCCGCCTGGTTCTGCCCCAGTTTGAATTGGACATCTGCTTCGCCTTTCCAGGTGTTGCCCTGCCCCAGTAAGAACTGGACATTCGCTTCGCCTTGCCAGGTGTTGCCCTGCCCAAGCTTGGAGCTAACGAGTTCGAAGAGCTTGCGCGCCTGCTGATACGCGAGCAGGGCCGCCTGGTTCTGCCCCAGTCTGAACTGGACATCCGCTTCGCCGCGCCAGGTGTTGCCCTGCCCAAGCTTGTCGCCGACGAGTTCGAAGAGCTTGCGCGCCTGCTGATACGCGAGCAGGGCCGCCTGGTTCTG
>JBBRLA010000259.1:0-10809 GCA_038231615.1 Polyangia bacterium | reverse complement strand
GATGTCTTGATTGAACATATACTCTCTTCTTCCAGATTCGGGTGATGCCGGCAAGTTCGCATCGGCCAAGGGTGTGCTTCTGGAGAGGAGCGCACTACGGGAACCGGTCGAATCCTTATGTTGATTACGCCGCACGCCGAACCCCTGTGCGCAGGGGCGCCAGGAACAACTGCATGGCTGCGTCCATCGATCACTCAGCGCCAGAGCGCGCAACCGAACGATGTCGTCTCCGGTGCCCGGCTTCCATCTCGCCCCGGATCGCTTCATCCTGACCTCGAACAGGCTCTTGCAGTTCGCCTCCACGGGTCCACTGCCCACTGGGCGACCTTGCTGCCTCACGGTGGCGTAGTCCATCTGGTCTCGATGATTCTCCAGGTAGGTGATCGCCTCATGGGCGGGTCGGGTCTCTCCCTCTGCAAATGCCGGCCTCAGAAGGGCCATGTCGAGAAATGATCCTCAGCAAATAGAAGAGCTTTTGGATGCTCTTGGTGATACCGTCTCCCAAAAAGCGAGACAAGGAGCGAAAAATTGGGCCACTGAACTCAGGACTGAGGCCCAAGATCTAATCAGTCAAAAATGCAAAGGATCTGTTAACAGAGAATTTCCTGGTGAGTATTCACAGAAAACGCTTCAAGAAATTTATAAAGCTGATCAAGCAGGTGCGGAAAAAGCACACAAAGCATAGAAGCTCTTGACTGACAATCGGTTTAGAAAATGAAAACAAGAGAAATGTCATGCTATTTGTAGCTTCGATTTTCTTGAAATCTATTCATCCAGAAAACACAGGAGACGAGTGGTTATGGGAGGAACAATTAATTGTAGTCGAAGCAGAGGATGAAACGGATGCATATAAAATAGCCAATGAAATTGGAAAGGGTAAGGAAATTTCTTTTCATAATATAAAAAATGAAACTGTTAAATGGATTTTTGTGAAAACCGAAAGAGTTTGCTTGATAAAGCAGACTTCACTCAGGAGTGGGATGGAATTATTTTCTAGATTTCTCCGTTCATCAGAAGCAGAGAGTATTTTGAATCCTTTCAATGACAAAGAATCGTAATGTCGAGGGGTGCAGGGAGTGCGGGGTCAGGGCGGGAGACCGGTCCGATGTTCGCTTCCCCTGGCGCTGGCTGGCAGTGTCTGGCCCCCACTAAAGATTGGGAAGGGTGCGCACAGAATGAGCCTCTCACCGGACAGGCCCAGGGGCCTTCTTTCCAGCGCCTGGGTGATGGCGTTTCCATTGACCTCGGCGGCGTGCTTCTTCAATGGACCCCTTGACCCATGACGGCTGGCTCGCGCGGCCACCGATTCACTTCCAGGTTATAGTAGGTGAGACCATGCCTTTACCCATGAACCTGACCCTCGCGTCATCCATCCATCCCCGCACCCGCACCCGCCCCCGCACCCACCCCCGGGTGGTCCTCTTCACCCTCGCGGCGCTGGTTCATCTCGGGCTTCAGCCCGGCTGCCGCCGAAGCGCGCGGCCCGAGGAGCTGCTCTTTCCGCCTTCGGCAAAAGAGGTCGAAGGGCAGCCCGGTATAGTCGAGGAGCGCCGGAATACCGGCATCCTCTTTCTGATCCTTCCCCCCCGCGGGGCCGATGCGGCGGGCAAACCGGTGCAGACGCTCTCCCTGCGTCGCTACCTGGTGGCCGGCCAGCCGCAGTGGTGGCTCGATGCGCCCCACGTGCGCGCCGACGACGTCCTTTCCGAGGAACTGTTCACCGCCCTGCTCGGGGCCCGAGTGAAGGACCGGCTGTCTGGGGCGCGGCGCGATGCCGCACACTATGGCCTGTCCGACGACCGCTACCGGGTGCAGGCGGCCCTCTCGCCGGGGGGCTACACGGTGCGGCTCGGCGACGACGTCGGCAGGGACCAGGTCTACGCGGCCCGGGACGGCGAGCCGGATGTGCTCCTGGTCCCCCGGCGCCTGCGGGAGCTTTTGGTCCGCGATCGCGACGCGCTCAGCCTGTGGGCCTTGACCGTCCTGCCGCTGCCCGAGATGCCGGGCCGCCTGGAACTGGGTCATGCACTGCTCATCCGGGAGGGCGCCTCGTGGATCGTCTCGGAGCCGATCCAGCCTGGCACCGCGGCCCTCCCCCGGCGGGCCCCGGCCAACGCCGTGGCCGTGGAGGGGGTGCTCAAGGCGCTGCGCACGATCCGGCCGAAGCGGCTGCTTTCCGGCAGCGGCCTGCGCTTCCCGGGTGACTTTCCCGGGATGAAGGCCCCGGTGGTGGTGGACTTCAACGTGCAGTCCGCCCCGGTGGTGATCAAGGTGGACGGCCGCGACCAGCTCTACACGGGCATCCCCTGTCCCCATGTACCCGGCGAGATCTACGCCGTCCGCCTGGATGCCCAACGGATGTGCCTTTCGGCGGAAGATTATGCTCGGCTCAACCCCACCTTCGAGCAGCTCCGCAAAGAATGACCGAAGCGGCCGGTGTCCATGGCCCTTACCGCGATGAGACCTGGGCCGCTATCGCCCGCAGGGCCTGGCTGGCCGAAAGATCCACGCGAACGGCGGCCAGCTCGTCGGCGCGAGTGGGCCCCTGGTTGATGATGACGATGGGCAGGCCCCGCTCGGCGGCGCCGCGGGCGAAGCGAAAGCCGGAGTAGACCGCCAGCGAGCTGCCCACCACCAAGAGCGCCGTGGCCTCGGTGAACAGGTCCCACGCAGCGGCCACCGCCGGCCGCGGTACGTTCTCGCCGAAGAAGACCACGTCGGGCTTGAGCACGCCGCTGCAGGCGCGGCAGGAAGGGACCACGAAGTCTCGCGCCAGCGTTTCCTCCAGTTCCGCATCGCCGTCGGGAGCGGGCGCGGCCAGATGATCGCGCAAGGCGGGATTTTGCGTCAGCAATTCGTCCTGGAACGCCGCCCTCTCGAAGCGCACCTCGCAGCCCAGGCAGCCCACCCTTCGGATGGACCCGTGCAGTTCCACCTGTCGCTGGCTGCCGGCGTCACTGTGCAATCCATCGACGTTCTGCGTGATCAGGCCGGTGGCGTGGCCCGCATGCAGAAGCTTTGCGATGGCGTGGTGGGCTTCGTTGGGGCGAGCGGCGATGATGTGGCGCCAGCCGGCAGCGCTGCGGGCCCAGTAGCGACGCCGGGTGGAATCGTGACGGAGAAAGTCGAGATACTGGATGGGCTGGCGTCGACGCAGCGACCCGGTGGGGCCGCGGTAGTCCGGGATGCCGGACTCGGTGCTGCAACCGGCGCCGGTCAGGATGACGAAGCGCCGGCCCTTGAGCAGAATCAAGAGGCTCGCTAGCGCCTGGGTCGGGTCTTGGGTGGGAAGCGCGGCGTTGGGAGTCCACATCCTGCTGAGCATAGCAACGATCCTGCGGATGACACCCTGCCAGCAGCAACGCCTTCAGGAGGGTCCTGGCCTCGTTGCTTTTTATCGACGATTGCCAGTTCAGGAGCGCCGATCGATGGCGATGGCGATGGCGATGCCTGGTCCCGAAGCATTGACGATGAAGCAATCTTCATCGCCCCTTCATGCGCTCCGCCGGGTGGGGGCTCAGAATGTCAGCTATGATCAGTTCGGTGAGGTCCCTTATCGCCACCGCGCCAGCCAATCTACCGCCGGGGCCGCCGGCCAGCACGCAGGCCATGCCGGAGATGATCGAAGTGCGCGCCCTCGGCAGCAGGGATCCCCTTTCCGACCCGCTGCTCAGCCGCGAGCTGGCCGAGCGCTACCTGGTGTTTGACGCTTTCGTCGCCGGGGCCCGTCGGGTGGACCTGCACCCGCTGGTGCTCTCCCCCGAGCTGCACCGCGCTGCCGTCCGCGCCGCCGAGGGCATCACCCGCGCCGTCGGCAGGATCGCCACCCGGGCGCACCATGACCCGACCGAGGCCGCTCGCTACGGCCTACACGACGACGTCCTGCGCCTGGCCCGCGCATCCCACGAGGCCGGCGACCACGCGGCACTGTGTCGCGTCGATCTGCTCCTCGGCGAGGACGGCCGCTGGCGGGCCTGCGAGATCAACGCCGACTGTCCCGGTGGCCACAATGAGGCCCACGGCCTCCCCCGTTTGTGTCGCCTGGCCGGCTTCTCCGATGGCAGCAACCCGACCACCGTGCTTGACGCCCTGGCATCCCGGCTGGCCGCGCTGGCGGCCCACCCCGCAACCATGAGACCGACGGGCCGCCCCGGCGCAGTGGCCTTGGTCTACGCCACCGCCTACGCCGAGGACTTGCAAGTCTGCGCCCTCATCCAGCGGGCACTCAAGCGCCTGGGCATCCCCGCGGTGCTCTGTCCACCCACTGCGCCACAGGGGCGCAACGGCGTGCTCCATGTAGGCGATCTGCCCATCTCGGTCCTGTACCGCTTCTTCCCCACCGAGTACATGGAGGGGCAGCGCAACCTGCCCGCCATCCTCGACGCTCTTTCCGCGGGCAGCCTGCGCACCCTGTCGAGCTTCGCCCACATCTTCTGTCAGTCCAAGCTGGCCCTGGCCCGCGCCTGGCAGGCCCGCACGGACCTCCCTCTCGACGAACAGGAGATCTTGCAGGACCACCTACCCGAGACCCACGACGTAGCGGACCTGTCCCCGGCAGAGCTTTTTTCCGACCGTGCCGGCTGGGTGCTCAAGAAGGCGCTGGGCCGTGTCGGCGATGAGGTCTTCGTCGGCGCGCTGTGCCAGGACCAAGAATGGGCCCTGCTGCTGTCCGAGGTGCTGCGCCTGCGCGCCGCGGGTGAGTCGTGGATCGCCCAGCGCTTTGTGCGCCAGCGGCCGGTGCCCACGCCCTTTGGGGACCGCCTGGTCACGCTGGGCGCCTATGTGCTCGACGGCCGCTTCGTAGGTTACTTCGCCCGCCTGACCACCGACAGCCATGTGTCCCATGATGCCCTGTGCGTCCCCGTGTTCACCGCCGTGGAGAAGAGCCGATGAGAAAGCACTTCACCTTCACGCCCATCGTGCTCCTGTCGACCGCCTGCGCGATCCGTCCCTACACGCCGTCCCTGCACGCGGGATCGTTTGCGGCCGAGGACGTGCCGGCGGCGGTCCAGACGACGCTGCCAGCGTACAGCCAGGTGGTCTCGGCCTGGCAGTTGCCGCCCAACAACCCCTGGACGCCCTACTGCAAGCTGACCCTCTTCACCGCGCTGGAGGACACCCCGCAGAGCGCCCTTCTGCCCGACGTGCGCGAGCTGGCTTCGGTCAAGGCGGCGGGCTCGGCGGCGGCGCAACTGGCCACCATCGGCATTCCGGACGACGCCATGTGGGTGGTCGACCTGCGCGGCGCGGCGTCGGTGGCCTTCGGCGTGTACCTGAGCGGCCTGTCCCAGAAGCCGGTGTCGCTGGTGCCGACCTTCAACAACTGGCCGGCGCAGAACGAGCTGATCCCCGCGGAGGAGACGCTTTCGGCCCTGGTGACGATGCGCCCCAAGACGCCCGACATCCTGCAAACCTCGACGCGCCCGGTATTCTTGCTGGACGCCTGGCGGCTGGCCTTCCGCGAAGAGGAGCCCGAGGACACGGTGGTCGACAACCGCTATGCCCTGACCGTCGCGGACCTGCCCGCCCCCGAGGTGCTGATCTCCCAGGGCGTCCGGCGGGTGATCTACGTGGTCGAGGACCGCGAGAGCACCACCCACGAAGAGGACGATCTGAACGCGGTGTTTCTGTCGTACCAGCAGGCCGGCGTGACCATCGATCTGGTGGACCTTTCATCGCTCTTCGGCATCTCCGACGCGGCCGACCTGCCGGTGTCGCTGGCCCAGTGGATCTACCTGGTCTCTTACCGCACGACCCTTATCGAAGACCCCGCCTTTTACCGCCGGGCCCGCGGCGGGTTTGGCGGAATTTATGCCCGCCCCTTCCGCTTCGGGACCAACTATTCGGGCGGCAACCACGGCGGCTTTCACCTGGGCCACGGCGGCGGGTAAGATGGCGCAAACGCCATGAAAGTCCTGATCGTCGAAGATGACCGCAAGCTTTCGAGCTTTCTTTCCCGCGCATTCTCCGAGGAGGGGTACGTGGTGGATACCTGCCGTACCGGGGCCGAGGCGCTCCAGCAGTCGCGGGCCATCCCCTATGACCTGCTGGTGCTCGACTGGATGCTCCCCGAGGGGGATGGTCTGTCGGTGTGCCGGGAGCTGCGTCGGCTGGGCAACGCCGTGCCGGTACTGATGCTCACCGCCCGGGGCGAGGTCGGCGAAAAAGTCACGGCGCTGGATGCCGGCGCCGACGACTATGTCACCAAGCCCTTCCACCTGGATGAACTGATGGCCCGCGCCCGGTCCTTGCAGCGCCGCTCCGGGGCCGGGGCCGATGGCGTCCTGCGGGCCGGGCCGATCGTGCTCGACATGCGGCAGCGGCATGCCCACATAAATGGGGTACGCATCGACCTGACAGCGCGCGAGCTGTCGCTGCTGGCGCTTTTGCTCCGCAACGCCGGCAGGGTGGTCACCCGCTCGGAGATTTTCGAGCAAGTGTGGGAGTCGCGCTTCGACCCCGGCAGCAACGTCATCGACGTACACGTGCGCAACCTGCGCGACAAGCTCGGCGCCGCCGCCACCTGGCTGGAGACGGTGCGCGGCCAGGGCTATTGCCTGTCCCTGGCGGAGCCGGCGGCCGAATGAAGCTGCGGCAACGACTTTCGCTGGTCTTCGCCGGCGCCACCAGCCTGACGGTGGCCGCAGCCCTCTTTTTGACTGTCACCGCGTTCAAGCATGCCCAGGAACGGGCCCTCGATCAGTCGCTGCTCCTGCGCGCCTCGCTGGAGGCAAAGGACGTGGTCCGCCTGGGCGGTCGCCTCTCGATCGAGCAGCAGGCCAGCACCACCCCGGCTGGGGCCAGCGCCGACGTGGACTACCTGGTCAAGTACGGGGCCCTGTACCGTGCCGACGGGACCCTCATGCAAAGCACGCCCACCTTTGGCACCGTGCCCCCTTCCTTGTCCCGCCTGGGCTGGCATGCCGGCAACCCCCTGCCCAGCGGCGGCATCGACTTCCCCAGCCAGGGGCGGGTGCTGCGCGGCGTGCTGGTGCGGGCCGGCGGCGAGGAGGACGAAAGCGGGCCGGTGCTGCTCTTGGCGGCGGCCCGGGGCGATCTCGACAGCGACACCCAGAACCTCTTCAAGCTGATGGGTCTAGTTATGCTCCTTTCGGTGGCGATCTCGCTGCTTATCGGGCGCTGGATCGGCGGGCGCATGACCCGGGGCATTGAGCGCATCGCCCAGGTGGCCCGCAGGGTGTCAGAGGGCGAACTGGACGCGCGGGTGGCATCCCTGGGCACGGGCAAGGACGACGAGATCCGCACCCTGGCCAACGACCTGAACCAGATGATCGACCGCCTCTCCGGGCTGATCGAGGCTGGCAGCCGCTTCGTGTCTCACGCCGCCCACGAGCTGCGTTCGCCCCTGGCGGCGCTGCGCGGCGAGTTGGAACTGGCCCTGCGGCACCCCCGCTCCACAGAGGGGTATCAGACGGCGATAAAGGAGTCCCTGGAGGACACAAATCGGCTGATCTCGCTGGCCGAGGACCTGCTGGTGCTGGCCCGCCTGAACGTGTCGGAGCGCGGCGAGCCCGACGCCCGAACCAGCCTGCAAGCCGTGGTACGCGAGGCGGTACGGGCCTCGATCGGCAGGGGCGATGCGCGGGGGCAGGCGCGGCAGGTCGAGGTGCGGGTGGAGGACGCGGAAGTATGCGGACGCACGGCGGACCTGTCGCGGATGGTACGCAACCTTTTGGACAACGCGCTGGCACATGCCCCGGAGGGCACGCCGGTGCGCGTCATCGGCGGCCCGATGAAGGGTGAACCGGGCCAGGTCCTGCTGGCGGTGGAGGACCAGGGGCCGGGGGTGCCGAAGGAACTGCGCGACCGCATCTTCGAGCCCTTCTTCCGCGGCGCCGAGGAGCGCGAGCACTCGGGGGCCGGGCTGGGACTGGCCATCGCCAGGGAGATTGCCAGGGCGCAGGGAGGCGACCTGCTGCTGGACCAGGGCGCCCCGACCACCCGCTTCGTGGCTACGCTGCGGTCGTCGTAGGGTCAGGGCTGGTAGTGGATGACGGTGCCCTGTTCGCCGCCGAACCACACGTCCTTGCGCCCTGACGAGGGGCCCCATACCGCATGCAGCCCCAGATTGGGCGGCCCCTTGGGCACCTGGGCAAAAGACTTCCCATCGGTAGTGTGCAGGAGGGTGCCTCGCAGGTCCCTGCCCTTGTCGCCCACCACCCACACGTCCTTGGGACCGGCCAGCCATACCCCGTAGAAGTCAGCGGTCACGCCGCCGCCGTTCTGGATCAGGTCGAAGCTCAGCCCCCCGGTGCTGTGCAGGAGGGTGCCTTTTTCTCCGACCGCCCACAACTCTCTCTCCCAGCCGGATATGCCGTACAGGGTCGGTACCATCGGCACGCCCGCCACCCCGCCGAAGGGGCCCGGGCCGACCTGCGAAAGGACCACGCCCTTGCGGTCCGGCTGGGCACTGGTGTCTCCGCCTACCACCCACGTCGTGTCAGGCAGGCCCCATACCCCCCGCAGGATCAAGGAAGTCGACGCCACGCTCCTGTCGTGCCAGGCCGTACCGTCCCAGTTTTCGATGACGCCGTTGTTGCCCGCCGCGAAGAGGGCCATGGCGGTGCCGCCGATACCGTACATGGTTTTATCGGTGACCCCGGGAAGCGGCTGGAAGGTGACGCCATCGTGCGCATTCTCAAAAGTGCCGACCAGCCCCACCGCCCACACGTCCTTGGCGGAACGACCGGCGATGCCGTAGAGGTTGCGCCCGGCGTTGGCCAGCACGGTCGAGAAGCTCCGGCCGTCCTGGCTATGGAAGATGGCCGACCCCGCTAAAAGCCAGATGTCGCTGGGTCCGGCGCCCCAGATGGAGGTCACGGTCCCCGGGTTGTCCATCGGCAGCTTCACGGGGGTCCAGGTGGGGGTGCGGGCATCGTCCTTCCCGACGGACAGATCGTCGTTGGCGCGGGCATCGCCGCCCTGTGCGCGCGATACGCACTGATCGCTCTGTCCGGTGTCACAGCGCATGCCAGTTCCGCAGTCCTGGTCGATGGAGCAATACCCGGTCAGGCGGGTACAGCCCACAAGCGCGCCCGCCGGCACGGCGAACGCCAGCACGACCAGAAAGCGCGAAACCCGGGAAGCGGACCTCATCGGCATGAACTCGCGGAGGATACACCCTCCCGCATCGCCCCACACAGGCCGGTGACGATTTTTGTCACCCTCTCGGAGCAAAAACGACTTCGACGAGGGGCGAAGTCAGCTTTCAAGACATGCGCTGCGACCGCGAGCACCATAAAGCGCCGCAAGCAACGACATTTTTCCCGTGCTGCTTCCCTGTGTAGCGAAAAATGCCTATCCTTTTGGGATGAGACCGAACGGATGATGAGTTCAGCGCGCCTGGTCGCCGTCATCTTCGGCCTGGCAGTGGCGCTGGCGTTGGCCGTCGTGGCCGCCCATCCCCGGGTGCGGGCGCTGGAGCGCCGCCTGGGCCTGACCGTCCTTTTGTCCACCGGCGTCCCTTTTATCGGGCTCGGCGCCATCCTGCACTGGCACCGCGTCGGCATCCTGACGGATTCGATCCTCACCGACCTGCGCCCGGCGTACGACTTCGGCCTTGGCTGGATCGGCTTCGTCGTGGGCATGCGCTTCGACATCCGGCGCCTGGACCAGCTCCCCGGCTACCTGGGCACGGTCATCGTCATCGAGACGGTGGTGCCCATGGCGGTGGCCGCCATTCTGTGTGGCGGAACGCTCATCTTCCTGTCGGACGGGGGCGGCTGGATGCTCTTGCATCAGGTGCTGATCCTCATGGCCTGCGCCGCGGCCAGCGGCCCGGTCAGCGCCGAGTACATGACCCGGGTGTGCGGGCCGAAGATGGCCTGGATGCTGGAGCGCATCACCAAGATCGACGAGATCGCCGCCCTGTGTCTCCTGGGGCTGGTGGCCATCGTGTTCCGCCCGGTCCAGGCGGTTGCCGGAACGGTGTGGGTGCTGCCGCCCAGCGCGTGGCTGCTGGTCTCGCTGGGGCTGGGCACGCTTTTGGGCGTGATCACTTACATTCTCATCCGCGGGGCCACTTCGCCGGCAGAGCAGCTCAGCCTGCTGTTGGGGGCGGTGGCCCTTTCCGCGGGCATGGCGGGCTATCTGGCGCTCTCGGTACCGGTGATCTGCGCCGTGGCCGGTGCCCTGCTGGCAAACCTGCCCACGCCCAACCGGGTCGCGCAGGAAAAGATGCTGCTGGACCTGGAGCGGCCCCTGTACCTGGTGTTCCTGCTGCTGGCCGGGGCTTTGTGGCGGCCCGACGAGTGGCAGGGCTGGGTGTTGGCCCTGCCCTTCGTGGTCGCCCGGGTCATCGGCAAGCTCCTGGGGGCCGCCCTGTCCCGGCGGGCCAACCCCTCGCTGCCACCCACGCCGGTGCTGGCCCTGGCGCTTTTGCCGCAAAGCCCGATCGCCATCGTGGTCATCGCCAGCGCCGCGGTACTTCCCGGCGTCGAGCGCGAGTTCGTGCGCTGGGCGATCAACGCGGTGGTGGTCGGCGGCGTCTTCACCGAGAGCATCGTGCGCCTGCTCCAGCGCTTCACCCTGTTCCAGGAGCCATCGCAGGGTCCCGGGCAGGCGGTCGAAAACCTCCCCCATGAAGGACGAGGTCTCTGATGCGCGCCGCGTTTGTTCTTCTGCTCATCGTGGCGGTGACCAAGGCAGCCCGCTCCTTCGCGCCCGATCACACCGTGGTGGCCGGCTCGGGTGCGGCGCTGGCCTTCGGCTTCATCCTGCTGGCGGCGATCCAGACCGGGCAGATCTTCCACCAGCTCCGGCTGCCCCACCTGACCGGCTGTTTGCGCT
>JBBRLA010000258.1:0-10813 GCA_038231615.1 Polyangia bacterium | reverse complement strand
GGGTCGCACGGGTCCTTTGGGTCGATCGCACGGACTTCTCGATGGCCCTGGAACCGGGCTCGCTCGGGCTCTTCGATGGGGTCCTGTCCAGCGAGCAAGGAGACAACGATTTCTACATGGAGGAGGACCTGGTCCACGAGATGCTCGCGCGCCTCTCGGCGGAGGACGCGACGCTGCGGCCCTATTTCTCCACCTACCGGGCGTACGACCGCTATCCCTTCGGCAGGCGCCTCGACCTGGACCAGGCGGTCCTCTCCTGCCCAAAGCTGCTCGATCGAGTGCAGGCGCGCCCGATCGAATGGCCCCAGCCCGGCCCGCCCACGGTGGTCCCCCCCGATCGCTGGGCCGTCGGGCGGTGCCTCGCCTGCCACGACGCCACACGGGAAGGCCCCGACGGCTCGCCGCCCATCCCGCTCTTCTTTCCAGAGCTTCTGGACCGGACGGCGCAGGTGGGCGGGCGGACGCTCCGGGACGAGATCCTCGAACGCGTGAAGGAGGGCGCCGCGCGGCCGATGCCACCGGGGCAGCGGCTTTCCCCGGCGGAGGTCGAAGCACTGCGCCGCTACCTGAGGGCGCCCTGACCGCCGGGAGCCCGTGGCCCAGCGGCGAACCTGCAGGTCACCAGCTATTCTTTCAAGCTGTGTAACGGCGCCAAGCCGCCGGTCGTGCTGCCCAGAGGCATAAGCACCACTGCAGCAGCATAACACAGACACCCGAGGGCGAACACAGTTAGGGTAGCCGCGCTTCATGGCCACCACGAGTGCCAGCGGCGGGGCGAGCGCTCCGGCAGCGGCGCTGATGCCAAAGATCAGCGCCCCCCCATCGCCGTTGCGGCCGAGCAGCGAACGCCGCGCCAGGGTGGGCAGGAATGATCCCAGAAGAAAGGCCAGGGAGCCAGGGCCAGGGTAAGACGCTGGAACAAAATAACATTTCCAACTTCCAAATCGGTTCTTCGACGGTGCGAAACTTGTACGTTTGCGAACATAAATTTGTTTCAGCGCCTAAGGACCATGAGCTTGACCGAAAGGGAGAGCGCCGGCGGTCAAGAAATCGGTGTCCTTGGAGTATCGCTCGGGCGGGTTCAGAAGGAGGGCAGTTGCAGGACGCCGTCAGCGTCGTTCTTGCCCTTGCTCTTGCCTCGATGGTGGTGAGGCTTCACGGGCTTGACCGGCAGCTTTTCCGGGACCGGAGGGTCCTCCGCCACCACGGGCTTGACGTCGGGCGCGGGCTTGTCCGCAACCACGGGAGCGGTGAGATTGCCGTGTTGCGGGACCTTGGCTTCCGCCACGGGCGCGGTCTTGGTCAGGGTAACTTCGACGGCCTGATCCTTGTCCGCCGAGACAGTCCGGGTCTGTTCGCCGTAGCCCAGAAGCCTCAGCTTGAGGTCCACGGGCGGCGCCCCCTTCTTGATCTTGAACTTGTAGGGGGTCCTCCCCGGCGTGCCTTCGAACTGGTCGCTGCGCATGACCTCCGCCTGCGGCGGGTTGCTGCGCACGCTGATGGTGACCATCTGGCCGTCCCGCGGCTGCACGCTCTCGCTCGGGCTCTTCATTGTCCTGATCCCAACCATGGTCACCACGCCCACGATGATCGCGCCGACGAACCCGATCAGCACGTTGCGCGGCCTTCTGCCGGCCCCGGCCTCGCCGCTGGCCCCGGACAGGGTCGTCTGTCGAGGCGCCTGCTGCACCCCAGGCACCAGCATCATGTCCGCCGGCAGCCCCAGGACCTGGCTCTGTCCCGAGAACACCGCCGGAGACGCGCCGGTCATGTACACCGGCATTCCGCCGGACATCGCCGGGTTCTGGCCCGACATCATCGCCGGGTTCTGGCCCGACATCATCGCCGGGTTGCCCCCGTGCTGCCCCGGCATCATCCCGGTCATCCGCAGCGGTGCGCCCGGGATACCGGGGATCTGGCCCATGTCGTGCGGCAACTGGATCAGGCCCGAAGCCGCCGGGTTCCAGGCCCCCATGCCCATGGGCTGCATCCCCGGGCCCCCCTGAAAGAGGGTCCCCATCCCCGCCGACGCAGACATCACCCCTGTCGGAAGTTGGGCGGTCTGGACCCAATGATTGTAATGGGTTACCGGATCCACCAGCGCCGCGGCCAGATCGTCCATGGACTGGAAGCGCTGGGCCTTGTCCTTGCGCAGACAGCGCATGGCGATGGCCTCGATCTCGGGGGGAATGTTGTTGTTGAGGTGCGAGGGGGGATCCGGCTCGCGGGTCAGGTGCGCCACCAGCACCTCGCCAAAACCCTCTCCCGGGAACGGCACCTTGCCGGTGAGCAGCTCGTACATCACTACCCCCAGGGCGTAGATGTCGGAGCGGTGGTCGATGTTGCCCTTGCCCTCGCACTGCTCGGGGCTCATGTAGGCGGGGGTGCCGATCACCATCCCGGTGCGGGTCTTCTGGGAGATGGCGCCGCCGTCTCCGGTCAGCTTGGCGATGCCGAAGTCGAGCAGTTTGATGTAGTTGCGATCTGGGCCGCGGCTACAGAGATAGATGTTCTCCGGCTTCAGGTCGCGGTGTACCACGCCCTTGCCATGGCTGGCCGACAGTGCCGAGGCACACTGACTGATCATGTAGATCGTCTCGCGGATCGACACGCCCTCGCGGCGGATGCGGGCGGAGAGCGCCTCCCCATCGAGGAACTCCATGATGATGTATCTGAAGGTGATGCCCTCGAAAAGGATGTCGCCGAAGTCGCCGATGTCGACGATGTTCGGGTGGTTGATGTCGTTGACTGAGCGGGCCTCGGTGAAGAAACGGTCCACCACGTCCTTCTTGGACGCCAGATCCTCGTGCAGGATCTTGATCGCCACCCGCTTGCCGATCTGAGGATGGATGCCCAGGTACACCATCCCCATCCCGCCCTCACCAATCTTGGCCTGGATGTCATAGTTGCCAATTCGTTTGCCGATCAGCGAGACCGTCATTGCGCACTCTGCTCCGGCGGTCCGGCCGCCTCATAGTCGTCGGCTGGCGTCATTGTTCACGGACAGCCGGTACAGTGTATCAAATATGGCGAAAACGCGCCAATCATTCCCTCTCGGTGATGGCGGGGCGACGTTTGTTCGCGGCTCAGGGGAGCTGTGCGAGACCGCCGGAGATGTCGGCGGCGAGGAACCGGCTCCAGTCATGGCGGGCGTCCCACAGATCGAAGAGCACGAAGTGCCCATCGCTCATGGGCTTTTGCGTGTACTGCCGCAGCACCGCGGTGGCCCGTCCTTCGGCGACGTTGCCCTTCACCGGGCCGTCGGTCCAGGAAAGACCGGAAAGCGCGAGCTGGTCGATCGGGAGCAGCATCGGCCGCACCGGCTGCACCCCCATCGAGAGGGCGAACGCCTCGATGTTCGGCACTGGGGCGTAGTGGTCAACGATTCCAAGGGTCTGGAAGATGCTCTTGGGGACCGAGCCGGGCGGGGGTTCCCGGAACAGCAGGCGGCCGTAGTTGTTTGGATCGGAGTTCTCGAAGTACGCCTGCAAGAGGTTCAGGAACGGGTGGTCCGGGGTCGCCGGCTCGTGCAGGATGCCCTCGACCAGGCTCAGGATGTTCACCGGCTCTGTCTTGTTGAGCAGCGAAAGGACCAATACCGCTCCGGCGCCCGAGAGCACCGCGGCCCGTACCTCCGGCTCGGCCGAAAGAAAGAGCGGCCCGGTCAGGCCCCCCTGGGAGTGGCCGACAAAGTAGATCTTGTTGGTGTCAAAGCGGATCTCGCTGCCGGTGACCGGCGCCGAGGGCACATGGAACCGCTTGATCAGCCGCACCAGCTGGAAGTCGTCGGCGGCGCCCTGCTTCGGATTGTCGCGAGCGGCGCGGATGTTCTGCAGGTTGAAGAAAGTCAGCTCGACCGGGCTCCGGGTCGGGTCCCGCGGGCCGTGCAGGACCTGATCGATGCTGATGACCGCCATGCGCGCCACCACGGCCCCGTCGGTTTCGACGGCGGCGGCGCGAAGATCGATCCCCTCGTTCACGAAGCTCTCATAGTCCCCCCCGGTCCCATGGGCGTAGACGATGACCGGCCAGCCCGTCTGCGGCATCGGCGCGTTGGGGACCGAAAGCGCGAAGCGCAGGTCCTCGGTCCTGCTGACAAGGGGATCGCCCATGGCAGTAAGGGCGATCTGTCCACCTTGGGTCAGATAGGGCACGTCGCCCTGCTGGAAATTGGGCGACAGATAGGCGCCGTGATAGATGTGGCACAGGCCGTCGTGGTCACGCACGTAGCGCAGGCTGGTCGCGTTCGGCGCATCCGACTTCTCGTACACCGCGCGCCGCAGACGGAGCATGATGGAGGTGGCATCCTGGGTGGTCATCACCGTTGCGTTGACGATGGCGCTCAAATTGAAGGACGAGGCGACATAGGCCCGCAGCGGGGCGTAGCGCTGCCAGGCCGCCTGCAGGGTCGCGTCGTCGCCGCCCGGGGCGGTCTCTGAAAGCAAGGCCGAGAGATCGGGGTGGCGGTACACCGGCCCCCCGTCCGCGGCGCGCAGATCGGTGGTCAGGATGGCGGCGTAGGTGGTGCGCTCCCGCAGGGGGATGCCGGGCACCGGCTGCAAGGCCATCCAATTCGGGCCGATGAACTGCCCGCTATCGGCGCTAAAACTCACCTTGACGGGAGCGCGCCGGCCGTACGTCGGCGAGCCCTCGGTGATGTCGATGAGGAATGCGCTGGCGCCGGGCTGTATGCTGTTCACGGGGTCGCCGGGAAGGGTGCTCGGGTCGAGCGGGGCGTCGAAGCGGAAAATGACCGCCGCTCCCGGACCGGCGCCGCGAATCTGTCCGTCCATGGCCGTGGCGTATTCGCTGAGCTGCCCTCCCAGGCGGGGGTAGCTCGAAAGATCGAAGGCGCCATCTTCCCGAAGGCGCAGATCGTTCGGGAAGGGAAGATCATAAAAATCGGCGGCCGCCGCCCCGGGCCGCGGAATGGCGTGAAGAGCGAGCGATCCGCGCCCACAGCCTGCGCCGAGCAGCGCCACCAGGAAGAGACCACGGATCGAGCGAGGGGCGCGCGCCTTGAACTTCATGCGCGAACAATACAGCGCCCTGCGCCGCGGCGCGAATCGACGCGGTGTGCTATACGCCAGGAGCATGCAATTTACTGGAACCGACACCTACGTCGCCAGCCGTGAACTCCTGGTGGCGGTCAATGCCGCCATCACCCTGCGCCGCCCGCTCCTGGTGAAGGGCGAACCCGGGACCGGCAAGACCATCCTCGCCGAGGAGGTGGCCCGCGCCCTGTCCCGGACGCTTCTCCGCTGGCACATCAAGTCCACCACCAAGGCGCAGCAGGGCCTTTACGAATACGACGCCGTGTCCCGCCTGCGCGACTCGCAGCTCGGCGACCCGCGGGTCAGCGACATCGCCAACTACATCGTACACGGCAAGCTGTGGGAAGCCTTCGAGATGTCGCCTGCGCCGGTGCTCCTGATCGACGAGATCGACAAGGCGGATATCGAATTTCCCAACGATCTGCTTCTGGAACTGGACCGCATGGAGTTCTACGTCTACGAGACGCGGCAGACGGTGGTGGCCCGGGAACGGCCGGTGGTCATCATCACCAGCAACAACGAGAAGGAGCTGCCCGATGCCTTCCTGCGGCGCTGCTTCTTCCACTACATCCGCTTCCCCGACGAGGCCACCATGCGCCGCATCGTCGGCGTGCACTTCCCCGACCTTGGCGGCGACATCCTGCGCGCCGCGATGGATGTGTTCTATGCACTGCGCGAGGTGCCCGGGCTCAAGAAGCGCCCCACCACTTCGGAGCTGCTCGACTGGCTGCGCCTGCTCCTAGACGCCGGCCTCTCCGAGGCCGAGCTGCGCCGCGCCGGCAGCCCCGGGGGCGAGGGGGCGCCTTTCCTCGGCGCGCTGCTCAAGAGCGAGCAGGACGTGGACCTGCTCCACCTGCATCGGCGTACGGGAGCGCAGGGCCCGGGAGGAATGACACGGCCCAGGGGGCGGTAGCGTGTTCCTGACGTTCTTTCAGCGGCTGCGCAGCGCCGGGGTACCGGTGTCGCTGACCGAGTATCTGGCGCTCCTGCGCTCGCTGGCCGAGGGAGTGGTCAGCGGGTCGGTGGACGATTTCTATTTTCTCAGCCGCGCCTGCCTGGTCAAGGACGAGCGGCACCTCGACAAGTTCGACCGCGTCTTCGGGCAGTGTTTCCAGGGCGCCGAGGCAGGTCTAGAGGACCTTTTGCGCGAACTGCCCGAGGACTGGCTGCGCTCCCTGGCGGCGCGGGTCTTTTCCCCCGAGGAAATGGCGCAGATCCGGGCGGTGGGCGACTGGGACAAGCTGATGGACCTATTGCGCGAGCGTCTCCTTTCTCAGAAGGAGCGCCACGAGGGCGGCAGCAAGTGGATCGGCACAAAGGGATCCTCCCCCTTCGGCGCCGACGGCTACAACCCCGAGGGCGTGCGCATCGGACAGAAGGAGTCGCGCCACCGCCGGGCGGTCAAGGTCTGGGACCGGCGCGAGTTCCGCAACCTGGACGACAACATCGATATCGGCACGCGCAACATTCAGCTCGCCCTGCGCCGCCTGCGCAAGCTGGCCCGGGACGGGGCGCGCGAAGAACTGGACCTGCCCGCCACCATCCGCCACACCGCCAGGAACGGCGGCTGCCTTGACCTGTGCATGGTGCCCGAGCGCCACAACGCGGTGAAGGTGCTGCTGCTGCTGGATATCGGTGGCTCGATGGACGATCATGTGCGGTCCTGCGCCGAATTGTTCTCGGCGGCCCGCAGCGAGTTCAAGCACCTGCGCCCCTACTACTTCCACAACTGCCTCTACGAAACGGTGTGGCAAGACAACCAGCGGCGCCACGCCGAGCGGTTGCCGGTGGGCGAACTTTTGCGCACCTATCCATCGGACTACAAGCTGATCTTCGTCGGAGACGCGGCCATGAGCCCATACGAGATCGTGCATGCCGGCGGCAGCGTGGAGCACCACAACGGGGAGGCTGGGCAGGTGTGGGTGGCGCGGGCGCTGGCGGCCTATCCAAGGGCCGTGTGGCTCAACCCCATGCCCGAGGAGCACTGGCCGCACTACCAGTCCGTGGCCATGATGCACCAGCTCATGGGCGGTCGGATGTACCCGCTAACCCTGGCCGGCCTGGATCGGGCCATGAAGGAACTGCGGCGATAGACCTATCTGACCAACGAAGAGGCTGACATCAGACTCAACAAGCGCGAAAACATTGCTGTGCGATCCTGGGGTCTCGCAAATTTTTCGCGAAATCGGACTCAGGCATGGGAAAATCAAGCCAGGGGCGGTGGCCCGCTACTTGCTCAGTCTGAACGGGATAGACAAGATTTCCACTCGACACACTCTGGAGGTAGGAACATGAGCGAGAAGCAGCTTCGTGGGTTTGCGGCGATGGATCGGGAGAAGCAGAGGGAGATCGCGAAGAAGGGGGGGAAGGCCGCCCATGAGAAGGGTACGGCCCATGAGTTCACCCCCGAGGAGGCACGAGTCGCCGGGCGCAAGGGCGGCGAGGCGGTCAGCAGGGACCGGCAGCACATGGCGGCGATCGGGCGTGAAGGCGGTATGAGTTCGCACGGCGGCCACCGCAAGAACGCGCAGGCCAATGTCGATGGGGCGAAGGGAGACAACGGGGAATCCCGCAGGACCCATTGATCGCTAGAGAGCCCAGTTCATTGAGGGGGTCGGTACGGGTCCGACGAATCAGCACCGGCTCAGTCGTTCTCGTTGAGCCGGTGCTGGGTGATCAGTTTATGCAAGTGCATCCGATCAATCTGGGCCCGGCGCGCGGCCTCGCTGACATTGTGGCGAGTCGCTTTCAACAAGGCGCCTAGGTAGTGCTTTTCGAACGAATCAATCAACTGCTGTTTGGCCACCTTGAAGGGGACATTCAGGTCGATTCCCGCGGAAGGTGATAGACCGGGGGCCAAGGGCTGCTCGGAAACTTTGCGTTGCAGAGCGTCGGAGCGGGAGCCCACCGGGTCTTCATCGGGGACATGAAAGGCCCGCTCGACGGCGTTGCGCAGTTCGCGGACATTGCCCGGCCACGCATAGTCGTTGTCGCAGAGCCGCTGCCTGATTTCCACCATGGCGGGCCCGTGCCGGCCGTCGGACAGGTTGCTGTAGAAGTGCTCGACCAGGAGGGGGATGTCCTCGCGCCGCTCCCGCAGGGGGGGGATGTGTACGTTCACCACCGAGAGGCGGTAGTACAGGTCCTGCCGGAACCGCCGTTCGTTGACCTCCAGGGCCAGGTCTCGGTTGGTGGCGGCCATGACGCGCACGTCGATGGGACGGGTCTTCTCCGATCCGACGCGGCGCACCTCCCGGCGTTCCAGCACCCGCAGGAGCTTGGGCTGGAGGTCGATCGGCAGCTCCCCGATTTCGTCGAGGAAGACGGTGCCGCCGTCGGCCCGCTCGAAGGCCCCGCGGTAGTCGTTCTGGGCACCGGTGAAGCTGCCCTTGTTGTGGCCGAAGAGTTCGCTTTCGATGAGGTTGGCCGGCAGCGAAGAGCAGTCGATGACGACGAAGGGGCTGCTGGCCCGGGGGCTGGCCTGGACCAGCGCCTCGGCCACGGCCTCCTTGCCAGTGCCGGTCTCGCCGGTGATGAGCAGCGTGGCGTTGGAGGCGGCGACGGAGGCGATGCGCGAGAAGAGGCGGCGCATGATGACGCTCTGCCCGATCATGTCGCCGAATCGCCCGGCGGGGTGCAAGGAAGCGCGGATGGGATCGTCGTCCAGGGCGTCCAGGCGGATCTTGGTCTTGCCCAGCGAGATCAACGTGCCGGAGCGCAGGACCAGGTCGTAGACCCGCATCCCGGCGACGAAGGTGCCGTTGGTGCTGCCGACGTCGCGGAGGCGCCAGCCGGTAGTGCTGCGGGAGACCTCCAGATGGTAGCCGCTGACGTTTCGATCGGTCAGCAGCAGCGAGTTGTTGGGGCGGGTCCCCACGCGCACCAGCATCTCGTCGTCGCTGTCACAGGTCACGCCCTGATCCGGTCCTTCGGTCACGGTCAGCCGGATGCGCGGCAGGTCGATGACGGTGGAGAAGCCACCAATCTGCGCCTCTGTCCTCAAATCGCGCGGGTCATCCATAGGAATACAATAACACTTCCCTGGCATCGCTGGGGGTCCAGACGGGCCTATACCTCCAGAGGCGGTGCGTCCGGGCGCATCAGGGCGTGGAGGATCTGTCGGGCCAGCGCCTCATAGACCCGCCCATCCCCGGGCTGGATCACGAAGACATGGGACTGTGCGCCCGGCGGGCGGACGCGGAAGAAGAGGGTGCCGTCTTCCTCTCGATAGCCGCTGTCCAGGGTCTCCCGCAGAAGGAAGTCGGGGATCGGCTCCCCGGTGCCTCCACGTTCGGCCCGGAGGATGAACTCGTGGCCGCCCATCTCCTCGATCTCGTCGGGGGCCACTGGTTCGTAGGCCTGGACCCGGTGGGCGCAGAAGGCGAAGTGCAGACGCTCGACCAGCGAGGAGACGACGTCGTGGGGTTCGCTGGGGGAAGGCCACTCCCGGTGGGGCGAGCCATCGCCGGGGGCGGGTCGCCCGACGATATGACGCACCAGGTGCGCCAGGGCTTCCTGGCTGAAGGAGGCAACGATGCTAGCGCTCTGCATCAGCTCGCCGCCCCGGGCCGCGGTCCCCGGCCGGATCGAGGGGTCGATGGACAGGCAGAGCTTCAGGGTGGTCCACACGCCCTCGGGAAGGCCCTCCGCGGCGAAGGCGATGAGACTGCCGATCTCCCGGGAGCTGACGCCCTGGGGCAGGATGGGGAAGCGGCAGCCGGCGATGAGTTCCCAGAAGCAGATGCCGGCGGCGTAAAGGTCTCCGGAGACCGTCGGGGCGGCCTGGGCGCCCTCGGGGGGGTGGTACGAACGCTTGCCGGCGACCTGGTGGATGCTGGTCAGGCCCTCTTCATCGTCCGCCGGGCCGCTCTGGTCCTGGCCGGCGATGCCGAAGTCGAGGAGCTTCACCTCGCCTGTCACCGTCACCATGACATTTTCCAGGCTGATGTCCGAGTGGACCAGCGGGCGCCTGCCGAAGATGGGTGGGTTCTCCAGGTAGCTCAGGGCCAGAAGCAGCCCCTGCATGATGTGGGCGACGGAACCCAGGGTAAGCCGCTGCGAACGCTGGGCCAGGCGATACAGGAGATGGTTGGCGGAGAGGCCTTCCACCAGCTCCATGACGATGGCCAACTCGTCGCCCAGGTTTACCAGGTCCAGCACCTTGACGATGTTCGGATGGACCAGTTGCGCCGCCAGATGGGCCTCGCGGATGAGTAGACGGCGACGCATCGGGTCGGCGCGCATCCCGGGCAGGAGGCGCTTCAGGGCGACCCGCCGGCCCGGGGTCACGGCAACGGCAGGAGGCGGATCGGCTTCGTTCACCTCGGCCTCGTAGACCTCGGCGAAGCCCCCCTGTCCCAGGCGCCTGCCGATGCGGTATTCCACCGGCAGGGGCGCGGGCTCCGGCCGATCGAGCAGCCTTGTCGCCCCCTCCTCATCGAGCGTGTCCCAGGTCGTGCTCATCAACGGGCCTGGCCCATGGTACCCCATCCTCGGGAAGGATCGATAGTCCCCGGGCCGGCCAAAAGGCGGTCCAGTGTCACCGGGCGAAGGCCCCGCGCCTGCAAGAGCGGCAGCAGGCCGGCGAGCACTTCCTCGGCGATCGGGCGCCGGGCCCCGCGCTCGGTCGCGTCGTGAAGCAGGAGGATGGCCCCCGGATGAAGGCCGGCGGAAAGACGGTGCAGCGCGGCCTCCGGGGTGGTCCCGGCGAGGCCGTCGTGGGCCTTGCAACTCCAGCCGCACAGGGACAGGCCCACCCG
>JBBRLA010000257.1:0-10832 GCA_038231615.1 Polyangia bacterium | reverse complement strand
TCTGCTTGGTCGAGCACCTGTCTTGCGTGCTCTTCGGTCCATTGCTTCCAGTGCCTGCGGTTTGCCATGCCCGCAAGCCTGCCTGCCCTCGCCCTGGGTCGCTATCCGTGGTTTATCGAGCGCTTACGCCGGATCTCGCCGTCAGTTTTGTGCTGGGCGACCATGCCGGCTTCAATGGGGCCTCGTCTGACTCGACGAGGATGGGGACGCTGCCGAGCGGGCGCGGTGGATTCAGGCACAGCGACGCTTCAATGGGGCCTCGTCTGACTCGACGAGGATGGCTATTTCAGTGTTCCGGGCGACTTCGGCCTCGACATGCTTCAATGGGGCCTCGTCTGACTCGACGAGGATGGCAACCAGGTGAACCAGCACTTCGCTGTCGCAGGTCGACCGCTTCAATGGGGCCTCGTCTGACTCGACGAGGATGGCTGCTCGTCGAAGACGACTTCCACGGAGGCAAGGCAGTGCTTCAATGGGGCCTCGTCTGACTCGACGAGGATGGCCACCCGGAGCTTGAAGTCACCGAGGAAGAGCCGGCGCTTCAATGGGGCCTCGTCTGACTCGACGAGGATGGTGACCGGTACCAAGACCGTGGCCGCTCCTTGGGTACGCTTCAATGGGGCCTCGTCTGACTCGACGAGGATGGGAGCGCCGCGGAGCTGCATGGGTTTGCGCCCCGAGGAGCGCTGGCGAGGGCTGTAAGATCAATCATGAGAGGTCTCCTTGAGAGCATGAACGCTGGGCTTGTGTTCGACAATGCGGAAAAAAAGGTCGCGCTCCAGGTTCCAGGGCAGCGGGAGCACCAAGGCCGCAGCGAGAGCACGGGGCGTCGGGGTGGTGGCCACCCGTCGGACGGGCGCCTTCAATGAGTATCCACCGGCCCGCAGGCGGGCCTCCGCTAGCAGGACGGCGCCGTCTACATCTTCGGCGCGCAGGCGAGCCAGGATGGCGGCCAAAGCGCGAGGCGAAGGCCGATATTCCGTATCCACAACGAACGCGGTAAGGTAGGTGGACCGAAGCACGCAGTAAAGTGGGTCGAGCCGAGCGGCCTCTCCCTTCGGGGGCCGCAAAGCAAGTTCGCCCTTCTCGACTACAAAGAACCGACACCACGCTATCACACCCCTTCCGGTTTTCACAAGCCTCACCCGGTGCTACCCTGCCCACATGCACGCATCAAACGAAACGAAGCCCATTGCCGCATTGGTTCAATCAGAAAAAGAAGGCATCGTGGATAAGGCCAAGGGTGGTGTCATTGAAGGTGTGGCCTGGGATGCCGTCAAATTTGCGCTGTTCTATATCGGAGGTGTCCTTATGACATGGATAGCAAATCATTATGAGAAAATTGGTTTAGTACCTTCAATTGTTGAAGGCATATTTCTTTCATTGGCTTTGTTTTTTCCATTTAGCATTTGGCGCGAACGTATTAAGATTCGTAGACTACTTGAACTTAGGAATGGTCAGAGTGTATTGGCATCCGGCGACCTAAGACCACCACAAATCACAGAGCATGTTGAGCGCAGCGAGGCGGCCAAAAAGCAAGAATTTGAAGAAATTGCCGAGCACAAAAAAACAATCACTGCGCTCAATGAAAAGATTGATGCGGAAGCGAATAAATCGACTAAAGAGATAGCATGGAGACAGCAAGAGCTAAACAAATTTTACTCAATGATGCTGTCTGGCCGTAATGCGCGGGCACTCATAGAGGTTCGAGATCGAATTAGAAACACTCAATTTGGTCTTTCAAGAGTAACTGAATGGCTCGAAGACTTAGTTAAAAAGCCTGATGGCGACGACCGAATTATGAGAGAGGTGAGAAGAGAGCTATTGGGGGCTCTCTCTAGTATGCCATAAAGGCATGCGTGGATCTTGGTCTTGTCCATGTTCAAACGCACTTGGAAAATTCGACCAATGAGTATCTTAATAGCATCCATCCATATCTTCCCGAGCTTGGCCTTGATGACATCAAGACCAAGCTTTTGCCACCTATCAGAATCATATCGCTATCCATAGAACTGGCCAGACAGTCTATGTTTGGTTTTCTTGATAATGCAATGGTCTATGTTAATAATCAAGGATAGCTTATGGCTGACAACACAGATGATATGTCCCTATTTCATCTCTCCGAGCAATACCCGGATGAGGCTAGCGCCATTCTCTACTTTGAAGAGAAGCGATGGGGCGACAAGCCAACGTGTCCATCGTGTAGCTCTGAGGATGTATTCAAAGGACAGCCTAACCGACGCTTGCCGTTATGGCGTTGCAAGGGCTGCATATATCAGTTCACTGTCACTTCCGGCACCATCATGGAGGGAACCAAACTCCCATTGCGCAAGTGGCTGTTTGCTTTCTTCATCATTGGAGGCTCAAAGAAGGGTGTTAGCGCCCATTACCTCTCTCGCACGATCCAAGTCACCCAAAAGACAGCATGGCACCTTGCGCACCGCATCCGGGCCACGATGGCGGACGACACGCAGAAGTTCACAGGGGGAATCGTCGAGAGCGACGAGACGTATATCGGAGGCAAGCGCAAGGGCCACGGGCGCGGATATCGCGGTAACAAGATGGCCGTGCAAGTCATCGTAGAGCGCAGCACCAAAGTTGATGGGGTAGTGGTACCCGGACAGGTGCAAGCCATCGCCCTAGGCTCACTGGGGCCCGATGAGAAGGTAGATGGAAGGACGGTAGGCGCGAAGCTGCGCACGCACACCGATCCTGACAACACGATCCTGATGACCGACGAGTCGCAGATTTACACCCGACTCGGCAAGAACTTCAAAGAGCATCACACAGTCAACCACTCCAAGGAAGAGTATGTGCGGCAAGACCCCGACGGGCACCTTGTCCACACGAACACCGCCGAGGGGTACAACGCCAACCTCAAGCGGCAGATCAACGGGAGTCACCACAGCGTCAGCAAGAGGCACCTTCCGAAGTACCTAGAAGAGCACGATTACAAGTACAACACCCGAGATCAGACCGACGGGGCCCGGACGGTAGCAGCCATCAAGAACATGGAGGGAAAGAGGCTGACGCTGTACAAGCCCGAGGGGGGCAAGGGGAAGTCCCTGATTGACCACAAGGCGTCAGAACCGGGGGGCAAGCGAGGGGGGAAGCGAACTGATGAGGAATGACCCACGAAAGAGGCCGGGAGCGACGACAGATGAGGCTTGTGATACGTCCCGGATCGATTGGCATCCAGGCGGCGCAGGGCGGCACCGGCAAAGGCCAGCGAGCCTTCGAGGGCCAGCAGGTAGTCCCAGGGATTGACGCGGCTTTCACCCTCGACGCCCGAGGTCATGTTGGTACCACCGGCAGAGCCGGGTACAAACTGCCCGACAGCGACCTTTTTTTGGGTACCGCAACGGGCTTCAGCGAACAGAGCGGACTGAAGGGCAGCGGAAGGATCGTCCTCAACGGTCCGCCTCCCCTTTTTCTGCGGCACAAGAAAGAGCTCGGCGAGCCGCTGCATGAAGTTGTTGGCGAAATCGAGACGCCCGTCGTTACCTCCGGTGCCGAGCAGCGCCGGATAGCGGGCGTCTTCCCCGATGACCACGGCCGCATCAATCCAGGGAATCGCCTCATCGGTAAGCCGTGCACGCAGGTGCCGGAGCAAGCGCAACTTGTCGTCGCCTTCGGGCTTTTCGTCGAGTTGCAGGCCCTTGAGCAGATCGACACAGATCTCGATGTTCTCTCGGTAGGACCGAAAGCGCGGGGCCTCGCTCTGCGCAATGGCATCGATGCCTGCCTTCTGGTCGCCGGGATAGAAGCCCCCGCCTCCGTTCCACGGCGTCACCATCGGCGTGGGGGCATAGACCTCGTTGAAGAAACGCAGCAGTTCGCCCCGATCTGCCGTCGAGCAAAGCACGAAGCGATCATCCGCATCCCAGTAGGCAGTCGCTCCAGGGTCCAGCTGTTCGCTGATCAGACGATGAATACCGAGCGCCTTGAGGTAGCTGGCAAGCACCGTCGGGACACAGCCAGTCAATACCAGATCATGCCTCATGGGCGCCTCGCTTCCGGGACAGGATGGCAGCTTGTTCCCTCATGCTGGCGAGCACGTCGGCAGTCCGGACCAAGGCCTCCAGGTATGCCAGACGGAATGGACCCAGGCGTTCGCGTAGCGCCACTGTCCGTTCGCCCCAACTCGGGCTCTCGTCCACCCTGCCGAGCTTCATCGGGTTCAAGGACAGCTTCATCGGAGGCAGATGCAGGTCCGCCCCCAAGTCAATCGCCGGTAAAGGGTCCTCGTGCCAGATTCCCCTGGCGTGCAGCACGCTGCCATCCTGCGGGCCTTGGTCGTTGGGCAGGGCCCGAATGGACAGGCGCACCTTGCCGTGGTGCGCGGCCAGCAGGTAAGCGATGAGATCGCGTTCTTCGCCGTCGTCCTGCTGTAACCACGCCAGAGCGCTGGCCAACTCATGGCGGAAGCCGCGGCGAGCGTGCCGCACTCGGCCATCGGCCTTCGCCCACAGCATGCCCGTATCGAGCGCGGGCGACGCCTTCTGCATGGTCTGTTGAAAGACCTCATGCGCCTTACCCAGATCGTGAGCATGTGCCGCCCTGATAATGACTTCAACGGGCAGGTCCGGGAGCGCCAGCGCCTTCGTGATCCTGACGGCCTCCCCACGGGCATCGACAGAGTGTTCGGTCAGCGAGACACCGCCAATCTCGGAGAGTGGATCGCCATCCAGCGGCTCCGGTTCCTGCGAGTCTGCTGGCGACGATCGCACTTCCTGTTCGATCGGGGGGACCCGGTCCTTCGCCTCCAGGCTCCATCCGTGCGCCGTGGTGTAATGCCCGTCTGCAGAGCGCAGCAGGTAGACGCCACCGGGGACAATCTGCCTTTCCCTGAGTGCAAGCCACTGTCCTTCGAGGGCATCCCAGCGAAACGCGCGCAGCCCGCTGCCCACGGCTTTTCTCATCTGCGCGACCGGGGCCGGGCAAAGCTCCTCGCGCTCTGGGGACAGTTCGCGGGCCTCCGGATCGCCCTCCAGCGGGCGCCAGAAGACCTGCACGTCGTTATCGTTCTCCTCCCGGATGAAGCGGGATACGTCAATGTCCAGGCCGCCGAGGTCCGGGGTCGTATCAAACAGGTCCAGAACATCTCTTCGACGTATCACGTACTCGGGGGGGTCATGACGCAGGGGCACCGCGGCCCGCTCGATGGCGTCGGGGTTGATGCTCTGCTCGGTTTCCGCAAGCCGGGCCAAGTGCCCCCGGGCCTCCTGAAGATCCCGCGGATCGTAGGGCAACGCGCTCCGCTCGCCTTCGTGGTCAATCCACAGGACTGCCCCGTCCTCATACTCCGCGCCGCGGTTGCAGCGCCCCGCCCGCTGGACCAGCGAGGGCCACGGAGCCAGTTCCGTGAAGAGCGTCCTGGCGCTGACATCGACGCCCGCTTCAATCACCTGAGTGGAGACGACAATGCCATCAAAATTCTTCGCTGTCGCCTCACGCAGCCTGGCGTCCCGGTCCGGCGGCCGAAAACGCGAATGAAGCAGGACCACTCGCACAGAGTGCTTGCTTCGCCGCTTCTCAATGGCCTCGCAGAGCTTTACCGCAGTCTCCACCTGATTGAGGACCACCAATGTGCGAGTGCCGGCCTGGTGGCGAGCCAGAATCTCCTCGGCCAGCGCCACCACGCTTTTGTCCATCTCCTTGCCCAGCGCGGTCCGCGCCCGTTCGAGGCGCTTGGAAGCACGACGTCTGCGTCGGAGATCACCATGGTCCAGGTCCGCTTCACCGAGTGTCATCACCGCCGGAGAAACCGGGTGATCCACGGTCCGCAACCAGCGGGGGTCCAGCGTGGCGCTCATGAACAGGGACTGCGTCGGGCCGAAAGTACCCAGCCGCTTTCGCAGGCCGGCGAGCTGGAGTCCCGTGGCGAGGCCGACACCCATGAGCTGGATCTCATCGAAGACCCAGAGGCAGTCATTGGAAAGGAGCCCGTAGAGCCAGGGCCAGACGAAGCGACTGCACCCGTACCCGCGATTCAGCGCCCGTGACAGGATCATGTCCTGAGTACCGACGATGACAGCGTCCGCCTCTGGATGGAGCCGCCAGTCGCTGTCTCCGTGGCCACCAAGGAGCATGTGGACGCTCACGCCCGCCCCCCGGCCCAGGCCGGTCTCGGTCTCCAGCAAGCCGAGGTTTTCCAGCCAGCCGTTGATCACCGCGCAAGTCTGGGTGACCAGGGTCCTCATCGGCAGACAGAAGATGAGCCGCCGTGGCGTCGCCGCGCGGACCGGCTCCGGTGCATACCGCCGCCGATAGAGCCACCCCAGCGTGGCCGCGGCCGTCTTGCCCGCTCCGGTGGGCGCGCTCAGCGCCTCGGGCCAGTTCGGCGCCAGTGCCAGATCCCGTTGGTATGGATAGGGCTTTTGCGGTTGCGCGGTCTTCGTGGCTTCATGAAAAAAGTCGTCGTAATTCACGGTACCTCACTGCGCTGGCTACAAACCGAATCTACACTCACAAGATCGTCGCCTTCCGCTCCTGCACCACATAAGGCCGTCCCAACGACGCGATACACTCCGCTGCCTGTCCCTCCGCTGGGCCCAAGTCGATGAAGAGTACCTGATCCTCTCGTAGATTCAATCGCAGGCTCAGATCGAGGAGCAACTCCTGCTTCTCACGGTCTGACAGATCGCAGCGGAACACCGAGTATTGCAGCCACTCTCCCGCCCCCTTCATCGTCTGATGCACCCGCCGCAGCCGATCCGGGTCGCTGATGTCGTAGGTGACGATGTAGCGAGTCTTCATCGGGTCCGAAAGCCGGGGTAGCCGTCGAGCTCTCCGGTCAGCGCACGCCCCAGGAGCCTCGCCTGGATCTTCAGCACCCGTCGATACGTCACCTGGTAGCCGAACAGGGGGTGGGTGATATCCTGATCCATTCGCCGCTCGTAGGCGCCGATGAAGGCCCGCCGCCCCGCGTCGGTCAGGGCCACTCCGCCCGCCGCCCGGACGAAGTGATCGGCTTGCACCGCCTCGGTATTGATCGCCGTCAGCACCACCGAATCGGCGATGAGGGGCCGGAACTCCTCCATCAGGTCCAGCGCCAGGGCCGGCCGACCGTGGCGCGGCTTGTGATAAAAGCCCACCATCGGGTCGAAGCCGACGGCGCAGAGGGCGATGCGGACATCTTTCACCAGCAACGAGTACGCCAACGACAGCATTGCATTGACCGGGTCGCGCGGCGGCCGGCGGTTCCTGCCTTCTCCATAGTGCCAGCCGCCGAAACTGAAGAGCGACACGCCGATCTCGCGCTCGCACAGGTCGCTGAGCGCCGCATGGGTGAGCTGCACGCTGCGAAGACGCAGACATGGGAGGTATCGCGCAGCCGCACCGAGGTGACCTCACCGTCCTTCGTACGGACCTCCAGGCAGTCACCGCTGCGCCCGACCCTCGCCCTGTGCGCCTGCACGTACAGCGGCAGGCGGTCATCCCGACTGCTGATGAGCGGGCGGACCTTCGCCGCATCTGTCGCGGTTCTTGGCCCAGCGGGTGTCGCTTCAGCCGTCAGGTCCTCTTCCTCCTCCGCCGGGGTGGCCTGCCGAAGCGCGTTGGTCTCGTCCGGCAGGCAGATGCCAACCAGGGAACAGCGCGGACACTTGGGGCTCGCCAAAAGCGGCGGCGGCGACTCTGCAATCGTCGCCAAACGCCGCGCCGTGGCCACCGCCCCGCCCCGCGCACCTCCGCGACCAGCTCGTCCGTCAGTTCCACCGGCACCCGCGTCTTCGTCGCGGCGTAGTACACAGACCCTCGGTCACAGCGATAGCCGCTGTCTCGCAAGGCCAGCGCCTGAGCGCCGATCTGCACCCGATCTGCCGGCCATGCCCCATGTGGGACATACTTCGCATCCGGGGCCGCGCCCCGCTTGTAATCCACCGGCACCACCTCGCCGCCCTCCACCTCGATGAGATCGGTCTTGGCGATGATCCCTTCCTTCATCGACGACACCGTGACCGAACGTGCGTGCAACCGGCCTTCTGACGGAAGGGCCTCGCTCTCGGGCAATGCATCCGAGCGAGCGTCAACCCGACGATGGACCCGCTTGCCGTGGACCGTCTCGGCGTTGTCGTCCCATTCCCCCAAAACATGCTCCAGATAATACAGCCGAGGGCAATAGACCACCTCGTTGAGCATTCGGGCCGGGATGAGGTCCGGCCCCTCTTCGGCGGGATGGTTCAGCATGATGAATCAACCTGAACCAGATGACGCAACGCACGAAAAACTTGATGGTAGGTTGTCATGGTGGGGTCCTATTGGAAAAGACGCCGTGACCGCGAAAACCCATCGCGGCCCGCCGGCATTTTCTTTGGCCCTCGCCGAAAGCCCGGGGCGCGGTCATCCTGGTCGGCCAGGACCCCGACGGCGTGATCGACCTGTATGTCGGGACAGCGACTTGCTGGCGAACGGTGACCCCGGTGGTCCTGCCCGGAAGGGATGACCACGATTATGACCGGGCCCGTGCGCTCATGGACAGGGCGATCATTCAGGCGGGCCTCGATGCTCACGTGAGGGACTTCAGCCTGCAAAAAGAGCCCCACTGGGCAGGCAGCCTGCTGGCCGGCGCCTACGAGGTGCCACGCTACCTGAACGGCTTCGGCCGATGGCACGCCACGGTGGAATTTCGCTCCCATCTGAGGGGCCCCATCGGGCTGGGGGCAGGGCGTCACAGCGGCATCGGGCTCTTTGCTATGGCTGACGGCTGACGGTTGATGGGAGTTTTCTGCGGCCCAAGAAAATAATTTGGCCGCGGCGATGGATTTGGCGGCCAGCGGCGTCTTCCCTATTTATGGCGCATCGGATACATTCGCCGCCCGTCCAAATCCTGCCGAGGAAGGGGGCTCCTTGAACTCCACGACTCTTGAGTTGCAGCTTGAATTGCTGACCCCGGCGTTCGTCGGTTCAGCCACGACTCGTCAAGTCGATCCCTATATGCACGTCCGGGCAAGCGCCGTGCGTGGCTTATTGCGGGTCTGGTTCCGCATGGCGGCAGCGGCCCTTTTATGGCCCCGGAGCGACTCGTCAGAGGCCAAGCGGCTCATGGTGAACGCCCTGCGGCAGGTCGAAGGCCGCTTCTTCGGTCAGGCCGTCGACGATGGCGATGGCAGCCACCGTTCCTGGTTCTCGGTGCTACCCTCCATGGGGGGCCAGATCCTGAAGTACCGCGATGAGGGTGTCCCCGATCAGAAGCTCAAGCCCGGGCTGCGCTACCTGGGCTATGGTCTATTCGACGATCGCAGCCGTGCTCCCGAGGCGCTCGTCACTCGCGATGGGCCACTGACGCTGACCCTCAGGCTGAGAGCGGAGTCAGTACAGGACGAAAAGGACCTGGAGGCATTACTGGGAGCCACGCTCTGGCTGTGGCTTCACCTCGGCGGCCTGGGCGCTCGCAGCAGACGCGGATTTGGATCCATGAAGTTATGTGGGTCCAGCGGGGTTTCGTGGCCGACGCAGCCGCTCTGTCTGAACCCGCCGCGGACACGCCAGGAGCTACTGGACCGGCTGATCGGCGGCGTCGATGCAGCGCTGGACGTCTTCCGGTCCATCCTGCCGCGATGCACCGAGCATCCCCTGGAGCAATCCGGGGCCACCCCTCACAGGGCCATCCGGTCCCTGTTCGGGCTTCAGACGGCCAAAGCGTTACCGGTCTTCTTCACTTCCCCCGAGGAAGCCATGGAGGAGACCGGCCGCCTAATGCGCGACTTTCGCGGCACGTTGCGGCGCAACGCACTCGGGCTGGCTCCCTTGCCGGACTACTTTGGCGTCAAACAGGCGCTGCAGGGCCACCTGAAGACGCTGCCCCGTACGGTGGAGCGGGCAGCGTTCGGTCTTCCTCTGCCGTTTTACTTTCGCTCCCTGAACGGGGCCAAATGTACCCTGCGACCCAAGGACAAGAAGCATGATCGGCTGCCTTCACCGCTGCATCTGCGGGTCCACGCGCTGGCTCCCGGCTGCGGCTTCGCGATGGTGATGCTGAACATGAGCGAAGGCATGGACGTACTCCTCGGCGAGACGCTGACCATCGACGGGGCCGCCATCAGCTCGCCGGACGGCAAGATCCTCGATCAGTTCATCGACTGGGCCTCGAACGAAGCCGCTCGCTCGCCGCTTGGACGGCGTCCGCCGCCAGGGCAGGTTCGGCCTGTCTCCGGGCAGGGAGGCCGGCGATGAGCGACCGGTTCCTGCTGAAAGCCCACGCGCTGCTGGCGGGCCTGGACCCTGCCACCGGAGAACCGCAGCCCGCGCCCTGGGCGGCGGAGCTTCTGGGCCCCCTGCCGGACGATGAACAGCAGGTCCTGCTGCGTTCGCTGCGAGATGCCTATGACGTGCAGTCCTTCGTGACGGCGAAGCTACCTGATAAGTTTCGCGCGGTCCCTCTCCTGAATCCGCTCTCCGCGCAGGCGATCCGGCCGGAGCGCCAGTATCACCTGGCCGATCTGAAGAAGGCGGACGATGCTTTGCAAGCGGCGGTAAGGCATGGCCTGACCAGCCGCCCAGCGGCCACGCCTGAGGGGGCTGCTGCTCCGGCGTGGTACGTGAACCTGTGGAATCGCGTGCAGCGACTGGGTCACGATCCGCAGTGGGAGGACGTGCCGGGCAGTCTGGTGATGCCGGACCACACAATCTGGGCGCTCCGCCATCTGGCCGCGGCGCTGGCCGGCGCCCGATCAGGTGGCTCCCAGGTCGCGCTCTTGCACATGCAGATCGGGCCGGTGCAGGACTTCATCCAATCGGCGCGCCGTACGCACGATCTGTGGGTGGGCAGCTACACCATCGCCTTTTTGACGTTCCAGGCCGTACGCAAGATCGCCGAGATGGAGGGGCCC
>JBBRLA010000256.1:0-10850 GCA_038231615.1 Polyangia bacterium | reverse complement strand
GATTCGACCGGGTCTCGGCCAAATCGACAGGTGCCGCCCTGGATCACGAAGTTCTTCTGATTGCGCCGGGTGGCCCGCGGGTCCTGCCCGCCCATCTCGCGCAGGACTTCCAGGCCCTTGTCGACCAGCACGCCGTTTGACTCTCCATCGAGCGGGTGCTGGGACAACACGAAGCGCGCGACCGGCAACCCCCACTGGTCCTTGACCTCGTCGTCCAGGGTCACAGCGGAGGCAGCGACTGGCAGGGTCTCGGAGTAGCATTCGAACTCCACCGTGCGGACCTGGTTTCGCCCGCGCCGAATGGTATCCTTCAGCGCCTTGCCCCATACAAGCCGCGGGCCGAACATGGCCAGTTGCTCCGCGCGATAGATCGGGTTTCCGTGGAGCAGAAGGAAGTTCACCGTGCCGCCCTTTTTGGGCTGCCGGGTCTTGCGATCAAGGATGTACAGATCCTGGAAGGATCGATTGATGAACGGCTCGCGCCAGTCGATCCCCTGGATGCGCGAGTCGTCGATGGGGAAGTCTGCCTCACCCAGGCCCAGGCCCGAGAACATCAGGTTTCGCCCAACCTGCTGATGGGCATTGCCGATGCCCGCCGGGTGCGCCTTGCCGCGGGACAGAAGGAGCAGCCGCGCGGTCTCCACCGCGGAGCAGGCGACCACCACCACCGCCGCCTGGATCCGCTGCTCCTGGCGCTTCCAGTCGAAGTAGCGCACCGCCGTGGCACGTCCGGTCTCATCGGTCTCGATGTGGTGTGCCATGCAGCCCGGCAGAATCTGGCAGTTGCCGGTTTCGACCGCCTTGGGCAATAGGGCCGCCAGCACCGAGGACTTCGCGCCGGTGTGGCAGCCGTAGCTGCTGCAGAAGTAGGAACGTTCGCACGGGCGCCGGCCCTGGTAGGCCTCGGACAAGATGGCCCGTGCCGTCGGGTAGGCGTGCAGCCCCAGCCTGGCGCAGGCCTGGTCGATCAGGGGGGCGACGCCGCTTTCTTTCAGGGGCGGCAAGGGCAGCGGCTTGCGGAAGGTCTCGAAAGGGTTTTTCTTTGCGTCGCCAGAAATCCCCAGTTCGGCCTCGGCCATCTCGTAGTAGGGCAGCAGGTGCTCCCAGGGGATGGGCCAGTCGGAAAGGGTGCTGCCCGCGACCGGCCCGAGAAGCGAGCGGAGCTTCAGGTCCTCGGGGTGCAGCCGGTAGGTGAAGCCGCTGAAGTGTACCGTCCCGCCACCCACGCAGTTGGCGGTCCAGCCATCAGTGGTCACCTGGGGGCGGCCCCCAGCAGGCACCTCGACGTGGGGCTGCAACGCGGGGGCCGGGACGAAGAGATCGCGGCGGCACGAACGGACCTCATCATACTGGAAGTCCCGTTCGTCCAGGGCCGGGCCCTTCTCCAACACCACCACCCGATAGCCGGCACGAGCGAGCGACAACGCGACCGGCGCGGCACCCGCACCGCTGCCGATGATGCAGGCATCCACCGGTCCTGCGCTGACGTTCTTTCCGATGGGCTCGCGCCACCGCGGAAGGCTCATCCGATCCCCCGATACACGCAGGACGCCCCGGGGCTGCGCGGCTGAAGCTTGATCATCTTCCAGCCCACGCCGTCGCGATTGCCCCCATAGACCGGATCGCTAAAAAAACCCTCCAGGGTCAAGGCCAGGAGCACCTCGAAAAACCGGCCGCCTGAATATTGCCCCATCCGGCTCCGCTGAATCCCTGTCAGCAGGCTGTCCTGCTCGTCAGAGGGCAGCTCCGAAAAGCGCCGCTTGCCGCGGGACGCCGCCAGTCGATCCAGCTCTTGCGCGCCGGCCTGAAGGAGGGGGCGGAATGAGCTGATCGGAGGATAAACCAGCTGGGCGTCGATGTAGTTGACAACGCCGGCTTCACTGGCGCCGGGGTCCTGGTCCCTGGGCAGAAGACGCTCGCAGGCGGCGTCCAGCGCGTTCCACTGCGCCGCTGTCAGCACCCGGGCGGTGCCGGCGTCCCGTCGAGCCACCGTGCAACCGTCCTCGGGCGGCGGCGTGGGAGGCTCAGGCGAATAAACGGCCCCTTGTGCCGGCTGCTTCGACTTGCAGCCCGCCGCGACCACGGCCGGTGCCAGCGCCAGCGCGGCCAGAAAGCTCCGGCGTTTCATCACGGTGATTGTTCCAAGGATGAGGGCCAGTGTCAATTTCGCGCGGACGATGGGCTGCTCGTGGGCTACTTTTGCGTGGGAGGTTGAAAGAACTCGATCCAGGTACCATGGGCGTGCTTCGGGGCGACGAGGAGGCTTGGGCCGAAGCGGCCGGCGTAGAGATCCTGGGGGTCGCCGGTGTCCTGGCCGATCACCTGCATGGCGGTCTGGATGGACTGCACCTCGATGGCCATTCCCAGGAGTCCCGGGCCCCGTCTGCCAAGGAACTCCTTGACGGGGCCGGTGTCGCCACGGGGACTGAAAAGGATGATATGGCTGCGGCCCGCGGCGATCGACTGGGCCCTGGCGTCGAGCTGAGGGCTTTCGAAAGCTTCCTCTTCTTTAAGCCCGAGCGAGGCATAGGCCCGGGTCGCCGCCAAAAGGTCGGGCACCGCCATCCACACCGCCCGGATGCCGACAGCGGTATTGCGATGATGGAACGAGCGGCGGCGGACCTCGGGGTCCTCCAACTGGTGCAGGAAGTCCTCTCGGGATTCGCGGGGATATTCGATGAAGTAGAGCGGGCTCCCCGGGAGCGGAGATCTGTCGAAGAAGAGCGTCTGCCAGGTGCCGCCGGGCTTGCCGCCTTCAAGGTCCACCTGGATGCGCCCGGGAGACGGAGGGGACATGGCGAAGCCCCGCTGCCGAAGGAACGCCGCGGTCTCGTTGGCGGAGCGGACACTGAGCACGGCGAAGTTGCCCCCTTCGGTGAAATGATCGATGAACCAGGCCAGCCAGTCCGCCTTCCGGCGGTCATAGAACGTCAAGGTCTCCAGGTAGGTGGCGTCTTCGAAGTAGAAGTTGACGTTGTCGATGCCATTGGGAAGCCGGCCCGAGATCGGCCGATCGAAGCCCAGGCGCTGCTGATAGGTCTGCCGGGCCTCCCGCAAGTCCTTCACCGCCACCCCCACGTGATCGATCCCCCGTTCACCGCCCAGCAGCGAAGGGCCGCTGACCACCGGCCGCCTGGGTCCGCGACGGCAGCCCTGGCTGCCTTGCGCCAGCACAGCACTCAGAAGCAGCAGCAGGCCGGTGCCGCGCGCGTTCATGGGGCCCATGATCCTGCGCTGAAGTGTCGTGACGTGGCGTGGCACACTCGTGATTAGAGCACAGGCCGGGGCAGGTCGGTAGCCGCCTCAGCGGCCTGACAGGCCGGCGCATTTGCAGGGTTGTCGTCCCGGTTCCAGGCCGCTGCCGAGCTTTGGTTGAAGGTCGGGGAGCTTTGGTTGAAGGTCGGGGAGCTTGGGCTGAAGGAGGGGGGTCCTTTGGATGAAGGAGAGGGGTCCTTTGGAGCAACGACAGATGTCTTTTGGCTGGAGGAGGGGCCTTTTTGGCTGGAGGAGCGTGTGTACTCGGTAAAGGGGACCACGGGGCGAAGTCTTCCATGAATCCGGCCAGGTCGGCCGAAGTGCGCCTTGGCTTCGCGGCCCGCCATGCTATCGTTTCCGTAGTCCACCCATGTCCCGCTCCGCGCAGAGATTCGTCGGCAGGCTTCGCCGCGCCCTCCTCGGGGCGTGCGGGTATACATCGGGAGCGCGCCTGATCGTCGGTTGTTCGGGGGGCCCGGACTCCACGGCGCTGCTGGTCGGTCTGTGCGCGTTGCAGGGAGATCTAGACCTGTCGCTGCACGTGGTACACGTCGACCACGGGCTGCGGCCTGAGTCGGCGGCTGAGGGCGCACAGGTGCTGGCGCTGGCCCTGGGGCTCGACGTGCCGGCGGAAAGCGTGCGGGTGACAGTGGCGCCGGGGCCCTCGCGGATGGCCGAGGCGCGGCGGGCCCGCTATCAGGCATTGGCGAGGCTGGCTCAGGTGCAGGGGGCACAGGCGGTGGCGGTCGGGCACACGCTGAACGATCAGGCGGAGACGATGCTGATGCGGTTGCTCGGCGGGGCCGGGCTGTGCGGGTTGGCAGGGATGGCCCCTCGACGGGAACTGGCGCCACGGCTGGGCGGGGACGCGGGGCAACAGGGGCCGGGCCGGGACCTCGGGCAAGATGGACCGGTGCTGTTGATCCGGCCGCTTCTGGGGATGCGCCGGGAGGACGTCGCGGCGTTTCTGGCCTCGGCGGAGATCTTGGCTTGCGAGGACCCCACGAACCAGGACCGGCGCTACCAGCGCAGCCGGTTGCGGCACGAGATGCTGCCGCTCTTGCGGCGGGAGCGGGGGGACCTGGACGGGCACCTCGGGGAGCTGGCGGCGCTGCTGCGGTCGGACGCGGACTATCTGGACGAACAGGCCGAGGCCGCGTTGCGGCAGCTTTTGGGGGGTCCGCTGCCCGCGGGCGAGGTGCTCTTGCCCGTGGTTGGGCTGGTGGCGCTGCCACGGGCCCTCTCGTCGCGGGTGATCCGGCGGGTCCTACCGCAGGTGTCGCATCGGCACGTGGAGGATGTGCTCGCGATGTGCCGACGCACGGAGGGCAGCGCCGCGATTGATTTGCCCGGGGGGCGAGCGGAGCGACGGTATGGAGTGCTGCACTTGCGCGGGACCCACGCCGTCACGCCAACTTCTCTGATACCCGCCGCAGCCCCAGCCACCGTCCCGCAACCCGTGGTCCCAGCCACCGTCCTGCATCATGCCGCCCAACCCACTGCCTCGCAACCCGCGGCCCAACCCACCGCCTCACAACCCGCCATCACCGTCGCGATCCCCGCCCCCGGCGAATACTGCCTCGGCGACACGGCGATCCTTCTGGAACTGCGGGACGCTCCGCCCCTGGAATCCGATCGCGAAGCGCCGCAGGCGCCGCGGTCCACCGATCGCGAAGCGCAGCAGGCGCCGCGGTCCATCGATCCCCGGCGCACGGCCTGCTTCGATGTGCAGGGGGTACGCTTCCCGCTCTTCCTGCGCCCCGCGCGGCCGGGGGACCGCATCCGGGTCCGCGGCATGAGTGGGCACAAGAAGGTCAGCGACCTCCTCATCGACGACAAGGTCCCTCGCGCCGAGCGCGCCGCCGTGGTCCTGCTTTGCCAGGGGCCGCCCGACCCCGGCGCTGGCGACGACGACGAGATCCTGTGGGTCGCCGGCCACCGCGCGGCAGAGACCGCTCGCCCGGCCCCGGCGGGCCCGGTGCTGGTCTGCCGGCTTCTGTGACGTTCCTCATGCAATGTCAACAAATATGCACATCCGGGGCTTCATCGGGTTTGACTGGCCGGACCCGTGTGCAATAATCAGGTAAGGTCCGTCTCTCGACCCAAAGGGCCTCTTGAACGAACCGATTCATCCGTAGGCCGCTTCTTTTCCATCACGCGAGGTACGCGTTGCGACAGTCGCACAAGACCATCCTTCTCTGGCTGATGCTCCTTCTGGCGGTGGTGACCGTCTATCAACTCATCACGGGCAACCGAGCCGGTGGCGAAGCGAAACCCAGCTTCAGTCAGTTCATGAAGGACGTGTACGAAAACCCCGGCCACATCGCCAGCGTCAAGATCGACGGCCAGAACTACCATATCTCCTACTCGGACAAACCTCACGACAAGGCCACCATCGTCGGCCCCACCGACCAGGGCGCGGCCACGGTCCTGGCCGCCCTGGACAAGGCCAAGATCAAGTACGAGATCGAGAAGCGCGACGAGGCGGGCTGGCTGACGGTGATCCTGGCCAACATCTTGCCGGTGGTCCTGATGGTGGTATTCGCCCTCTTCATCATGCGGCAGATCCAGGCGGGCGGCGGCAAGGCGATGAACTTCGGCAAGGCCAAGGCCAAGCTTCTGACCGACCATCAGAACAAGGTCACCTTCGCCGACGTCTCCGGCGTCGAGGAGGCCAAGGAAGAGGTCGAGGAGATCATCGCCTTCCTCAAGGACCCGAAGAAGTTCACCCGTCTGGGCGGGCGCATCCCCAAGGGGGTCCTGATGATGGGACCGCCGGGCACGGGCAAGACCCTGCTGGCCCGGGCCATCGCCGGGGAGGCCGGGGTACCTTTCTTCAGCATCTCGGGCAGCGATTTTGTCGAGATGTTCGTCGGGGTCGGCGCCAGCCGGGTGCGGGACCTTTTCGAACAGGGCAAGAAGCATGCGCCGTGCATCATCTTCATCGACGAGATCGACGCGGTGGGGCGCCATCGCGGGGCCGGGCTAGGCGGCGGCCATGATGAGCGGGAACAGACCCTGAACCAGCTTTTGGTCGAGATGGACGGCTTCGAGTCGAACGAGGGCGTCATCATGATCGCGGCGACCAACCGCCCGGACGTGCTGGACCCGGCGCTCCTGCGGCCGGGGCGCTTCGATCGGCGCATCGTGGTGCCGCGGCCGGACGTGCGCGGGCGCGAGGGTATCCTGCGGGTGCATGTCCGGCGGGTGCCCATCGGCAGCGATGTGGACCTGTCGGTGGTGGCGCGGGGCACGCCGGGGTTCTCGGGGGCCGACCTGGAGTCGCTGGTCAACGAGGCGGCGCTTTTGGCCGCGCGCAAGGACAAGGACGTCGTCGAGATGCGCGACCTGGAGGAGGCCAAGGACAAGGTCCTCATGGGCCCGGAGCGCAAGTCGATGGTCATCTCGGACAGGGAGAAGCGGATTACGGCGTACCACGAGGCGGGGCATGCGCTGGTGTCGCGGATGGTGCCGAACACGGACCCGATCCACCGGGTGACCATCATCCCTCGTGGGCCGGCGCTGGGGGTGACGCAGCAGCTACCGACGGAGGATCGCCTGAGCGCGACGAAGGAATGGGCCGAGGGGATGATCGCGTTCTGCATGGGCGGTCGGGTGGCCGAGGAGCTGATCTTCGGGCACCTGACGACGGGTGCCGGGAACGACATCGAGCAGGCGACGGACATGGCGCGCAAGATGGTGTGCAATTGGGGGATGAGCGAGAAGCTGGGGCCGCTGACCTTCGGGAAGAAGGAGGAGCACATCTTCCTGGGGCGGGAGATCGCGCAGCATCAGGACTACTCCGAGGAGACGGCGCGGGTGATCGACGGGGAGGTCAAGCGCATCGTCATGGAGCAGTACGACCGGGCGCGGAAGATCGTCGAGACGCACCTGTCGGACCTGAAGAAGATGGCCGAGGCGCTGCTGGAGCATGAGACGCTGAGCGGGGATGACATCGACATCCTGATGGCCGGGGGGACATTGCCGCATCGGCCCCCAGTGCGGGCCACGACGACGACAGCACCCGGCCCAGAGGCAAACAAGCGGCCGAGTCTGTTTGGCCGGCCGGCAGGGATTCTGGACGCGCCGGAGCCTGAGAAGGCCTGAGTCGCCCGCGGCGGTGCCCGAGGGTCACTGCCGGACGGTGGCGAAAAAAAGTCGTCCCGACCGCAGCCGAAAGCAGCGCCACCGCCCACAATGGCGTATAACTGAAAGCAGGTCCGAGCCGACCTTTTTTTGTTCGCGGGTTCCTGTGGGCAAACTCGATGCTTGCCCCGGCGCCCGCCTTGCTGATCGTTAGGCAGGATGATGCTGGAGGGTCGTAGCCAGCCGAAAGACTTCCCCGCCGGCATGCCGGAAAAGCCCGCTATGGTCGGCCCCAGGCTGCGCTGCGACGACGGCAGCGAACTCCATGTCCGCGACGGCCATACCGCGGTAATGGCCATCCTCAACCTGACCCCGGACTCGTTCTCCGACGGGGGCCTCTACCTGGACCCGGCGATCGCCGTGCGCCGCGCCGAGGAACTGGTGGCCGAAGGGGCCGACATCCTGGACCTGGGCGCCGAATCCACCCGCCCCGGTGCCACCCCGGTCTCCCCAGACGAACAATGGACCCGGCTGTCCGCCGTGCTGCCGGGGATCTTCCGCGCCCGGCTCAAGGTGGTCCTCTCGGTCGATACCCGCCACGTCGCGGTGGCGGCGGCGGCGGCGGCGGCGGGCATCGGCCTGCTGAACCTGCCTTTCCCTCAGGATCTTCTGGAGCAGGGGCTTTTGCCAAAAGAAGTGCAGGCGCTCTTGCGGCAGTTCGACGGGGTGGTGCTGATGCACTCCCGGGGCACGCCGCAGACCATGTCCCAGCAGACGCAGTACGACGGCGATCTGTGTCTCTCGGTGGCCGCCGAACTGAATCGAACGGCCTCTCGGCTGCTCGGCGAAGATCCGGCCCTGCTGCGGCGGGCGATCTTCGACCCGGGCCTGGGTTTTGCCAAGATCGCGGCGCAGAGCCTCTCGCTCTTGGGTCAGACCGACCGGCTGCGGCGGCTGGTCGGTGGGCCGGTGCTGATCGGGGCGTCTCGCAAGTCCTTCCTGGGCAGGCTTGGAGGGCGGGCTGCGCCGGGGACCCTCGTGCCCCCCGCGCAGCGGCTGGTCCCTTCGGTGACCGCGGCGGTGCTGGCGGCGCTGGGGGGGGCGGCGGTGGTGCGGGTGCATGACGTGGCCGCGACCCGGGCGGCGCTCTCCGTGCTGTCCGCGGTGCGGGAGGCGGCGCGGGAATGATCCACGAGCTGAAGATCCTGGTGATCACCGCCCTCACCAACTACCTTCGCGGCCTGACCCTGCGCGAGGCGCTGATCACCAGCGCCGACATCCTGATCGTCTATTACGTCATCTACCGGGTACTCAAGCTCATCCGGGGCACCCGGGCCGCGCAGATGCTGGTCGGCGTGGCCCTCATCGCGGCCTTCTTCTTCGCGGCGCGGCGCCTGGAACTGACCACCGTGTCGTGGCTTTTCGAGAACCTGATCAACTACTTCATCATCCTGCTCATCGTCATCTTCCAGCATGACATCCAGCGGGGCCTCATCCAGGTCGGCCAGAACCTGTTCCGTCGGCGGCAGTACGAGGAGACCTACGTCATCGAGGAGGTGGTGCAGGCGGCCGACGAGCTGTCCCGGCACCGCATCGGCGGCCTGATCGTGCTGGCGCGCGACGCCGACCTGGCGGACCACCTGGGCGAGGCCGGGGTCGAGCTGGACGCCAAGGTCACCAAGGAACTGCTGGTCACGCTCTTCATCCCCGATGCCGACAACCACATGCACGACGGGGCGGTGATCATCAAGAACCTGCGGGTGCAGCAAGCGGGGGCACTTTTGCCTCTGTCGGCCAATGCCAAGCTGGACAAGCAGCTTGGCACCCGGCACCGCGCCGCCATCGGCATCACCGAGCAGACCGACGCGGTGGTGGTGGTGATCAGCGAGGAACGCGGGCTGGTGTCGCTGTGCTTCAACGGCAACATCGCCCGGGACCTGGCGCCTCCGACGCTGCGCAAGGCGTTGCTCGGGCTCTTCCAGAAGAAGACCAAGGGGCCGCGGCCGACGCCGCCCAGGGTGGGCCTGGGGCGCACCGGGCCCCCCAGGGAAGCGCCCAAGGAGGCCCGGCCCCAGGGCGGCCAGGGCGACGACGGCACCGAGGGCAGGGAAGGCAGCGAGGCAGTGGAGGTGCGGGCCCAGCAGATGAAACCCGGCATGGAGGGCGGCAAGCAAATCGACCTGCTTTCGCTGGTGGTGACCCAGCCGATGTCGCGCCCCAGCATCGCGGCGTCGGCGATGACCCCGCGCAGGGCGGCCGGCGACGAGGCGATCTTGCCAGCAGTGGTATTGCCCCTGGTGCCTCGGGACGACGAGACCCAGGCGCGGTCGCCCGGAGATGCGGAGACCCATCCTGGGGGCGAGATGTCCGCTCCTGCGGGGCCGGGGCCGGCACTGGGACACGAGACAGGGTCAGGGCCGGCACTGGGACACGAACCAGGGCCGGGACACGCGCCGGGCCGAGAGCCAGAAATCGAGCAGCCCTGAGTCATGCGCGCCTTTCTTCACAAGGTTTTCATCGAGGACGCCCCGCTCAAAGTCCTATCGCTGGTGCTATCGGTGATCCTTTTTCTGGTGCGCAGCGACTGGGACGCCAGCACGCCGGCCTATGTGCGCATCAACTACATCGAGCCCGCGGGCCGGGTGATCACCTCCGACCTGACCACCGAGGCCAAGGTGTCCATCCGCGGCCCGTGGAGCCGGGCCAGCCGCTACTCCGAGACCGAACTGGACCCCATCACCATCGACCTGTCCAAGCGGGAGGACGGGGAGCTGCGCTTCACCGAGGACCTGGTGCGCCTGCCCCCGGGCCTGCGGGTGGGGACGTTCAATCCTCCCTCGGTCACTCTGACCTTCGAGCCGCGCATCGAGAAGGAACTGCCGGTGCAGCCGGTCATCGAAGGCGAGCCGGCGGAGGGCTACCGTCTGGGCAAGGTCTCGGTGATGCCCAAGACCATCAAGGTGACCGGCGCCAAGGGGGCCATCGAGGGCATGCGCAATGCCCAGACGCGCCCGGTACGGGTCACCGACCTCAAGGGCCCGGTGGGCCTGACGGCCAAGCTAGCCCCGGCTCCCCACCATGTGCGCTTCGCCGAGTCCCCCGAGATCGCGGTACACATCGAAATCGAACGCACCATTGTCGAACGCACCTACTCGAACGTGCAGATCACGGTGACCGGGTCGTCGCATCTTGCCGACATTCAGTTGCAGCCCGAGGTGGCCACCGTGGTGCTGCGCGGGCCGGCGCTGGCCCTGGAGCAGTTGAAAGGCACCCCCGAGGTGGTGGTGGACGCGGCCACGGAGGACCACAAGGTCCCCGGGACCTATCGCAAGCGCCTTCAGGTGGTGAACCTGCCGCCCGACCTGGCCGCGGAGATCCGTCCCGAGGCGGTGCACCTTATTATCGCGAAGCGCGAAGCGCCGCGGTGATGGCAGCGAAGCGCGAAGCGCCGCGGTGATGGCAGCGAAGCGCGAAGCGCCGCGGTGATGGCAGCGAAGCGCGAAGCGCCG
>JBBRLA010000255.1:0-10870 GCA_038231615.1 Polyangia bacterium | reverse complement strand
GGACGCTGGTGTAGTACCGTCAGAGGGCGTATGTTTCCAGTCGCCCGGGACCTGAACCTATGTATGATCGAAACGTGGCGACCTACCTGTGCACCGACGCGATCTTTCGCCTGCATCGTCTCATCGGCGAGCACCCCGAGCGACCCGAGAGGCTCGTCGCCATCGACGCGGCCCTTTCTCGGGCCGAGCTGCGCGGGCGCTGCTGCACCCTTCACCCTCGCCCGGCGACCCGGGAAGAGATCCTGCGGGTCCACACCGCGGACCACCTGGATGACCTGTCCGCCCGCATGGGAGACGATCACCCAAACGCCACCGGCTGGCTCGACCCGGATACTTACTATGGCCCGGGCAGCTTGCAGGCCGCCCTGTGCGCCGCCGGGGCCGCGGTGGACCTGGCCCTCAAAGTGCTGTCCAGCCAGGACGACAACGGCTTCGCCGCGGTGCGCCCCCCCGGGCACCACGCCACCCGCGGCCAGGCCATGGGGTTCTGCCTGCTCAACAACGTGGCCATCGCCGCCGCCGCCGCTCGCGCACAGGGAGCCCGGGTGGCAATCGTCGACTTCGACGTCCACCATGGCAACGGCACCGATGACATCTTCGTCGCGGACCCGGACGTGCTCTTCATCAGCACCCACCAGTATCCCTTCTACCCGGGCAGCGGCGAGGTCAACGCCACCGGGGAGGGGCTGGCCCGGGGCAGCCAGATCAACGTCCCCTTGCCACCGGGCTGCGGCGACGATGCCTACCGGCTGTGCTTCCAGATGGTGGTCCTGCCGGCGCTGCGCCGCTTCTCCCCCGACCTCATCCTGGTGTCGGCGGGGTTTGATGCCCACCACCGCGATCCCCTGGCCGGGATGGCGCTTTCCGAAGACGGATTCGCCGAGCTGACCCGCATGCTGTTATCGGTGCAGCCGCGCCTGGCGGCGGTGCTGGAAGGGGGCTACAACCTGGATGCCCTGGGCAAGAGCGTGGTGGCGATGATGGAGACGCTGCTGGGGGATCGCCCACCCGGGTCGGCGCCAGGGCCAGGGCCAGGGCCAGGGTTAGACAGACGCCGAGGGGACGCGGTGTCCCCCGAGGCGCAGGCGGCGATCCAGAGCGCGCGGCGTCTGCACAACCTGTGATCCCGGCGCGATGATCCAGTGGACAACCCCGTGGACAGGTCAGGCCTCGGCGGCGGCGGCCAGGCGCTGGAGATGCCGCACCCACCGCATCTGCATCCGGTAGGCGAACACTTCGGCCCCTTCCAGGTGATCCGCTACCTGGCGGCGGGGGGAATGGCCGACCTGTATCTGGTGCGCGAGCCCGGGCGCAAGGAGCCCCTGGTGCTGAAGCGGGTGCAGGCCCGCTACCTCGACAACCCCAAGGTCATCTCCCTGTTCCTGGATGAGGGGCAGATCGGCGCTCTGCTGAACCACCCGAGCCTGGTGCGGGTCTACTCGAATGGCGAAGTGCAGGGCTTGCGCTACATCGCCATGGAGTACATCCCGGGCCACGACCTGGTCGAGGTCCTGCGGGCGTGCACCACCCGGCGGGTCTCGGTGCCACGGGACCTGGCGGTGGCGCTCTGCGAGAAGGTCGCTCGCGGCCTGTCCCACGCCCACGAGCTGCGCGGCCCGGATGGACGCCCCTTGGAAATCGTCCACTGCGACATCTCGCCGGGCAACGTGATGATCTCCTTCCGCGGGGCCATCAAGCTGGTGGACTTCGGCGTGGCGCGGGCGCAGATCCCGCTGCACTGCCCCGAGCGCGGCGTGGCCGGCAAGTACAACTACATGGCCCCCGAGCAGATCCTCGGCGCCCCCATCGACCGGCGGGCGGACCTCTTCTCCCTGGGGGTGATCCTGCACGAACTGACCTGCGGGCAGCGCCTCTTCAAGGGGCGCCCCGAGGTGGTGATGCGGCAGATTGTCGAGGAGCCCATCCCGTCCCCCCTGGACCTGTGTCCCGACTACCCCGAATCGCTGGCCGCGGTGGTCATGCGCCTTCTCGATCGCGACCCGACGCGGCGCTACCCCACTGCCGAGGCGCTGCGGGTGGACCTGACGGCCTTTCTGGCACAGGTGGCCGAGGCCCACGGCACGCGCCACGGGAAGCGCCACGGGAAAAAAGAGATGGCGCACTTCCTGCGCTCCCTCTTCGCCCCCAAGGACGCGTATGAAGCCGCCGCTGCCGCCGCCGATGTCACCGAGGTGGGAGAAGTCTCCGGACAGCGGACCCATCCCCTCATCAAGGAGGAGAACGAGACCCGCGAGACGATGGACTTTTCCGATCGGTCTCTCCCGCCAAAGGACGCCGGTGTCCCCCGCGCGGGCCACCCCTCGGCGATGGCCGACGACCGGCCCAGGCCTAGGCCTAGGCCTAGGGAGGATCCGGAAGAGGCCCTCCTGACGCGATGTGACAACCCCTATCTGGATGCGTCTCAGGAGCACCTGACCCCCTTGCCCCGGGACCCCGACCGCACCCACTTCATCGCCGTGCCCGGCCAGGGCAGCGGCGGCCTGACCACCCACATGCTCGGCGACGGCTCGACCTATCCGCGGCGCCTGATGCTGCCCGCGGAGCACGGCGACGATGGGGCCCATCGTTCCGAGACCGCGGTGGCCTTGCCCAGGTCGCCAAGCGCCCGGGTCACGATCGCCCGGCTGCGGGGCCTCTTTCGGGCCGTCAAAGCCGGCCTCAAAGGCCCGGACGTCCGAAAGACGCCTGGCCGCACGCGCCTTCGCATTCTCGTCTTCTCGTCGCTAGCGCTCCTGGGCCTGGTGCTGGCCTACTATATCGCACAGCGATAACCGGCCCCTTTTGCTATACTCTTTCGCAATGAATTCGCTCCTGCTCCCCGAGCAGATGATGCCCTTCGAGGTTTTCGCCGACCGGCCCCTGGCCACCGGCAAGCCCCTCGTGGCTCATCTCGTCGGCAGGCGCTTCGAGGAAAGGCTGGAGGAAGATCGCTACCAGCGACCCTTCGACGCCGCCTTCCAGAAGGCGCTGCTGAAGACCCTGGCCCACCTGGCCGGGACCCTGGGGTGCAGCTTCGGCTACGCCGACCGCACTGACCTTTTGCTCTATGCCACCTCCCAGGGCAGCGATGCCAGGCGCTTGATGAGCCGGCTGGCCGGCGAGGCCTCGGCCAAGCTTTCCCTGCTCCTGGGCGACGTCATCACCTTTGACGCCCGTCTCTACGAGATCCCCTCCACCGAGATGGCCCGGGACTACTTCCGCTCCCGGCGCATGTACTCGGAGGCCGCGGCGCTCGAACGGCACGCCTCCCACGTCCTTTCGCAGACCGTTGCCGATCCCCGGGCCATCCCCACCATCCTCGACGGGTTGAATCAGGAAGAAAAGGTCGAGTTCCTCCAGCAGCACAACCTCGACTACCCGGCCCTGCCCGCCTGGCAGCGCCACGGCGCCGCGGTGTACCTGGTCTCCGAGGAGGGTCGCAGCCCCCGCCTGGTCATCGACCTGAAGCTCCCCGAAGAATCCCACTACAGCGAATACCTTTCCAAGTACCTGACCGGCGGCTGATTCTTCAGGAAGTGCCGGCCAGCAGGAGGCTGACCTTAGCCTGCCACCAAAGACCACGCAACCCGCTTCAGACCTTCAGACGGGCCCACCGAACCTCTTGCAAGTTTTTGCCCGACGCTTCATCGTGAAACGATGAGAAGTGTTTTTGTCCGCTTCCTCCTTCTCCTACCCCTGTGCTCGTGTCAGACAGACCCGCCGGTCCTCAACTTCACCGATTACCGGTCCGCCTTCAACAATTCGATCGCCGAATACTTCCAGCGCTGCGGCGTGCTCGACTCGTCGCGGGCGCCCCAGCTCCAGCACACCAGCCTGCTGGCGGTAGCGCCCGAGTTGGAAGCGACCATCAACCAAGAGGTGGGCATCGGCAGAGTGCAGCTTACCACCGACTGCTTCTCCTCGCTTGGCACCGCCGCCTGCGACATCAGCGACGCCTTCGCCGCCATTCAGGACTGCATCACCGGCGGCAAGGAGTACCTGCCTCAGGTCGGCCCCGGCGGCCTGTGCCGCCTCCAGGGCGAGTGCATGGGAGGCTACTGCGACCTGGGGGCGGTGAAGCGCCCCTGCGGCACCGGCAACTGCGGCGCCTACCTGCCCCCCGGCACCCAGTGCGGCATCGGCAAGGGCCAGTGCAACCCCGACCAGTCCACCTGCGGCGACGACGGCGTGTGCCACAAGCGCGGCGGGCCCGGTTCCAGCTGCGCTTCCGACGCCGAATGCGACACAAGCAGCTTCTGTCACGGCGACGGCCAGGGCCACCGCACCTGCGCCGCCCGGAAGAAGAACCTGGCCACTGGCTCGACCTGCGACCCGGGGCAGGTGCCGTCTTCCTGCAAGGGCGGCGACCGCTGCCTGCAGCAGCTCCCCGCGACAACCTATGCCTGCACCACCGGCAAGCCCACCGGCGCGTCGTGTTTCGGCACCCTGGACTGCGCCGGCAGCATGGTTTGTGTCGGCGCCGACCTGGTCTCGATGAAGGCCGGGGCGTGCCGGCCGCAGGGCAAGATCGGCGATGCGTGCAACCAGGATCAGGGCGCTGTCTGCCAGCTCACCCTGTATTGCAGCCCGGCCAGCGGCACCTGCAAGGCCGCCGGGGACGTCGGCGGCGCCTGCGAGGGGCTCCCCGGCGGCCAGTCCTGCCTCACCGGGCAGTGCAGCGCGCTGAACGGCAGCGGCACCTGTCAGGACACCTCCAGCGATGGCGGCCCCTGCGCCGCCGACAACGACTGCAAGAGCGGCGTGTGCAACGCCAAGACCCTGGCATGCTCATCGGTCTGTGCGCCGCTGCGCTAAACAGAAGCACCTAGCCGGAGCAGATTTTGGCGTACCTCTCCCCCATGTCCTCGCATTCGCGAGGCCATGGGAGGGCCCACGCGGACTCGCGAATGCGAGTCCGTGGGGAGTGCCCCCACGCTTCCTCGGTCACGTACAGTAGTACGCCTCCTCAGTCGCTGCGGGGGTGCGCCAAAATCTGCTCCGGCCATGTGCTTCTTGCTAAAATGACTTTTCGTCAACTTGGCTCTAGTGGTGCGCTGCGGAAGTGCTGAATCCATGTGCTTCCGGTTAAGGGCACCGACGAAGATGAGTCCATCTGTCGTTGTTCAGTTCGATATCGTGGTCCATTCAGAACCGGCCTGGACGCATAAAAGCAACCGGTTTCTTGAAAGTCCCGTCTGTGGCTTAACCGGAAGCCCATGGGTGGCGGGGATGGCCGGTATGGTGGCGGGGATGGCCTTTGACGGGGGCGATGAAAACCCCACGACGGACGGCTACCCTCAGAGGGTGTGCGCCGAGCGGTGGTAGAGGCGGCTGGCCATGCTCTGTCGCATCTGGTGATACAGGGCCTCGGCGCGTTGATAGGGTTCGGGGCCGAAGAAGTCGCGCCCATGCCGGTTGGCCGCGACGCGGATGGCCTTGCGGATCCGGTCGCCCTCGCGGGGAAACTTCTTCAGGAAGCGGAGGTCGAGCTGCATCACGTAGCCGGCGACCCGCAGGTTGACAAACTCGTCCTCGGAGGCAGTGCGGTAGGTCAGGTCCACCCCCCAGAGCACGGGGCCGGGGAGGGTGGTTTCGCCGCCCTCATAGTCCAAGCGGAAGGCCTGGGGTTCCAGCGTGAAGATCTTGAACACCTCGAGGTCGGCGGACTCTTTGATCTGGCTCGCTCGGGTGATGTTGCCCAGGGCCGAGCGTCGCGCCCAGTAGGGATACTTCGGCATTCGCTGACACAGATCGAGGAGGTCGTGCAGGTGTTGTACCTCGTGGCGGATGTGCACCGGGTCCGGGTCCGCCGCCGCGATCAGCGGAAAGTAGAAGTCGGAGTCGGGGCGAGGGGCCGCCAGCGGGCGCAGGTCCAGGTAGAGCGAGGTACAGCTCGCCTTGAGGTCGGGGTCGTCCGTGCGCTCGCCGAGGAGCACATAGGGCAAGGGCTGCGCCTCTGCCACGCGCATCTCGCTGGGATCCAGCATGTCCAGGCCGATCACCTGCAGGCGCACCTGGGCAAGCAGCGCCTCCCGCCGATCCACGTGCAGCAACCACTCGTAGATCTCCCGGTGTGTCATCTTCATGGCCGCAAACCCCGCTCATCGCCGGTAGACATGGCTTGCTTATCGATCATATGGGGCCGTGGAGTCAAACTTTTTTCGGCTCCCCTACCCGGAGGAGGCGGCGACCGGTTGCCGCAGTTGCCAGAGGTCGCGCGGGCTCTCAGGGCTGGACGTAGTCTGGCACCGCCGATCCGCGGGAGCGGTTGTCGACCCCGGGGGCGCCGATGCCGCTTCTGTAATCGGGCAGATGCGCGGTGCGGAAGTCGAGGCTGAAGCGGGTGCGCCCGGTCAGGTTCTTGCGCGTCTGGTGGAAGTGGGACCCGGCGAAGAGCAAGAGGTCCCCGGCCGCGCAGGAGAAGGACTCGCGACGGCGCAGCTCGACCTCGGCGGTCTGCCCGGGGTAACGGGCGGTCTTGCCGGCGTTGATGTTCTGCCAGCCGATCTTCAGGCCCCAGCCGTTTTTGACCCATTCATCATAGCAGAAGGTCTCGGAGTTGTTGGGCACCGGCTGGTCGAAGTAGTCGGGGTAGAACTCGAAGGTCTCTTCATCGGAGGCGTCGTGCAGGGCGATCCACCAGGTGATCTGGCACTGGGGGTGCCCGTACCAGGTATCGCGGTGGGCGTAATACACCGGGGCGGCGCTCTCGATCTCGAAGCCGCGGTGGGTGACGACGCGCAGACGCAGGGGGTCGAAGGCGTTCTCGCCGGGGTCGAAGCCGTGGTCGCAAAGGACTTCGCGCACCGCCTGGTGGAAGGGGCGGGCGGTGAAGAGGATTTTGCGAATCCTGCCGATGCGCTGGAAGAACTCCTCGTTGGTCAGGCGGAACTGGGCCTCGCGGATGGGGCCGGGGGCAAGCTCGGCGGACAGGAGGGCGGTGGCCTGGGTGGCGATGCGGGTGGTGGCGGCGCTTTTGGGGAAGTGGAAGACGGTCCCATCGTAGAGGGCCTGGCGCAGGGCGGGGTGGGTCTTGGGGGCGGTGCGACTGATGAACGTTAAGGCGGGTTCCGACATGTCACGGCCTCGGGTCGGGTAAAGGGGGCCTGCGGGAAACGACGATGCAGCGCGGGCTGTCCAGGTGCAGGGGCGCGCCGGAGACATCGCCGAAAAACTGGATGTCGCGGAAGCCGCAGCGGTGGAGCATCTGGCCCAGGACATGGGGTAGATAAAGCCTCACGGCGCTGTGGCGTACCCGGCGCTCGCCGCAGGGCAGAAAATAGGTCCAGGTCTGCAAGAGGAGGCCCCGGCCAAGGTCCACGGAGCTCTCGCGCAGCAGCACGACCTGGCCGTGGCTGTCGTCCTGTGAGTCATGCGGGCCGGGGCGCTTTACGGTCCCGCGGCAGACCATGCATTCCTTGAAGCCGCGCAGCACGCCGGACACATTCTGGAAGTCCAGGGCGAAGGCGCCACCCGGGCGCAGGGCGGCGAAGGCGCATCTGAGCATGAGCAGGTTCTGCTCATCGTCGGGGGCGTTGCCGAAGCCGGTGCGCCAGTTGAGGGCGGCGTCGCAGGGGCGATCGGGGAGGAAGCGGAAGGCGTCGCCTTGGTGGAACTCGCAGGTCGTGCCGGCGGCACCGGCCTGAACGGCCTCGCGCCGGGCCCGCTCGATGTAGGGGCCGCACTGATCGACGCCGATGACCCGCACGCCCCGCAGGGACAGGGGGATGGCCAGGGTGCCGATGCCGCAGCACTGGTCGAAGACGATGGCGCCGGGAGACAGGCCGAGGCGGTCCCAGAGCAGGTCGAGGGTCGACTGAAGCTCGGCGGGATCGGTGCGGGCCAGGAACAGGTCGGCCAGGGTCTCGTCGTACAGAAACTGCCACCAGGGCGGCTCTGCGCCGGGTGGGTCGGCGTGGGTCCAAGGGAGGCTCAGGCGGGCCTCCAAGCCAGGCGGCCTGGGGCTTTACCGATAACATCCATGCCGACCCCGCTGAGGATTGCCGCCAAGCTGAGTTTGCTGTTGAGAGCCATGGGTCTACTCCGTGGTGGGCACCGGGGTCCCCGGAGCTTGATGATAGCAGGAAAGGCGGGAAGTTGCGTCAGGCGCCGAAGACGTAGATGCGCTGGCCGCCGATGCCGACGGCCTCGTGGACAAAGACTTTGATGGCTTGCCGCTTGACAGAACCCATTTACCAGTCAGCTTAGGCTCAGTCGCTCACGGACGCAACTCCAGATTCCCGGGCCCGCTCGATGTAGGGGCCGCACTGATCGACGCCGATGCTTCAAGTAAGCGCGCCCCCCGTTGCGCCCTTCGATCGGCGGGCGTGAGCGGCGGCGAGGCGCCGGGAAGTTTCCTTCTTTTGCGTCGTGGCAGTCGGCGCCTTGAGCGGGGGCTTTGCGGACGGGCGTGACAGGGTTGACTGGGCCATTCGCCCCGCCCGGGTCGGTTGCCCCTTTTCCGGATGGACCGTGACGCTCATGGAGACCCCGTCCTGGCGGAGCTTGTCCATCAGGGCGGTCTGCACTGCGACCGCCTCGGACACGCCGCATTTCCTGGCAATCTTGATGGCGAGACGGGGACTCACCAGATGTCTGCCTTTCTCCATGCCGCAGACGGTGGTTGCCGTCCGGCCAAGCAGCTTGGCCATCTCTTTCTGGCTCAGGCCCTGGATGGTCCGCGTCCACAGCAAGAACTGTCCGAAGGTCCGCGGCCCCGGCGAACGATCCAACTCAGGGGCCGGATTCTTCTTGTTCGTCATGTTCGGGATGTCAAAGTATCCGCGGCCCACCGGTGTGCGCCTTCACTGCCGTGTCCACCGCGGTTCCATTGTCGAGGAGCACCCTGGTGTCCGGCGGGGGGGTTTGCTGGAAGCGCCGGGCCGCCGCGAAGAGCGCCTCCCTGGGCAGAAGCAGGTTCTGACGCACCCGCAGGGCCACCTCGGCGTCCGCCGCGACCTGCTGGGCCTCCTTTGCGCTCAGCGCCTTGTCGCCGCGCAGGTTGGCCAGCGCGTTCTTGCGCACCTGCGGCGCCTTCAGCACGTCGTCCAGCTCCAGCAGCGCCGGCCCGAAGTCCTTCAGCACCTGGTCCTTCTTCTCCACCGGCACCTTGGGATCGGCGAAGAAATGGTTCAGCGCCGTCAGCACCTCGTCGATCAGATATACCAGGAAGGCCCCGGTGATCTCGCGCTGGTCCATGCCCGCGTTGATCATCTCCATGCCCAGCAGCATGAACCCCTCGTACTGGTCCTTCTTGTCCAGGAGCGCCATCATCGCCGCCGGATCCGTAGTGACCAGGCCCGCGCTCGGGGCCAGGAGCTGCACCGCGTCGTCGACGCAGACGAGGAAGGTGTTGAGGTTTGGCATCGACTGGCGTAGATACACCCCCTGCTGCATCGGGGAAAGCGCCCCGCCTGGCAGGACCTCGACGGCGATGCCGGCCATTTCGAGCAGCAATGTATTCAAGCCCAGCGGGTCCTGCTCCAGCACATCCTTGACCCGGGCGGCCTGCCCGGCGAGGCTGATCTGGACCCCCCCCAGGCTGCCGGTGAACCCGCTACGACCCAGGTTGGCGATGAGGTTCGGATCGATGGACGGCTTGGTTCCCTTCTTGCCGGGTCCGTGGGCCGGGTGGGCCGGGTGGGTCGCTGTTCCGTGGGCCGGGTGGGTCGCTGTGGCGGGCGTTCCGCCGGTCTTGTGTTGTGGATCTGCCTTGCGGGTCATGACGCCGTGCCTCCATTCTTGACGTGGGTGAGGTAGGATTCCACGGCCTGGGTCAGGAGATGGTCCTTTCCGGCCTGGTCGATCTGCTGCTGATAGGGGGTCACGGTGCGCACGCCCTGCTGCTGCTGCCCCTGTTGCTGCGCGTGCCATCTGGCCAGAGTGGCCAGGGCCTCTTCGAAGGCCGCGGTGATGGCGCCGCGGGTGGCGCCCGGCGTGTTCGGGTCGCCGATCCGGGCCGTGGCCTGATCGCAGGCATCGATGCCGATGTGCTGGGCCGCGGCGCCGGTCAGGACGCTCCCGGTCGTGCCGCCATCGGCGAAGCGATTGCCGCAAAAGACCAGACGGCCGGTGGCCTGATCCAGCTTCACCGTGGCGGTGATCGCCTCCGGGGAGGCGTTCCCCTGGGCGATCTCGGGGTGTTTGGTCAGCCCCCTGGCGAACTCGGTCGCGACCCCCGCGAGATCGGGGAAGCGGTTGCGGCCCACGGCGTTGGGGTCGATCCCGCCCGGCGTGGGGCGAAGCACCCCCTTGAAGAGCGCCGTGGTGCGTTCCAGGGCGGCCCGCAGCGCCTCCACCGGCGTGGTCAGCGCCAGCGCCGGGTCGGGGTTCTTCTTCTCCGCCAGGCTGGCGAAGCGTTCGATGATCTTGCTCGTCCCGTCGTCCATCAATTCCCTCCTAACCAATCTGAATCCTGAATCCTGAATCCCAAGAACCGGGGCGCAGAAAAGCACAGGCGCGGCAGACCTGGCAAGGAAAAAATGTCCGCGGTGTGATCAGCGGTTGAAACCTGTTCCTCGATGGGGATCGGCCACGTTTTGGCGTGCCGGGAATGAGAGATCCGGTTCGCCTTGCACGTGTGCGAAATCTGCACGGGGCTGTCCGCGCCCGCTCGTACTTATCGCGGCACCGCCCGCCGGGTCTCCCCGCCGTGCTGCGAGAGCCGCGGGCGCCCCTCGACGCGCAGAAGGGCCCCATCGTACTCGCCCGGCTGATTGGGGGTGTACCAGCGCCGCGACCAGAAGATCATCTGCCCCTGCAAAAGCGACCCGCACAGATCCGCCTTCAGAATGGCGAAGGGCGCGATGTCTCCCGCCAGGTGCTTGATCGACTTCTCCGACGACGTGCCGAAGAGGCCCACCCCGTCCAG
>JBBRLA010000254.1:0-10870 GCA_038231615.1 Polyangia bacterium | reverse complement strand
GGCGCTGCTGCCCCGCTTTAAGACGGCGGCAGCGCCAGGCGGTAGCCACAGGTCTTGAGGATCTCCGAGCTGTGCTGGAGCGCCACTTGGATCACGTCGGGATCGACCTGGCGGAAGCGAATGACGAAGATGTCGGGTATCTCGCGGAAGTCCCAGCTTGTCTCGCCGTAGAGGGGGGGGCAATCGTCGCCACGGATGTTGGTGGCGATCTGGAGGACCAAGTGCTCCAGGAAGTGGGCCGACTCGGTGCCGCGGCCGTTGTTGCTGTAAATCTCCTGGGCGAAGGCCCAGCGCCGGCATTCTTCGCTCTCGCCATCGCCGATGCCGATGTGTTCCATCCCCGGGTTCCATTCGGCGGGCCGGCTGTCGCAGCCCTGGTGGATCAGGCCGCGCACATCCAGGAAGACACGCGCCGCCAGGAGCGGCGGGAAGAAGCGATCCTCGAAGCTCCCGGCCCGCACCACGACCAACGTATCCGGGCCTTCGGCAGCAATACTTTGGACGGAAAGGTTCGGGTGCATTCGTGTGGCGTCGTCCTCGAGGATATCCAGGGCACGAGCGCAGGCAATCTGGGACACTACCACAGACTGTACCAAATGGCGGAAAAATATGCCTCCGTTGGGTTTCGTCACGCAACCGCATGCCTGTCTCCTGACCGGCGGAGCAGGCCCATCCGGGACTCCCTGGCCAAGTGGTCTGAGGTCGATCCAAGTACCGGCCAAGTACCGGCCAAGTATCGGCCCATGCCAGCCACCGTTGGGTCCGCTGCGGACACTCGGCCTTTGCACTCCAATCAACTCTGTGTCATCTCATGAACCCGTGACCGCCGCGAAAGAACAAGCCGGCCCCGAACCGGCGAGGCCCTTGCTCCACCCGGCCCTGGCGGGTTTCCACGCGCCGCTTTCGGCCTGGTTCGCCAGCTCCTTCGCGGCCCCCACCCGGGCGCAAACCCTGGCCTGGCCGCTCCTTGTCGCTGGGGAGACCACCCTGATTCTGGCGCCGACGGGCTCGGGCAAGACCCTGGCGGCGTTCCTGGCGGCCATCGACCGGCTGCTCTTCGAGCCGGTGCCACCTAAGGAGCAGCGCTGCCGGGTGCTCTACATCTCACCGCTGAAGGCGCTGGCCATCGACGTCGAGCGCAACCTGCGGGCGCCGCTGGTGGGCGTGGCCCGCTATGCCGAGCGCATGGGCCACCCCTTCCACCTGCCCGAGGTGGCCGTGCGCACCGGCGACACTTCCCAGAAGGAGCGGGCGCTCTTCCAGCGCCACCCCGCCGACATCCTGATCACCACCCCAGAGTCCCTTTACTTGCTTCTGACCACCGAGGCCCGCGCCGCCCTGCGCTCGGTCCGGTCGGTGATCCTCGACGAGGTTCACGCCCTTTTGCCGACCAAGCGCGGCGCCCACCTGGCCCTTTCCCTGGAACGGCTGGAGGAGATCGTCAATATCTCCACCGGACTCCAGCGCGTCGGCCTTTCCGCCACCGTGCAGCCGGTGGACGAGGCCGCCCGCTACCTCGGGGGATTTTGTTCCAGCCGCGCCCGCATCCAAGGAGACGACCCAGGCGAGATCGGCCACGTCCAAAGGCGCGTGTCCGTGGCCGACGCCCGCGCCGGCAAGACCCTCGACCTGCGGGTGGAGGTCCCCGTCGAGGACATGGCCAAGCTGGGGCAGCTGATTCGCGAAGCGCCGCAGGTGCCGCGGCTGATAGACGATCGCGAAGCGCCGCAGGCGTCGCGGTTGTTAGATGAAATCCCCAGCGGCCCCGCGTCCAGGGGGGAGGGCCGCACCAGCATCTGGCCGGCGATGCACCCCCTCATCCTCTCGCTGATCCGGGCCCATCGTTCAACCCTGATCTTCGTCAACAGCCGACGCCTGGCGGAGCGCCTGGCCGCGGCCCTGAATGAGCTGGCCGGCGCCGTACCCGGCACCGAGGTGGTCCGCGCCCACCACGGCTCTATCGCCCGGGAGCAGCGCATGCAGATCGAGGACCAGCTCAAGGCCGGCGTGCTCCCGGCCCTGGTGGCGACCTCATCTCTTGAACTGGGCATCGACATGGGCGCCATCGATCTGGTGATCCAGGTAGAGGCCCCCCCCAGCGTGGCCAGCGGCATCCAGCGCATCGGCCGCGCCGGGCACCACATCGGCGTTCCCAGCAAGGGCGTCATCCTGCCCAAGTTCCGCGGCGATCTTTTGGCCTGCGCCGCACTCTCCGAGCGCATGCAGGCGGGTGCGGTGGAGCCCCAGCGGTACCCGCGCAATGCCCTGGACGTCCTGTCCCAGCAGATCGTCGCCATGGTGGCGATGGACGAGTGGAAGGTGGACGATCTGTGGCACGCGGTGCGCCGAGCCGCTCCTTTCGCCGAGTTGCCCCGGAGCGCCCTCGACGGTGTCCTCGACATGCTCTCCGGGCGCTACCCGTCCGACGAGTTCGCCGGGCTGCGCCCGCGCCTGACCTGGGACCGCCTGCAAAACACCCTCAAGACCCGCGAGGGGGCGCGGCGCCTGGCGGTGATAAGCGGCGGCGCCATCCCCGACCGCGGCCTTTACGGGGTGTTCCTGGTGGGCGGCGCAAGTGGGGAAAGAGGCGGCAAGCGCGGCGCCTCGGCCCGCGTCGGCGAGCTGGACGAGGAGATGGTCTTCGAGAGCCGCGTCGGCGAGACCTTCTTGCTCGGGGCCAGCACCTGGCGCATCGAGGAGATCACCCACGACCGGGTGCTGGTCTCACCCGCCCCGGGCGAACCCGGCAAAATGCCCTTCTGGCACGGCGACCGCGCCGGCCGCCCCCTGGAGTTCGGCAGGGCCATCGGCGCTCTGTCCCGCACCCTGCGCGCGCTGCCCGCCGAAGACGCCCTGCGTTTGCTCACCGAGAAACACGCCCTGTCCCCCGGCGCCGCCGAGAACCTCCTGCGCTACCTTTCCGACCAGCAGGCGGCCACCGACGTACTCCCCGACGACCGCACCCTGGTCGTCGAGCGCTACCGCGACGAAATGGGCGATTTCCGGGTGTGCCTGCTTTCCCCCTTCGGCAGCCAGGTCCACGGTCCCTGGGCCATCGCCATCGAGGCCATGGTCCGCGAGCGTTCCGACCTGGACATCGATGTCTTGTGGACCGACGACGGCATCGTCGCCCGCTTCCCCGAGGCCAGCGCCCCCCCCGACCTGGCCGCGGTGCTGCCCGATCCCGACGAGGTCGAGGACCTGGTGGCGCGACAGATCGGCAAAAGCGCCCTCTTCGCTTCGCGCTTCCGCGAGGCCGCCGTACGGGCCCTGCTTCTGCCGCGCAAGCTGCCGGGGCAGCGTACCGCCCTGTGGCAGCAGCGCCGCCGCTCCGCCGATCTGCTCAAAGCCGCCTCTCGTTTCGACACCTTCCCCATCGTGCTCGAAACCTATCGCGAATGCCTCCGCGACGTCTTCGACCTGCCCGCCCTGGTCCAGCTTCTGCGCGACGTGCGCCGCCGCCACATCCGCGCCGTGGTCGTGGACAGCGACCGACCCTCGCCCTTTGCGTCGGCCTTGCTTTTCAACTACGTGGCCAACTTCATCTACGAGGGCGACACCCCGCTTCAGGAGCGCCGCGCACAGGCTCTGATGGTGGACCCCGGGCAGCTCCGGGAGCTGCTCGGCGAGGTCGAGCTGCGCGAGCTGCTCTCCGCCGAGGCCTTGGCTGTGCTGGAGCTGCGGCTCCAGCACCTGGCGGACGAACGCAAGGCCCGCCACAAGGACGGGCTGCACGACCTGCTCCTGGGCCTGGGGGACCTTTCCGCGATGGAGGTCCTGGCCCGCGCCAGCGTGCCGGCGGCGGAGGCCCAGGGCTGGCTGGATCAACTGGTCCGGGAACGTCGGGCGGTGATCCTCCCGGTGGCCGGCGAGCCGCGCTACGTGGCCGCGGAGGATACGGGCCGCTACCGCGACGCCATCGGCATCCCCCCGCCCGCCGGTTTGCCCGCCGCGTTCCTGGAGTTCGTGCGCGATCCCCTGGGAGACCTGGTCGCCCGCCACGCCCGCACCCACGGCCCGTTCCACGCCGCCGAAGTGGCCTCGCGCCTGGGCATCGGCGCCGCCCCGGTCACCGCCGCCCTGTCCGCCCTTTTGGCCAGCGGCAAGGTGGTCAAGGGGGCCTTTCGCCCAGGCGGCACGGGCTATGAATACTGCGATGCCGAGGTGCTGCGGGCGCTGCGGCAAAAATCCCTCTCCCGCCTGCGCCACGAGGTCGAGCCGGTGGAGCAGCCGACGCTGGGGCGCCTGTACCTGGCCTGGCAGGGCATCGGCGGGAAGCGCCACGGTGCCGACGCCATCCTCGAAGTGGTCGAGCAGATCCAGGGGGCGCAAGTCCCGGCCTCGGTGCTGGAAAGTCAGGTCATCCCCGAGCGTCTCTCGCGCTACGACCCGGGCCAGATGGACCAGCTCAGCGCCTCGGGAAACGTCATCTGGGTGGGCCACGAGCCCCTGGGCGAGCACGACGGCCGCGTCAGCCTGTACCTGATGGAACACGCGGCCCTGCTCCTGCCCGATCTGGCGAAGGAGGCCGACCGCCCCGACGGCCCGCTGCACCGCCAGATCCGCGAGCACCTTTCGACCCGCGGCGCCTCGTTCTACCCGCAACTCGTAGCCGCCTGCCAGGCCATGTCCGCCGAGGTGCTGGATGCGCTGTGGGACCTGGTCTGGTCGAGCGAGGTCACCAACGACACCCTCCAGCCCCTGCGGGCCCGCCTGTTGCAAGCCGGTTCCCCCAAGCGCCATCGATCGTCACATCGGGCTTCGTATCACGGCCCAGTGCGCGCCCGCGGCCTGGCCAGAAACCTCATGCCCCCCGATGCCACCGGACGATGGGCACTGGTGCGCAGCTTCGTGCAGGACCGACCCAGCCCCACCGAGCGCCTGACCGCGCGGGCCCGGCAGATGCTGGCGCGGCACGGCGTGCTCACCCGCGAGGCAGTGGCCGCGGAAGGCATCGAGGGGGGCTTTTCGGCGATCTACCCGGTGCTCAAGGGCATGGAGGAGGCCGGGCAGGTCCGCCGCGGCTACTTTGTCGCCGGCCTGGGCGCCACCCAGTTTGCCTTGCCCGGGGCGGTGGATCGCCTGCGCACCCTGCGCGAACCGGAACAGGAAGCCCCCGCGGCAGCCGTCCTATTGGCCGCCACTGATCCCGCCAACCCCTACGGCGCCGCTCTGCCCTGGCCGGAACGCCCGAAGCTGGACGGCAAGCAGGAGGGCCGCCGCCCGGGACGATCCGCGGGGGCCGTCGTGGCCCTGGTGGACGGGGCCCTGGCCGCCTGGATGGGCCGCGGCGAACGACATCTGGTGACCTTCTTCGATCAAGTGAAGGAGCGCGCCCCGGGCGACGTGGCGTTGGTGCTGGCACGGGCCCTGGCCGAGCAGGTCGCCTCGGGCAAGCGCCGCGGCCACGGGATGATCATCCGCGAGATCGACGGCGTCCCCGCCAGGGAGTCCCCGGTGGCACAGGCGTTGGTGGCGGCCGGCTTCCAGGCCGGCTCCGAAGGCTACGTGAAGCGCCCGTTTGCCTGAGATGAGGAACCAGAATGCCCGAAGGCGACACCATTTTCATCGCCGCGACCCAGCTCCGCAAGGCCCTCTTGGGTCGCCTGGTCACCGGCTTCGAAAGCACCGTGCCCGCGGTCCTGGCGATGGTGGCCTGCGCGCCTTTGACAGGCCGCCTGATCACCGCGGTAAAACCCCGGGGCAAGCATCTTTTGATGACCTTCTCCCCGCCGCCGATCCCGGGGGGGGCCGCAGCCGAAGGAGACCTCATTCTGCATACCCACATGCGCATGACCGGCTCGTGGCACATCTACCGCCCCGGCGAGGCCTTCCGCAAGCCCCGGGGCCGCGCCGTCGTGGTGCTCCACACTGCGGCCTTCGTCTGCCCCTGCTTCAGCGCCCCCATTGTCGAGCTGCTCACCTCCCAGCAGGTCCGGCGCCATCCCGACTTGATCCAGCTCGGCCCCGACGCCATCACCGATGACTTCGACCAGGCCGAGGCCCTGCGCCGCCTGCGCCTGCACGGCGACCAGCCCATCGGGGTGGTGCTGCTCAACCAGCGGGCTCTGTGCGGCGTCGGCAACGTCTACAAGTCCGAGGCCCTGTTCTGCCAGCGCCTCTGGCCTTTCACCGCCGTCGGCGACCTGACCGACCCGGTCCTCTCGGGCCTCGTTGCCGAGTGCCACCAGCTCCTGCAAAAGAACCGCGAGCACAGCCGCCGCACCCTCTTCAGCCTGGACCCCCGCGCCCGTTACTGGGTCTATGGGCGCAGCGGCGAACCGTGCCGCATCTGCGGCCAGGCCATCGTCATGAAGCGCCAGGGCCTCGACGGCCGCTCCACCTACTTCTGCCCCCACTGCCAACCCCCCCGCGCCCCCTGACCTCAGAGCCTGTTGATCACCACCGCGGCCACCGTCGATACCACCATCGCCAGCACCACCCCGGCCACCGTCACCCGACCTGCCAGCCGCTGCGCCTCCAGCTCTACCCGATCACCCGCCCGCGAGAGCACCGCCTCCCGCGCCCTGCCCACCGCCACTTGCCCCGCCGCCGCCTCCTCCCGCAGCCCCGCCACAGCCACTTGTCCCGCTGTCGCCTCTTCCCGCAGCCCCGCTACCGCCACCTGCCCCGCCATCAGAAAGAGCTGCCGCCGCATCGATCGCAGCAGCCGTTTATCCGTGCCCGTCCATTCATCTTCCTTCCGCGCCGCCGCCACCTCCGGCGGGCCGGGCAGCTCTTTCATCGCCGCCACCGCCTCCGCCACCCGCGCCTCCGCCTGCGCGATCGGCAGCACCTCCTTTTCCGTCCCCAGCCGCTCCAGTACCACGCCCATCGCCGCCTCGCCCAGCGGCGGAGCCCCCGGCTCCCGCGACAACCCCGTCGCTCCCGCTCGCCGCACCCCCAGCACCACCCCCATCGCCAGACAGATCGCCATCGTCAGCGCCGCCGCCACCCACCCCCCCCCAAGGGAGCCCGCCGGGCCCGTCGCCCCCAGATAGTAGGTGTTCGACCCGACGAACACGCCCAGAAGCCCCATCCCCAGCACCGTCCTCAGGTACGTCGAGTGGGCACTGTCGAGTTGTTCCACCAGTTCTTTGTGCAGGGGCGTGAGCATCGGTGCATCTCCAAATGTCGCAGAGTCTGCGATGAGCCCGCCCGCCCGTCAACCTGCTGCCATACTCATTTGCCGACCCTCTTACCGGATCACTCCGGCCAGGTGCGGGTGCGCTTGAGCTGCTCTTTGAGCGCCCGCAGGCCGTCCAGAGCCATCTCCTTCATCTGATCCCGATGCCGGGTCGATACCGGGAGGGCGGAATCGTGTAATGGCCGCGGCCTCGCCAGACATGAGATTCTCCGTCGCTGATGAAGGCCTGCCGCTGCCTCTTTTTGGTGGCCCGCGGACGTTTGAGACGTCCGCCAGGGCAGCGCTACGAATCGAGGCAGAGCCGGTCCAGGGGACCCGTGGCCGCACGGACGAGCCAGCGCTGCAAGAGATCGACGTCCTGGCTGGTCCGTACGTGTTCGCGCGGCTCGTCTGTCACGGGCAAAAGCCGCCCAGCCCAGGCGGTTTTTATTCGAAAAAGCCGGCCAGGAGCAGCTTCAGGACAACCTTGTCGCTCAGGCTGATCTTCGCCGCCACGCTGTCCGCGCCGATGGCGAAGTCCTTGCGGGAAAGCGGGGTCTCCGCCTTGTAGACGTTCTCCATCACCCCCGCCCCGTTCTTCGCCGCGACGGTCTCGAAGGGGATGCTTATCTCCTTCTTCACCCCGTGCAGGTCGAGCGTCCCGTCCACCACCAGCTTGCCGCCCTGTTTGGTCACCTTGCTGGAGGTGAAGGTGATCTTGGGGTACTTCGCCGCGTCGAAGAACTCGGGAGTGCGCAGGTGCTTGTCCCGCGTCTTGTTCTCCGTCTGCACCGACTTGGTCTCGATCTCTACCTTCACCTTGGCGTCGGCGCCGGTCTCCGGGTCGCCGCTGATGTCCACCTTGTACTTGTCAAAACGCCCCGGCACGTCGAAGAGCACCGTGGAGGCGGTGAACCCGATGATGGTGTGGTTGCTGTCCACCTCGAACTTCTTGCCCTCGGCAAGGGCGCTGCTGACACCGGTGGAGGCAAGGAACATGGACATGAGGACGGTACGAAGCTTCACGAGAGACCTCCTGGATCACATGGACCGATGATGATGTGGGTCAGGTTATACGCCACCAGCGGCCTGATGGACAGACCCCGCCGGGCCCTCGGGTCGCGCCCGGGGCAGCTCGATGGCGAAACACGCCCCCGTATGGGCCCCACAAAGCCCCGTGGGCAAGAGCCGCAGCTCCCCCCCAAGCGCCCGCACCACGTCCCGCGCCAGCGGCAGGCCCAGGCCGAACCCGCTCTGCTCTCCCCGCGCTTTCGTGCCCCGGTAGAAGCGTTCGAAGGCCCGCTCCCGCTCCTCGTCCAGCAGCCCCGGCCCGCTGTCACACACCGTGATTTGCACCCCCGGGTTATCGGTCACCGTCACCTCCACCTGCCCGCCGGGTGGAGTGAACTTGCATGCATTGTCCACCAGGTTGGCCACCGCCCGCCCCAGCCACAGCGGGTCCGCCACCACCATCGTCTCGGGACAGCGGACCTCGAGCGCCAGCGAGATCCCTCGTTCCGCCGCGATGGCCTCGTAGGGCTCCACCGTCCGCCGCGTCACCTCCGCCGCGTCCACCCGCGAGAGCGAAAGGTGCAGCTCCCGCGAGTCCGACCTGGCCAGCGTCAGCAGCGACTCCAGAAGCAGCGAGAGGTTGCCCATCTCTTCCAGCGTGCCCTCCACCGTGGCCCGCAGCTCGTCGGCGCTGCGCGAGCGCCGCAGCGACAGTTCCAGGTTGCCCATCAGCACCGCCAGCGGCGTGCGCAGCTCGTGGGAGGCGTCGGCGGTGAAGCGCCGCATCCCCTTCACCGACCCCTCCATCCGCGCCAGCATCCCGTTCAGCGCCGCGATCAGCCGCTCGACCTCCTCCCCGGCACCTTCTTTCGGGGGGATGCGCCGGTCAAGCCGCCCATCGCCCAGCTCCCCGGCCACCGCCACCAGCTCCGCCAGGGGCACGAAGATCCGCCGCGCGGCCCACATCCCCCCGCCCACGGCAATGCCCAGCGAGATCGGCAGCGCCAGCGCCAGGGTCCACAGCACCCGCCTGCCGCCGGTCAGGACCTCCTCGCTGTCCCCGTCCTGACCCTCGGAGGCCTCTTCCGCGAAGATGGCCACGTAGTACACCGCCCCGCTGTAGGCCACCAGCACCAGCGCCAGCACCACCGCGTAGAACAGCGCCAGGCGGCCCCGCAGCGTCCGCGGCCGTAGCCTCACCCCGCCTCCTCGCCGCCGTCGCCGGCCCCGTCTTTGTCGCCGTGGGGCGTCGCTCCGCCCGTCGAAAGGATGCGATAGCCGACCCCGCGCACCGTCTGGATGAGAGACGGCGACCCCGATGCATCGACGCGCTGCCGCAGGTTGGCCATGTGGACATCCACTATGTTGGTGCCGGTGTTGAAGTCGTAGCCCCAGATCTCCTTCAAGATCATCGCCCGGGTGACCACTTGCCCCTGGTGGCGCAGGAGATACTCCAGTAGCAGAAACTGGCGATGAGAAAGTTCCAGCTCCTTGTCTCCACGCCAGGCCCGATGGCCGTCAGGGTCCAGACGCAGGTCGCCGCACACCAGCACCCCCCGCTGCACCGTCCCTCTGCGGGAAAGCGCTTGCAGCCGCGCCAGAAGTTCGGCGAAGGCGAAGGGCTTGACCAGGTAGTCGTCGGCCCCCAGGTTCAGGCCGCGCACCCGATCCGGCACCCCGTCCCGGGCGGTCAGGATGAGGATCGGCGTCTTCATCCGCTGCTTGCGCGCCCGATCGATCACGCTGAAGCCGTCGAGCCCGGGCAAAAGCACGTCCAGCACGCACAAATCGAAGGCCCCGGCCAGCAGGCGCCGCAGTCCCGTCTGCCCGTCCGCGGCATTTTCGACCTGATAGCCTTCCTCCTCCAGACCTTTGATAAGCATCCGGGCGAGTTTCGCATCGTCTTCAATCAGAAGCAGACGGGGCACGGGAAAGGGATACCACGCACTCGAATGAAGATTGGATGAAAAGGGGGGGCTTTGTTCCTAGTTGGGCGAGGGAGCCCCGGGTCGGTTCGCCTCCGGCTTCGGCGCGAACGTACCCGAAGCTTGGAGCTGATACACGGTGGTCCGGTGCAGCGGCTGCGGCGGGCCATAGCTTCCGCCCTGCAGCCAGGGCCGCACTTCCCCGTCATCGGTGACCCGCAGGAGGCCCGGGGCCAGCACCTGGATGCGGGCCGTGTAGCGCTCCATCGGCGCGCTGCCGCAGGCCCGATCCACGTTCTCGTCCACGCTCAAGAGCGGCGCGAGCTGCGCGTTGCGGCGGTGCAGGAGCACCCATTGTCCAAGCTGCCCGCAGTGGCCGGACTGCCTGCTGCGCACCACCAGGTCTTGCGGCGAAAGGCCTGAGGCCCGCAGCGCCTGAAGCTCGATCACCTGCGCGCCCTGTCCCGGGCCGGCGGCAGGGGGGCCGCAGCCCAGCTCTTCCACCGCCAGAGGTTGCCCCGCGGCCGAGAACAAGACCACCCCATAGCGCAGCGAGGCCAGCGCCGTCTCCTTGCCAGGCGCCTCGTCGAGGTCCGCGCTGAGTTCGCGCACCGGGTCGTCATCGGGACAGGCGGCAGGGACGGCCTTTTCCGGGTGCAGCGCCTGCCACGCCTGCTGCAGGCGGGCCTCCGCCGCAGGGCCCGCTGTCCCCCCCGACGAGGACCGGGGCGAGGCGAAGGCACAGGCGGCTATCCAGGGAAGCAGAAACGGGACCATTCGCATCGCCAGCATGCCCCGACTATAGCGC
>JBBRLA010000253.1:0-10964 GCA_038231615.1 Polyangia bacterium | reverse complement strand
TCCGCCGCCTCGACCTCTGGTTCGAGGACTACAACACCGCCCACCCGCATAGCGGATTGCGGTTTCGCTCGCCCCGTGAGTTCATCGCCGAACAGTCTCCAACCCATGTCGACTGTCCGGTTTGATGGGGGCCACTCCAGGACGCGACTTGTTCGACAGTGACTTTGGCGGGAGCAGACATCGAATTGCCTCCAACGAATAAGACATATGTTTGAGTATGTGATGTCGGGTGAGGCGCTGCTGTCGAGCGACGGTGAGCAACGCGTGCTGAACGAAGGCTCCTTCGCCCTCATGCCCATGCAATCCGCGCACTCTCTCACCGTCATCAGCGAAGCCGCCGACCTTCTGCTTTTCGAACTGCCGGCGTCGCGTCGAAAGCTGGCCAAGCCCATCTTTTCGCATCGCAATGACGCCCCGGCCTGTTGGAACGTGGGCATCCTGTGGATCATGCTGGCGATTGATCAGGAGACGTCTGACCATTTTTCCCTTATCGAAGAACTGATCCCAAAGGGCGAGGCCGCTCCATGGCACCTGCATGAATGGATGGACGAGGGCTTCTATGTGATGGCGGGCGAAGCGACATTCCTGGTGGCCGACCAGGAAATGAAGGCAGGCCCCGGTTCATTTCCTTCCGTGCCGATGGGAACGCGCCACTCGTTCCGCGTGGATACGGATACCGCGCGCTTGCTGAACTGGTACACGCCCCCCGGCTTTGAGCATGTTCTGCTTCAACTGGGCATCGAGGCCAAAAGCCGAACCTTGCCGCCAGCTGATCTGCCGCCCATTGACATGGGTCTCGCGATGCAGCTGTTCGAGAAGTGGGGACAGACGAATTTCTTTAGCGTCGAGGACCTGCATCTCGGCGATTGCCCTGCCGGTGTGACCTGAAGCCAATCGCGAAGGTTAGATGTTTGGTCCCGGACTTTGATGGTGCAGTATTCTCCATCGAATGGAAGGACGCGTTTTGGGACAAGTTCTGCACCCCAGCGCCACGACGACAGCGGCAATCCGTCGAGCGATACAGCATAGTCAAGAGAGTTTGAGGGCCCTGGCTACCCGCTACGGCATCAACCAGAAAACCGTCGCCAAATGGCGGCTCCGCCGTTCCGGCAACGACCTTCCGACCGGCCCCCGGGAAGCAAAATCCTCCGTGCTCTCCGTCGACGAGGAGGCGATTGTCGTGCCCTTCCGGCGCCATACCCTCCTGCCGCTCGACGACTGCTTTTATGCCCTGCAGGCCACCATCCCGCAGCAGACCCGCTCATCCCTGCACCAGCGCCTCCAACGACACGGCATCTCCCGCCTGCCCGATCTCGAGGGAACCACGCCAGCCAGACGCAAGTGCGACGCCTTCGAGCATGAAGCGCTCCTGCCACCGCCAGACCCCTGGTTTGGACAGCCCCGAGCGGCGCATGATCTCGGTGGTCCCGCAGCCCGCTGCGGTGGGGATGATCACCCGCGCGCGGGCCGCGTGCTTCTGCCGAGTGTTGCGATCGGCGACGATCGCCTCGAGGCGACTGCGGTCATGCGGCGTGACCGAGACAACGATGCCTGCTCTCATCCAGAGAGCTTGAACCCGGCTGCCCGACAAGGGAATCCCCTGAATGGGGCAGTCCACCAGGATGGCACCGCGCAGGCAGCGGACCAGCTTCTGTTTCGCGGCCGGCGCCTTCTGCAAGTGCATGCCACTCCACTGTCCGATTTTCCCGAATCACCTTTCCCGGCGCCAACCACCATCAATCGGGCTTGCTCGCTGGCCCGGAGAAGCCGGTGGGCGCGATCGTCGCCATCGGAAGGCGCAGGACAAGGCTGAGCCCCTCCGTCGCGAAGGCGATATCGACGGTCCCGTCAAGATCGTGCTGTGTCTGCCGCTCGATCAGGTCCGAGCCGAAACCGCGCCGCGTCGGGGCTTGCACCTTCGGTCCACCTGTCTCGCGCCAAGCGATCCGAAGCAGGGCGTCCTGGCCCTCGCCCTCGAGCGACCAGGACAGTGCTAACCGGCCATGCTCGACGGATAGGGCGCCATGTTTCACGGCGTTCGTCGCCAGCTCATGTAAGACCATTCCCAAGGCAAGAGCTGCATTGGGCGTGAGTGCCACCTCCGGGCCTTCTACCGAGATGCGGACCATTCCCGGTGCGTAGGGCTCGATCTCCTCCCGTACCAGGTCGATCAGCAGCACATGGGTCCAGTTCTTGCTCGAGACGAGCTCATGCGCGCGCGCCAGCGAATGCAGCCGTCCCTTGAAGCTCCGGCCGAAGGCCTCGAGCGAAGGCGATTGCTCCAGGGTTTGCCCGCACACCGCCATCACCACCTGAAGCATGTTCTTCACGCGGTGGTTGAGCTCGTCCACCAGAGTGCGCAGCTCCTCCCGCTCGATCATCGTGCTGATGTCGGTGAAGGTGATGACCACGCCATCCACCTCCCCCACCTTCGTCTTGTAAGGCAGCAGCCGCATCATGTAGTGCACGTCGCTGCCTGGCACGGCGACGCGCCGCTGGACCTGCTCGCGCCGGTCGAGCACGCGCTGGACGTCCTCCCGCAGGTTCAATCCCCCGACCTTGCTGGTAAAGGAGGTGAGCGGGCGGCCTCGGTCGGTGGTCACGAGATCAAAGACATTGGTGGCCGCCGGGGTGAAGTTGCGGATCACCAGGTGCTGGTCGAGGAAGACGGTGGCGATCTGCGTGCTGTCAAACAGGTTGCCCAGGTCGGCGTTGGCGCGGTCCAGCTCTTCGATCTTCGTGCCAAGCTCGAGGTTGACGGTGCGCAGCTCCTCATTGATCGATTGCTGTTCCTCCTTGGAGGTCTCAAGCTCCTCGTTGACTGACTGCATTTCCTCGTTGAAGGAGACCAACTCCTCATTGGCGGATTTCAGCTCCTCGGCGGCGGTCTCATATTCCTCGACCAGGGACTGAAGCCGTTCGCGGTTGTCGCGCAACTCCCGTTCGACATGGGCGACCCGGTCATCGGCATCGGCATCGCCAGCGGTATCGGCGCGGGCTTCCCCGATCTTGCGCAGCGGCCCCAGGGCGGTGAACAGCACCACGTATAACGGCGCGGCTTCGTTCTGCCGGACGGCAGGGGCGACCGTCAGGTCGACTGCCTGGACGCCGTCCTCCGTCTCGAACTCGATCCCCGCGCGGAGAACCCGGCGCCCGGAATTGACCGCTTCGTTCAGTGCCCTGCGAAGTTCCATCCGCAGGCCCCTGCGCGCCACTGCCAGCAGCGCGCGTGTCGGCGTGCCCGTAGGCGGCTCGAGATACCGGCCGAGGCGAGGCCCTTGATACAGGATGTCGCCCTCGGCGTTCACCAGCAGGTGAGGCGGCGCGTAGTGCTCCAGCACCACATCCCCGGTCAGCTGCTTCAGATCCTGCCCGCCCGGCGCCCTCGCCGGGCGAAACGGCTGCGCCCCGGCCCAGGCGTTGCCGCCACTGGACACGGTTCGGGCGATCCTGAACGCCTCTCCGGCCGGAAGCGCCATGTCGCGGCGGCGGAAGATGCGGTGCTGCTTGTCGGTCGGCTCAAACAGGTCTGCGTGCCGCGTGATATTCTCCGACAGGCCCATGAACAGGAAGCCTCCCGGGCGCAGGGAAAAGTGCAGGACGGGGATCACTCGCTCCTGCAACTCGGTGCCCATGTAGATCAGCATGTTGCGGCAGGAGACCAGGTCGATGCGGGAGAACGGGGCATCACGCACCACGCTGTGCGTTGAGAAGACGCAAAGGTCGCGCACCGCCCTCGTCACCGAATACAGCTCGCCCTCCTTGTCAAAATGGCGGCTGATCCGTTCTGGCGATACCTCGGTGAGCAGGGAGGCCGGGTAGCGCCCGGTGCGCGCTACCCCGAGCGCGGGTTCGTCGATATCTGTTGCAAAGACCTGCACCCGGGGGACGTTACGAAGGCCTTCCATGTGCTCGCGCAACAGCATTGCGAGGGAATAGACCTCCTCTCCCGTCGCGCAGCCGGGAACCCAGACCCGCACGGACTGGTCCGCGCCACGGCCCTCGAAGAGCTCCGGGATGACACGGGTGGCCAGCGCTTCGAAGGCCTCGGCATCGCGGAAGAACCCGGTGACGCTGATCAGAAGATCGCGGAACAGATTAGGAACCTCACCGGGGTTCTGCCGGAGGTGCGCGACGTAGGCTTCGATCGCCTCGATCCGCAGCACCTGCATGCGCCGCGCCACCCGGCGCAGGAAAGTCTTGGTCTTGTAGCCGACGAAGTCGTGGCCGATCTGCTCGCGGAGGATTGCACAGATATCGATGCGCGCCGCGTCGATCCGGTCGGTCGCATCTGCTTCCGGCTCGGGGGCCGCTGCCAGGCCGGCCACCCCCTCGCGGTGGCTGAACTCGACCAGCCGCGCCGGCATGTCCTTGGCGACGATGACGAGATCGACGACGCCGATGGCGATGGCGCTTGCCGGCATGCTCGAATATTGCGGCCCGGCCTCGTCGGTGGCCTGGGCCAGGGTGAGGCCACCCTGGGTCTTGATGGCCTTGAGGCCGAGCGTGCCGTCGCTGCCGCCGCCGGACAGCAGGATGCCGACAGCCGTTTCGCCCTGGTCGTCGGCGAGCGAGGCCAGGAATGCATCGATCGGATGGCGGTTGCGGCTGATCAGCGGGTCCACCGGCGCCATCTTCAGCCGACCGCCGGCAATGGTCAGGACGGCATCGCCCGAGAGGACGTATGCAAGCCCGGGCTGCACCGCATCGCCCTCACGAATGGTGCGGACAGGGAGTGGCCCACTGGCCGCGATGATATCCGGAAGCGTGCTTACCCTGTCTGGCCCCAGATGCGTGACGACCACGAAGGCCATGCCAGGGTCGGCGGGCATGGCACCGAAGAACGCCCTGAGCGCCTCCACGCCACCGGCAGAGGCCCCAATGCCCACGACCGGAAAAGATGTACGGCCCATGCTGACTTCCTCTGATCCAGGTTTTTTTCAGGCTCTGCGTCGGACAACGCTGGGGTTCGGGAGCGATCAATTCGATGTCCCCATCTCACCCGCTTTCCGGATTAGCAGCACTCACGTCGTTTGCCGCGCCAATCGGTATCTATTGTTCGCCGATGGGTATTGAGGTGTATACCCCCGCTCAGAGTTGGGGCTAATGTAACAAACGCGCAACCGGCACGTGCTTGGATGGTAGGAACAAATTGTGGTTGTCCTGGCTGAAGCCATTGGCCGTTTCCGCACCAGGGTCACCACCAGGGCGGTCGCGCAGGCCCTCGACGCTGACCGACCGCGACAGGACCATGTCCAGATCATCCCGCACGGGTTAGTCCCGACGCTGGAGCGCGGTGAGCGAAAGCTGCAGCCGCGGCATCCGTTCATCGATCCGTTCCCCAAACCGATCGGCGCCAAGTTTGACAGCGTCGAATCGGACTTGGCCGATGACCCCATCGGCCAGGAACTTGACGGCCCAGACCTTGACGGCCTCGAACTTGCCAACCTCGAGGTTGATGGCACCGAATTATCCGGCGCTGGGCATGACGGCTCGGAAACATGACAGGGGCAGATGCGCTCCGGGACAAGCGCGTCCTGTTGGTTGAAGATCAGTTCATCATCGCGCTGGCGCTCGAGCGCGAGTTGAAGCGGTCTGGATGCATCGTCACCGGCCCGGTCGGGCGGTTGCAACCAGCGCTAGACCTCGCGACGAATGAGGCCTTCGATTTTGCTGTCCTCGACGTCAACCTGTCCGGTGAAAAGGTGTTTCCCGTGGCCGAGATGTTGGAGAAACGCGGGATAGGTTTCATCCTGGCAACGGGCTACGGCGAGGGCGGATTGCCGCCGGGGCGGCAGTGGCCGGTGGTAAGCAAGCCTTATGACCCCAAGGCGGTGCTGGCGCTCATTGTTGCGGCACTGGCGTGAGCCTCGCGCTGGCGACGGCCCTGCTGGGTGGGGAATGCTGCGTCGGCGGCTGTGGTGTCGAGCCTGTTCGGCTGAAGCGATTCGCATTCACGGTCTCGCCACTTCAGAGACGCGAAGTAGAGGCCAACACGTCACCCTGTCGACGATCCGGAGGCTGAGCTGAAGACAATGGCTGAACCCCTGCCAGCCGTCATTGCCATCGGCGCCTCCGGCGGCGAGGGACTGAACGACATCAAGGATCTACTGAGCGGCCTGGGAAGCCCGGCGACGGCCGTCATCCTGGTCGTTCTTCACCGTCCCAGCGACAGGATAAGCGCTCTGCGCGACGTTCTCGCACGAAGCTGTGATATGCCGGTGCTCGTGGCAAAGGACTGTGAGAAATTGCTATCAGGTACTTGCTATATCGGGGAGCCCGACGAGCACCTGACTCTAGATGCTCGGAACGTCGCTGACTTGGTGCCGGGCGCTGCACATAAGCTGCGGAATCGAACGATCGACACACTTTTCAATTCCGTCGCTCGGCACGCCGGAGGTCGGATGATCGGCGTCATCCTATCCGGGTCACTCGACGACGGATCTCGTGGCCTTGCGGCCATCCACGCGGCTGGGGGACTGACCATGGTCCTCGATCCGAAACATAAGCCGCGGGGAATGCAACAGAACGCCATCGACTTCGACGGCCCCATCAGCCTCGTTGCGACGGCTGGAGAGATCGCTCAGACGATCACCACGGTATTGGCTGAAGACCGCTGGCCGTTCCCTGCCCCGTAGGGCAGGCCGAATTCCTCCAGCGCGATCAGCGGCTTGTAGCCGTTGGGCGTCGGCCAGAAGTACAGGTCGATCATGGCTGGCGCTGCCCTTCCAGCATTTCGGGGAAGGTCGCGCCGAAGGTCGCGCGCGCGCGCAGCCGCGCGAGAAAGGCGCTGGTGGCTGGACGCGCCGCGACCAGCGCTTTGCCCTCGGGCGTCAACGCGATCAGGTCGAGCATGACGCCCACCATGATGTCCGCCTCCGAGAAACCGGCCCGGCCAGCCAGTCGCCGGCCAGCGCCGCTTCCAGCGCGTCCAGATGGCCGGCCGTGGTCGCCGCGGCGCTGACGACGATCGCCTCGTCCGTCTCGCCGCCCATCAGCGGCATCACAATGCGCTGGACCACCAGTTGCGTGATCCCGACCGGGTAGAGGAAGCTGCCGGCAACACCCACCCACTGGGCCATGCGCGCGCGGTCGCGCGCTGTGCCAGGTGTGAGCGCGATCCTGGGTTCCGCCTCATCCAGGTAGCGCAGGATGGCCGGCGTCTCATAAACGGCAAAGCCATCCGCGCTGACCCAGGCCGGCATCTTGCGGAACGGGTTGATGGTGCCGTAGGCGGCCGTCTTCAGCTCCTCGAAGCCATGCGGCTGGTGGTCGTAGGCGAGGCCATTCTCATGCAGGGCGATGCGCACGGCGCGGACGAGGGGCTGAGTGCGAAGCCGTAGAGGGTACCTGTGCTCATAATGATCTCTCCTGTCGGGGTGTGGTCACGCGTAGAGGCGCGCGATGCCGGTGATGTTGTCGCTGGCCATGCCCTGGGCGATCGCCTGCGCCATCACGGCCCGCACCGCGGCGGCGACCGGAAGGGAGGCCGCGCCGGAGGCTGCGAGCAGGTAGCCGAAATCCTTCTCGACCAGCTCGATCGGGAAGAGCGGCGCGAATGCGCCCGCAAGCATGGCCCCGGCGGCGGCCTTGGCGGCCGGGCTGCACACCGGCGTACTGCCGATGATCTCGACGGCGCGTGCATCTTCGACGCCAGTGGCACGCAGCAGGCCAAGCAGTTCCGCCATCGCGGCCACCTGCACGCCAAGCAGCGCGTTGACCGCCAGCTTTACGGCCGCCCCTGCACCGATCGGCCCGGCGTGATGGACGGCGGCACCCATCAGCCGCAGCACGGGCTCGGCGGCGGCGAGATCGGCGGCGTCGCCGCCGGCCATGAAGATCAGCGCGCCGGCTTCCGCCTGCGGACGCGATCCTGCCAGAGGCGTATCGAGAAAGCGCAGACCCTGCGCCACGGCCAGCGCTCCCAGTGCACGCACCCAGCCGATGGTCAGCGTCGAGCACTCGGGGGATAGCGCGCCCGGCGCCATGCCGGCCAGCGCGCCATGCGCCGGATGCGTCCAGACAGCGCTGGAGGCGATGTCGTCGCGCAGCATTGCCATCACGATGGCGGCGCCCACCGCAGCTTCGCGCGGGGTCCCGGCCGCGGTCGCGCCGGCCGCGACCAGCGGCGCCATGGCGCCAGGTGAGCGGTTCCATACCGTGACCTGGCACCCGGCCGCCAGAAGGCGCGTCACCATGCGCGAGCCCATGGCGCCAAGGCCGAGAAAGGCGATGCGGGGATGATCCATGTCGGGGCTGGCTCCGTTGCGGCCCGCCCTGGGTAGCCATTGCAAGGGCTGCGGTACAGGCTTGCCTTCGCAGCAGACCAATGTGTCAAATGCACGAATGGACCTCGACATGCTGCGCATCTTCGTGGAGGTCGCCCGCCGCGGCAGCTTCGCCGCGGTGGCCCGCGAGCGCGACACCGATCCTTCCTCCATCTCCCGAGCCGTGGCCGCGCTGGAGGACCGGCTCGGCCTTCGCCTGCTGCAACGCACCACCCGCAGCGTCGCGCTCACCGAGGCGGGCGGACTCTATCTCAGCCGCATCGAGCCGCTGATCGAGGAACTGGCACGCGCCGGGGAGGAGGCGGTGGCGACCGCATCTGGCCCCTCGGGCACGTTGCGCCTGACCACCTCCGTTGCTTTCGGCCAGATGAAGCTGGTGCCGCTGCTGCCCGCCCTGCGCGCCGCCTACCCGGCCCTGCGGCTGGAGTTGCTGTTGACCGACGCCAACCTTGATCTGGTCGCGGAGCGCGTTGATCTTGCGATCCGCCTGGCGCCGCGTGTGGTGGGGGATTTTGTCGCAGCGCGGCTGCTGACCACGCGCTACCATGTGTCCGCGACGCCGGAATACCTGGCTGCCGGCGCGCCTCTGATGTCGCCCGCACATCTGACGGCGTGCCGCTGCCTGCTCTCTGCGCTGCCCGATTATCGTTCGTGTTGGCGCTTCCGCGACGGCAGCGGCCAAGTGGCCGAGATTGCGGTTGGCGGGGATGTGGTGACGACGAATGCGCTGGCGCTGCGGGCCTGCGCGCTGGCCGGCATGGGGCCGGCGCTGTTGCCGGATTGGCTGATCGGCGAGGATCTGCGCGCGGGACGCCTTGTGGATCCCTTCCCGAACCACCGCGCCACGGCCACTGATTTCGACACGGGGGTCTGGCGAGGACGTGCGCGAGCAGGAGGCCGATCTCGCGGCTGAGGAGGCGCTTATTCCAAGGGCGGAGTGGGACGCGGCCAAGCTGACCCGAACGCCAAGCTACGCTCGAATCTCTGCATTCGCGCAGAGGCTGGGTGTTCACCAAGCCATCGTGGCGGGCCGTATCCGGTACGAGACCAAGGACTACCGGAAGTTCGCGCAGCTGCTCGGGACAGGGGAGGTCAGCCGCTTGATGGCCGAGCAAAAATAAAGGGGGCGGGGCATCACCCCACCCCCTCAAAGGAGATCCGGCGAGGTGATGGCGCACCCTCGCGGGTCGCCGTCCCATTCCGAACCAACGAGTCGAGTGCCAGTAAGGCAGGCGGAATCGGGGAGGCAAGTGGAAACTGCGCCGATCGCATCAGGAGGTATCATGAGCGATCGATACAAGCCGGGGCAGAGTGCCCCGCGATCTGGTCAGTACGAGCAAGTCGGCCCTCGTGGCGGACGTACCGGTGACGAGCGGACGGTAGTCCGCGGCGAGCCGCTTCCGCCCACGCCCAAGTCGGGCATGGGGTATGTCCTGACCGACCCGACGAAGAACGGGGCAGGCCGACCGAAGTGATGTTGTTGGGCGTCGAGGGCCTCGCCTGCGGCGCCCTTCGACGTAGCGAGCCAGAGTAGTTTGCGCCCAGTTGCCATTGGCTGGCAGTCGGACCGCAAACTTGAGGTCGCCTCGGTTTCAGAATATTCTGAAATTCCATGAGGTTAAGGCTTGTAGGTTAAATCGTCTTACCCCCAAGCCTTGGAGACAAATCGCCCCGCGGAGAGCGATTTCCGAGGTCGTTGCGCTCTCCAACCCTCAAGCCCGCACGGCAAAACTTCAGGAAACCTGCGGTTCACGGCCCTACCGGCGCATGGGAAAGGTGAGGTTGGAAAACCGACTGGAGGAGAGGATGGGATTCGAAGCCAAGGTACGTCCTGAAAGCGATCGCCCACCTTTCCCTCCCAGAAGCCAAGCCACGTCTTGAATTTCAGGCTGCTACCCCGTCAAGCCGGATTGTCGGTAAAGGAAGGACCAGCCCCCCTGCACCCCCCACCAAAGGCCGAAAGGCCCTTGGAACCCAGGAGGTTGGGGGTTGAGGGGAGGGGGCTGGTGCGCCTTTTGGCACAGGCCCGCTGGCCCCCTCCCCTCAACCCCCAACTTATCCATGGTCCAGGGGCGGGTCGCCCCTGGTAGGGGGTGTCGGGGGACAAAGTCCCCTGACGGACCGCCCTCGCCCCTCAGCTCTTCGTCAGCCGGTCCAGCTCCTGCAGTCGCCGGATCAGTGCCGGCATGTCGCGCAGCGGGATCATGTTGGGGCCGTCGGAGGGGGCCTGGTCGGGGTTTTCATGGCATTCGATGAACACCGCGGCACAGCCCACGGCGACGGCGGCGCGGGCCAGCACGGGAGCGAATTCGCGCTGGCCGCCGCTGCTGCCGCCCTGGCCGCCGGGCTGCTGGACGGAGTGGGTGGCGTCGTAGACCACCGGGTAGCCGGTCTGCGCCATGATCGGCAGGCTGCGCATGTCGGAGACCAGGGTGTTGTAGCCGAAGCTGGCGCCGCGTTCGCACAGCATGATGCGGGTGTTGCCGGTGCTGGCGATCTTGGCGGCGACCTGGGCCATGTCCCATGGTGCCAGGAACTGGCCTTTCTTGATGTTGATCACGGCACCTGTTTGCCCTGCGGCCAGCAGAAGGTCAGTCTGGCGGCACAGGAAGGCGGGGATCTGGATGACATCGACCACAGATGCCGCAGTGCGGGCCTGTTCGATGTCATGGATGT
>JBBRLA010000252.1:0-10981 GCA_038231615.1 Polyangia bacterium | reverse complement strand
CGGGACCAAGGCTACTGGCTGCTGACACAACGGAACTGATGCTCAGAGCAGGTCGCGATAAGGGGTGCTGTCCTAAATGAGCCCGAAGTGTCCTAGGTGCGCGGGCAGTGTCCTAACTAAGTGCCGATAGTGTCCTAAGTCCGGGCGTCTGACCCACAATCAGACTCTTCCATAGCCTGTCCCAGCAGGACCCGCCACTGTGGGTAGTGGTCATGACCACTACCCACAGTGGCGCTGCTGGACTTTGCGACAGGAACCGATCCATGACGATATGAATACCAAGATCAAGCTCATCCACTCAGAAGCGCGCGTTACCTCTTCACGCCGTCGAAGAGGTCAAGCGTCCCTTCTGAAGCTTTTCTTCGCTTCACGGTGGCCGGCCGATCGAGCGCGCCGACTGCATGCATGTCCTTTACGCTGATCGTCGGCCCCGCGCAAACCTTCTCCAGCAGCGCAGCTTGCTGCGGCTCGAGTTCGACCAGCCAGCCGAGCACGTTGAGCACGTTAAGCAACTCGGTGGTGTATTCGGCGAGCCAGTGATCGGGTTGGATGTTACCAAGTGCTGAAGGTGGGCGGCGGTCGCCCATGATCGGGCGGGCACGGTCCTTCTTTCGGTAGCTGAACCACTGCAGAAGCACCTGCTTGCCCGAAACCTCGTAGAGCCACACGGCGGGATCGACCCTCTCCACGAAGCCGCTTCCGATGCGCAGCCGCTTCGTCGCAGCGTCGTAGTCGATCTCATCCGGCATCGCTGCGAGGTCTTGCGGAATCGCGCCTTCCGTGGGAATGCGCGGCATTTTCGCCTTGGGCAGGCGTGGAGGCTGGGCGGGGCGCCCGTGGGCGGGATCGGCTAGGCGCTCGCCGAAGGTATGCAGCCAGATGACCATGCGCCCGAGAGCGGCGGCTTCGACAAAAGTGGCAGCGTCGGCGGTGATGGGGATACGCAGCCCCGGCGTCAAGAGGTCGTCTTGAAAACGCACGGTGAAGGCCGGATGCGCAGCCATCGCGGCCACATAGGCGACGAAATCCTCGGCGCTCACGGCTCGGCCCAGGCGCCGTGCGAGGAAGGGCAGCAGCGTTGGCGGATAATTCGCGGTGCTTGCGTTGGCATCGAGCCAGAGCGGGAAGACGCGACCGCCGAACGAGCCTTTATAGTGATCATAGTCGGGAATAAGGCCGGTGATTGTGAGTGCAGGCCCAGACGACGGTGATGACCGTGACAGCGCGGTCAGAAAGAGCTGCCGATCCGAGTGTATTCGCCATAACTCCGGGTTCGATTGGTTGATGACGCGGCTGTCGGGAATGATCCATTGTCGGTCGAATGAGCGGAAGCCATATCGCACCGGCGGAACACACGCCCCCTTGTCATCTGCGACCGATTTCTTGCGTGGCTCGTGGCCCGAGAGAGGAGTCGTGACGACTTTCGCCGAGTGCCTGTCGCCGGGTTTACCATCGCGGAAATGCGAATGAAAAAGAGTCTCCTTTTCCGCCGCATGCGCGGAGATGAGCTTCTGCCAACGCTGCTGCAGCGATTCGGCATCGGAGGCGATCACCCAGGTTCGGCCCGGCTGCACACCCGAGCCATTGTAGATGAATAGGTCTTCGAGTTTCGGATAAGTCGCCCACGCGCCAGTCGAGGCCGGGAGGAACGGCGCCCGCCAATCATTCGGGCACTCGATCCATGTGCTGGCCTTGAGCCGCAGCTCGTCGAGCGCCTTGAACTTCTCCGTGCGAGGGCCGGTCGGCAGCGCGTGGAAGCGCACCTTCGCCGGCATGCTTGGGTCGCTCTTTGCAGAGCGCGAAGCGAGTACGATGCAGACGGGCTGCTGCACGCCCTGGAAGATGCGCGTCGCCACCTCCGGCTGATGCCCCTCGGGCGTGCAGTCGATGACCCAGATGTCGTCGCAGGTGCGCCGCAGGTAATCGCGCATCTTTTGAAAACCCGGACCCCCGAGGAAGCCGGCAACGGTGATGTAACAGACGATGCCGGCGCGCTTCGTGGGGTGGTGATCGAAGACCTTCCACGTTGCCCAGCGCCAGAAATAGACATATAGATTACGCAGGTGCTTGCTGTGCGCGCCCGCTTTCCACTCGCGGGGCGGCATCCAATCGGCAAGCGGCGCGGCTTTTTCCGCCTTCTTGTTTTCGCCCTCAATCCAGCCGCCGCGGCCCTTGGCCTTTTCTTTGTAAGGCGGATTGCCGAGCACGACGGTGATCGGCTCGTTGCGCTTGATCTTGTTCGCTTCCTTCCGCGATTTCGCGATCGGCGCGAGGATGCCGGGAATCCAGCCCTCGTCGTCGTCGGGATTGCCGAGCGTATTCGTGACAAACATCCGCATGGGCTCTGCTGGCACGGCCCCGGTGAGTTCGACGATCTCGGCGAGGACGCGAAGCTGCGCGACGGCGAACGGCCCGAGCTGCATTTCAAAAGCGATGAGCCGCTTCACCGCCGCGTCGATCGCGCCGCGCACGGAGCCCGCGCCTTCATCCGCCTCGACGGTGTCGGCGATCTTGCGCAGCACGCCGAGCAAGAAGGTGCCGGTGCCCACGGCCGGATCGACAAGCGTGACCGCTGGCGAGGCGAGGCCAGCGTGGAGATTGAAGCGATCGGTGCGCAGCACTTCATCGACCAGGCCGACCATTGCGCTGACGACTTCCGGCGGCGTGTAGTATGAGCCAGTCTGCTTGCGTAGCTCGTTGTCATAGATCTCGAGGAAGTCCTCGTAGAAATAGAGCCATGCATCGGGCTGACCCTTGCTGACCGTGGGCCAATGCACCGCGTCGAGCACGCGAACGAGTGTGCCGAGCGAAGTTTTGAGCGTGGCTTGGTTCTCGGCGTTATCGGTAAGCAGGCGGAGTGCCGCACCGATGAGCGAGTTCGATTTTGTAAGCTCGGTCGCGACTTGCGAGAGGCCGGTGGCGAGGCGGATCTCCTTCGCCCGCGCCATGAGCAGGCCGAAGGTGACCGCCTGGGCGTAGCCGTCCGCGAAGCGTTCGTCGGTCGCCTCTGGGAAGAGCAGCTTGCGCCAATCGGTGGCGAGCCCGGTGAGCGCCTCGCTACCAAGGCCAAGCTGTTCGGCGACCTCATCGCGCAGGAAACGACAAAGCCGTGCGGTGACTTTTGCGAGGTCTTTGGCGCTACGCGGCGGGATCGGCTCCCAGCGGAGGAAGTTCTCGAACAGCGCAAGCAACCCAGGCGGTGCTTGCAGCTTGTCACCGGAAGACTCGATGTCGCCGATGAGCGTGAAGACCGCATCGACCAACTCGCCATTTTGCCAAAGGCTGAAAGCGTTGCCATCAGTGTAGAGGACGTTTGGTAGCGAGCGCAGTTTTTCCCACTGCGCCTTGTCGTGCTGATCTCGAAACTTGCGTGGATCAGCACCTTTGCCCGGTGCTTTCAACTCCACAAAGCCGACGAGCGCGTTGTGAACGGTGACTGCGTAGTCGGGCCGCGTTCTCAGCTCGCCGAGCGATGATTCGCCGACGGCGGCGACCTGCGTCCGTGGAATGCTCGCGAGTTCCGTCATGTCGGCGAGCAGTTGCTCGAATGGCGCGCGGAGTTGGTCTTCGGGTCCGCCTGTTGCGGCGACGTTTGCCAGCTTCTTCTTCGCCGCAGCTCCAAAGGAGGAGATCGCGGAATGGACTGTGAGCTTCATGTCGTGCGCAGTCTAACGCGGAGGAGAAATAAAAGTGCGTTTGTGCGCTCAGCGAAGGTTTCACCATCCGCCAAGCCTACTTTCTCTAGCGAGATGGAATTCTCGGGCTGCCGCGGCTGCCACCCCGATCTACTCGACCCCTTCCCCGATACCATAGGCCAGCCAGCAGGGGGAGACTGCCAGCACCAGCGCCAGGGCTTCCACCACATCCACCCCGGGGATGGAGCGGCCGGTCTCGACGTTTCGACGAAGACGTGCCTCATCCTTCGCTGGCCATCGCGAGTGAATCGCCGTGTATGCTTGGCTCAAGAAACACTCGTCCTTCAACGACAGCGGGAACGACGATCTGCTGGATCAACTTGCGTGCAGCCGGGTCCGTTGGCAGGGCTGATGGGTAATTCGCCGAGAGGCGCTCCAGCCAGGACTGGGCCTGTAGCGCCAGCGTGTCCTCTTGTATCGGTTTTCGCAGGTCGCCCAGGACCGCCGCCGAGGAGAAGTCGCCTGCCACCTGGATCGACTGGTTCGTGTAGTCCTCGAAGGTGTCTCGAAGCACCCAGGTGCGGATCGGTGTGATGAGCAGGCCGACCGTGCAATTCGTGGCCAGCATGTACTGCTTGAGTTGCTCCCAGCCAGCCGTCACGGCCTGCTCGCCGGCAATCGATTTCACCTCGGCTACGAGCATGAAGCGGGGGGTCTCTCGGTCCATGACGATGATGTCCGGTCTGACGACCACAGGCTTTGGAGACATAAGGCTACTATAGGCGAAGGCGTGCTTCGGCGCCATCAGGAGCCGCGAGAGAGTGCATCTACGTCAGCCCCGCAGCCAAGCAGGAGCTGATGACCCGCTGGCGCGCAACTTGCAGACACCTCAATGTAGCCGTCTCCGTCGCCGCGCCGGCCGAGGGGCGGTGAGAACCTTCGCCGACTTCGCGAGACGAGCGATACCACGCGGATTGTCTGCATAGGTACACTATTGAGTTGCGAGCATCCGCCGGTGGCGGGGGCGGTCTGCTCGCAGGTTGTCAAGGAACGCGCCGGGATCCACCTGACTGGCCGCGCTCGCCCGGCGCGAGCGCGGTTGCCTGTCGGTTCTATTTATCTATCTATACGATAACGGTGGTTCCGCGCCGCTATCGCCGATGTGCTACCGGGGCGCCTTGCGCTGGGTCGAGCTGCTGGGGGTGGGATTGGCGCTGCGCTTCTGGCCCGAGGAGGACTTGCGCTTCGCCGCGGCGGGGGCGGCCTGGGTGACATCGCCGGGGGTGACAGTGCCGCCCTTGAGGACCTTGATCTCCAGGTCCTTGGCGTCCATCGCCGGGTCCACGACGCTCTGGGCTGCCGCTGCGCCCGCCGCTCGAAGCTTCTGGTTGCCTTTCTTGGTCTGGTGGGGCGTCTTGGCGATGGCATCGGCCTCCTTGAGGACCAGGTGGGCGATCTTCTCGATCTGGTCCTTCTCCACCTGATCCGAGAGCACGCTGCTCAGCATGCCGCGGATCGCATCCACCACCGAGGTGGTATCCCCGTAATAGCCCGGCCTTCTGCCACAAAACCATCTTCGAGAGCAGCTTGAGGGTCCGCTCGCCGTTGGCCAGGGAGGCCTCGATTTTGGTGACCACGGCGTCGCGCGTGACCATGTCGTCTCGGGTGACGGGCAAGTGGCTGAAGCTCTTGGGCTGCTCGGCGTTGCCGAGCATGTCGATGATGGCCTTGCCAAGCTGCGGCGTGGCCTTCTTCCACTTGCCCTTCAGCGTCTTTTGATCGAGGAGCGACACGAAGTTCCACACCTGGATCAGAACATAGGCGGTGCCGAGCTGGGTGTCGAGCTGGGTGGCGGCGGTCAGCAGGTCCTGCATCGTGGGCTGCGTGAGCGCGCTTTTCTTCGTCGGGGTGGAACCACTGCCAGTACCCGTAGTTCCTGTCATCACGATCTCCTCAGTTGCCAGGTGCCCCAAGGGCCCCGGTTTGATCCTGTCATGGAATGAAAACATTGCTCCGCGTAATGAAATCATTGCGCCGCGTAATGAAAACATTGCTCCGCGTAATGAAATCATTACGCCGCGTAATGAAATCATTCGATTAACCCATGGGCCCTTCGCATCTTGAGGACTGGCTGCGCCAGCCCGTAAAGGACTGCTTCCTCACCTGTCTCATGTTCTGCCATGGGTTCATCGAGCCGATAAAGAAGGTAGGATCGGCATAGCGCAGAGTCAATATGCTAGAATGATAATTTAAATCATGGTTTGTGCGCAGGATATCAACACTACGTGAACAATCTTTACACCCGTGCCGCAAACCGAATATAGAAACATGGGGTGTCATGCAGATTGTACTTTCACCATCGCTGTCGCGAGATGCTTGGGGAGCGGATCAGGTGCGGAAGCGAACATTTCCGCGTTGCTCCCGGGTGCGAAATCGAACCCTCGGGCCGCCTGTGTGCCAGATCAAACGAAGCCCGCCTCTTTCCCTAAGAAAGGTCTCCATGCCTCTTTGTATGTGGTATAGAAACAGGCCCGCCGAGAGCAGAAAAGAGAAAGGTCCGCCGATGAACCCACCCGATCCGCGCAGCGTCTCCCCGATTCGCACCGGCCGCGTCACCTCCGCCAGCGGCCCCGTGTTGGTCACCGGCGGCAGCGGACACCTTGGAGCCAACCTGATCCGCCGCCTTCTTTTGGACGGCGTCGAGGTCCGCGCTCTGGCCCGTGAGGGCAGCAACAACACCGCCCTCGACGGACTGCCGGTTGAGCGGGTCCACGGCGACCTCCGCGACCCCGAGGCCATGATGAAGGCCACCAAGGGCTGCTCCCTGGTCTACCATTGCGCCGCCAAACTCTCCACCACCTCGGGCCACGAGCAGGAGATCTTCGACTGCAACGTCCTGGGCACCCGCAACGTCCTGCGCGGCGCCCTTTCGGCCGGGGTCCGGCGCGTCGTAGTCACCGGATCCTTCAGCGCCGTCGGCTACGACATGCAAAACCCGTCCCGCCCCACCAGTGAGGACGTGCCCTTTTACCCATTCCATAAAATGATGCCCTACGAATGCAGCAAGGCCTTCGTCGAGACCGAGGTCCTTCGCGCCGCCGCCGACGGCCTGGATGTGCTGGTCGCCACCTCCTGCGCCATCCTGGGGCCCCACGACTTCAAACCCTCGCGCATGGGCCGCGTGCTGCGCGACTTCGCCAACGGCAAGATGCGCGCTTACATTCCCGGCGGCTTCGAGTTCGTCTCCGCCCATGATCTGTGCGAGGGGCACCTTCTGGCCATGGAGAAGGGCCGCACCGGACACAAGTACATCTTCAGCAGCAAGTTCGTCACCGTCGATGAACTGATGGATATTTACGAAGAAGTCACCGGGGAGCGCCGCCCCTTCCTGCGCCTGCCGCCCCCGGTGATGGCCGGTATCGCCGCGGTCACCAGCTTCGTTTTGACCCGCTACTTCCCCAAGGTGCCACAGCGCCTGACCCCCGGCGCCGTGCGCATCCTGCGCCTGCACCGCCGCGCCGACACCAGCAAGGCCCGCGACGAACTGGGCTTCCACCCAACGTCGGTGAAGCAGGCCGTGCAGGAGGCCTACGAATGGTTCGCCGGCCGGGGCGAGATCGCCCGCCCCCGGCGCACGCTGGCCACCGCCCCCGGCGAAGTGTCGCCTTCTGGCGCTGACGCCGGCGCCCAGAAAGTCCCCGCCGCCGACGTCACCGCCGATATTCGGCGCGACGCCGCCGCGTCCTGAGATCCGACCTGTAAGCAAGGAAGCCCGAGCCATGAAAAGCCAGACCCACAAAGCCTCCGCAGGTCACGCCTCCCCGGCGACCTCTTCATCGCCATCACCGGCATCATCCCTTGGCTTGGGCCTGGGCCCGGGCCTGGGCCAGGGGCCGCCGACCTTCGCCGAGGCGAGGAACCGGCGGCAGAAGGCCCGCGCCGCAGGAATGAACCCCGATTACTGGTATGCCGTCGAGTACGAACACGCGGTCCAGCCGGGGCAGGTCGTCGAGGTGAAGTTCTGGGGCACCTCCATCGCCTTGTACCGGGGAAAGGACGGCGCGCTCCGGGCGATGGAAAACCGCTGCGCCCATCGGCAGCTCAAGCTTTCCCTGGGGAAGGTGGACGGCTGCAACCTGATCTGCCCGTATCACGGCTGGTGCTACGACGGCGAAGGCAAAGTGGTCCACATCCCGCACGAGCTGTTCGGGAAGCAGATGCCGCAATTCTCGGTGCGCGGCTACCCGGTCAAGGTGGCCTACGGCCTGATCTGGATCTTCCCCGGCGACCCGCAGATGGCCGAGGTGCGGCGCATCCCCGAGATCCCCGAGCTTCTGGGTAAGGACGCCTGGGCCTGCGTCCCGGTGGACTTCACCTGGAAGGCCCACCATTCGATGATCATCGACAACGTCAGCGACTTCACCCACGCTTACTTGCACCGGAAATACCGCCCCTTCACCGACCCCAAGCTGACCCGCGCCGAGGCGGTGGGCGACCAGGTCTTCGTCAGCTACAAGACCCCCATCGGTACCGGCACCATCTCCGGCCTTTTCGTCGACCGGCAGCAGGGCGACACGGACTTTATCGACCTGTGCTACGAGTACCCCTATCAGTGGTCTAACACCGGGGGTCACATCAAGCACTGGTGCTTCGTCCTGCCCATCGACGAGCGCACCACCCGATCCTTCTTTCTGTTCCACTTCAAGGCGCTGAAGGTGCCTTTCACTCGGTTCCACATCCCCCGGCAGTTGATGAGCTACGTGCTCAAGGCCGCCAACCCGCTGCTGGTGCGCCCGCTGCTGGAGGAGGACGGCTGGGCAGTGGAGGCCGAGCAGGAGGGCTACGATCGTCACTTCGAGGCGCCCATCGCCGAACTGAACCCGGCGGTGCACCTGTTCCAGCAACTGACCATCCGCAAGTGGGAAGAGCACCTGGACAAAACCCCCCGCGTCCACCTGCCCACCCTGCGGGCGCAGCCATGAGAGGCGAGGCAATCGCAAGGCCGCGTCCATGAGGGGCGAGGACGGGGCGGGCGCGGTGCGGGTGGCGCAACATCATCCAGCCGTGGGCGAGCGGTCTCTTTCGCCCGATGGTTCGCCGGAGATTTCGAACGACGTCTCGCCGGACGTGTCCCGGGCCCTTTTGCACCTGGTCTCCCTCCAGCGCCCGGATGGGGCGTGGGAAGGGGAGATGGTGTGGTGCTCGATGATCCTGTCGCAGTACGTCATCGTGCGGCATATGGTCGGGCAGCCGGTTGCCGAAAAGGACCATGCGGGTATCCTGCACCACTACCGGGTTACCCGTACCCAACAAGGGGCCTGGGGTCTGCATCCCGAGTCCCCGGGGTACGTTTTCACCACCGCCCTGGCCTACGTGGCCCTGCGTCTTCTCGGGCTGCCGCCGGAACATGACCTTTGTGCCCCGGCGCGGCGCTTCCTCCGCGAGCGCAAAGGTGGAGTGCTTTCGATCCCGACATGGGGCAAGCTCTGGCTGGCGCTCTGCGACCTTTACGGATGGGAAGGAATAAACCCCTTCCCGCCCGAACTCTTTACCCTGCCCGAGTGGCTGCCGATCCACCCTAACCACTACTATTGCCACACCCGCTACATCTACCTGGGCATCGCCTATCTGTACGGGCGCCGTTTCCGCGCCGATCTCGGCCCCTCCATCACTGCGGAGCTGCGCCACGAACTCTACGGGCTGCCTTACGAGGCCATTGACTTCTCGCAGCACCGCCATGACCTGTCCGAAAGCGACCTCTTCGTGCGCCCCGGCGCGGCCCTCCGCGCGGCCTACGACGCCATGGCCGTTTATGAAAAGCACCCCGTGGCCGCCCTGCGCAAGCGGGCCCTGGCAACCTGCTTGAAACGCATCCTCTTCGAGCAGCAGGCGAGCCGCTACCAGGGCATCTCCCCGGTGAACGGCCTGCTGAACACCCTGGCGATCTATTCTTCTTCGCTGGACCCGGGCGAGACGGGCAAGCCGCATCCCGATCTCCAGCCCAGCCTCGATGGGGTCGAGAGCTGGCGGTGGCAGGACGCAAAAGAGGGCATCCGCTACGCGGGCGCCCATTCCACTGCATGGGATACTGCGTTCTCCATGCTGGCGACCCTGGCCGGCCCCCCGGCGGCCCTGTCCGAAGGCGGCGCCGAGGCCCTGCGCCGGGGCTATCGCTTCTTGCGCGACACCCAGATGATCGAGGAGCTGCCCGATCATCAGAAAGAGCGCCGCGATTCGATCCTCGGCGGCTGGTGCTTTTCCGATGGCCGGCACCGCTGGGCGGTAAGCGACTGCACCGCCGAGGCGCTCTGCGCCATCCTGAGCGCCCACGAGCGGCCCGGCCTGGTCCCGGCGGCCGATCGCATCCCCGACGAGCGCATCTTTCAGGCAGCGGAGTTCATCCTGCGCCGGCAGAACCGCGACGGCGGCTTCGGCACCTATGAACAGCGCCGCGGATCGTCCCTGCTGGAGGCGGTGAACCCGTCCGAGATGTACGGCAACTGCATGACCGAGCGCTCGTACATCGAGTGCACCTCATCATGCCTCTCCGGCCTGTCTCACCTGCGTCTTTCATACCCGGCGCAGGCAGCGCTGCCTTTCGGCCTGCGCGCGCGCATCGGCGACGCCATCGAACGCGCCGTGCGTCTTTTGCGCAAGATGCAGCGGCCGGACGGATCGTATCTCGGCTTCTGGGGCATCAACTTCACCTATGCCATCTTCCACGTGGTGAAGGGCCTGCGCAACGCCGGCTACCCGGCCAAGGACCCGGGCCTTTTGCGTGCCGCCGAGTGGCTGGTGGGCAAGCAGCGCGAAGACGGCGGCTGGGGCGAGCACTACACCAGTTGCCTGGAGGACCGCTACGTCGAGCACCCCAGAAGCCAGGTGGTGATGACGAGCTGGGCCCTGCTGGCACTGCTTTCCACCCTGGGGCCCGACGCGGGGCCGGTGCGGCGAGGGGTGGCGTGGCTGCGGGCGCAACAAGCGGCCGACGGATCGTTCCCCCAAGGGGCCGTCAACGGGGTGTTCTTCGGCACGGCGATGCTGGACTATCGCCTGTACAAGTCGTACTTCCCTGTGTGGGCCCTCTCCCGATATGAGGCGCTTTGGGCAGGGTCCAAGTACCTCAAGGACGTGTCGTTGCCAGGGTGAACATCTGGAAATCCTGCAAGAGGACCTGAACATGCTGCAAGCCGAAGACTCACTCTTTTACCGGTACGGCGTCGAGAAGGGGAGTGAAAAAGAGCACCAGAAGCTGCGTGCGCGGGCGCTTTATGCCTGCCGGCAGCGATTCTCCGCCGATGAAGCGGGCCTGGCCGTGCTGGCCGAGCGCTTGCAGCTTGTGCAGG
>JBBRLA010000251.1:0-10983 GCA_038231615.1 Polyangia bacterium | reverse complement strand
GTTCGTGCTCTTGGTGGGAATGACTGGCGTGGTCAAGGTTGCTGGGGCGGTTGTTTCGGGAAGGCCCCTCGGGGGAGGCGGCGGGAGAGGGAATGATCAGGCCCTCGAAGTAGAGCTTGGCTATGATGCTCATCGCGTCCAGGTCGCCGAACTCACAGTCATCGATGACGTCGAGAAGGGACCGGCGGCCGTCGAAGAGCCGAAGGATGCCGTTCACCTCGTCGGGGATCTCCGACAGACGCTTGGCGAGTTCTCGGGTGTCGACTTCGAGGATGGTCTCGATGGGGGGGATCTGCTCGGAGAGGCGTCCCCATTCGTCGACGCGGCGCATGCCCTCCATGAGAAGGCCCTGGGAGGAGAGTTCGATGACGTCGCGGCGTTTGATGTTCTTGAACTCGACGTCGAATTCGCCGTTGACCCAAACGAGTAGGCGGTACACGGCGTCTTCACCAGTGAGGCGCCCGAGTTCGGCATCGATGACTTTGCCGTTGCGGAAATAGATGACGCCCTGTTTTCCGTCTCGTCCAGTGAAGTGGATGACGCCGGTTTTCCTGCCGATCTCAATGGTCTGAATAAGGTCGACGACGGCCATGTCCCGAAGCTGCCCATGGAATTCCGTGCGGGTGTCGTCGCCCTTCTTACCATCGCCACGTTGTTGGTGCTTTTCGAGGAGGATTTGGACGCGGCTGACGATCTCCTTGAGGTAGATCGGTTTGGTCAGGTAGTCATCCACGCCGAGTTCCAGGCCGTGAATCTTGTCCTCGACGTCCTTTTGCTCAGTAAGGAAGATGAAGGGGGTGCTGGCCCAGATGGGGTTCTGTTTCAGAAGTTTACAGAACTCGAAGCCACTCATCTCGGCCATGTGGGTGTCGGAGATGATGAGGTCTGGGTGGGCGGTTTCGACCTTGCTCAGGGCGTCGGAGCCGTTGATTGCGGTGGTGACAAGATAGCCGGCTTTCCTCAGACTCACTTCTAGGAGCCTGAGGGAGCGGGTATCTCCATCTACGAGAAGTAGGCTCTGCTTCGCCAATGGTACTCCGACTGACTTGTGAAGAATAATCACTGTGTTGTGGTCCGTCAACAAAGGCAGCATGGCAGGTTTGATCTGTATGAGAAGGTTCGTGTCAGTCCCCACCAAATGTTCCACGTGGAACATTGTCCCCGTGGAACCAGACCATGGGTCACAGTGTTCCACGTGGAACATCACTTGCCGATGCAGAACTGCGAGAAGACAGCATCCAGCAGCGCCGTCGGCGCCCCTTCTCCAACTACCAGCGCCAACTCACCAACTCCATGCCTGAGTTCCGCAGCCACCAGATCATTTCCCCCTTCCACCCTGATCTGCTCCAGCGCCCGCTCCAGACACCTCAACCCATTTGCAAGATGCCCCGCCTGACGAGAATTGACCACCACCACCTCTTCCGCCCCCACCTCCTGAGGCAGCATCATCTTCAACGCCCGATCCCGCAGTTCAACCAACCCCCACCCACACAACGCCGAGCAGCAAACAACCCCCGGCGGCGGGATTTTGCTCGCCAGTGCATCGATCTTGTTCCAGACGATCAGCCGAGCCATGTCTGTCTCCAGGCTGCCCAGCAGTTCCTCATCTTCCCGAAGCAACCCCGTTTCTCCATCCGCCACGTAGAGCACCAGGTCTGCCTTTCTCCATTGCTCCCGTCCCAATCGAATCCCCTGACGCTCAACCAGCCCCCCACCCGCCCGCTCTCCCGCCGTATCGATCATCGTGACCTGGATACTCGCCCACTCCGTCTGCGTCTCGATGAAGTCTCGGGTGGTCCCGGGTTCGGCGTCCACAACCGCCCGTTCCGCCCCGCAGAGTGCATTGATCAGGCTGGACTTGCCGACATTGGGCCGGCCCAACACCGCCACATGAAGCCCCGTATCCATGCCCCTGCCAAGCTGGTGATAGCTCTTCGAAAGCCTGCTCAGGTCGCCGATGATGGGCAGAAGGGCCTCTTCCATCGGAGGGCCGCTTTCGCTGTCCTCCGCCAACTCAGGAAAATCCAGGCTTCCTTCTACCCGGGCGAGCAGGTTAAGCAGCCGCCTCCGCAGGCCGGCGATCTGGTTCCCCAGTTCTCCGCCCATCTGCCGTTGCGCCTGCCGGGCCATCCGGATCGAGGTCGCTCCGATGAGTGCGGCCATCGCCTCTGCCCGGGTCAGGTCCAGCTTTCCCGCGAAAAACGCCCGGCGCGTGAACTCACCCGCTTCGGCGAGAGTCGCCCCTACCGCCACGGTCGCCTCCAGAATACGCCGCAGATTGACCGCCCCTCCATGTCCATGAATTTCGAGAACATCTTCCCCGGTAAAAGAACGAGGCCCGCGCATGAGACAGAAGAGGACCTGATCCAGCGGCTCGCGATGATCGGGGCCGCCCTGAGGCGCTGGTGTTGCCACCGTCCCCACGTAGAGATGATGACTGATCAGTTCTGCCGGCCAGGGCGAACACAGCCTCCGCCCGATCTCCTCGGCGGCGGGCCCGCTGACGCGGACAATGCCAATGCCGCCCCCCACGGCGGTGGAGATAGCGGCGATGCTGGATGGAGGGGAAAGTGACATCGGCGGAAGGAAGGCCAGTCGAGGGGTCTACTTCGTGGCGGCTGTCAGGACCTTGAGGCCGCCCCGGTTGATCACGAACTGCTGAAGCATGCCCAGCATGGTGTTGGTCATGATGTAGAGGGTCAGGCCCGCAGGGAGGAAGACGCTGACGAAGGTAAACATCACCGGCATCATGTTGGCCATCATCTTCTGCTGGGGATCCGTGGGCGCAGGCGACACTTTCGTCTGGAGGAACATCAACCCCCCGGTGACGACCGGCAGGATGAAGAACGGATCGGCGGCGGTCAGATCGCGAATCCAGAAGAACTGCGCCCGGTATAGTTCCACCGCCGTGCCCAGCATCGAGTAGAGGGCGAAGTAGATCGGCATTTGGATGACCATGGGGAGGCAGCCGCCGATAGGATTGACGTTGTTCTTCTTGTAAAGCGCCATCAACTCCTGGTTGAAGCGCTGCTTGTCCGGGTACTTGAGCTTGAGGGCGTCGATCTCGGGCTTCAGGGCCCCCATGGCTTTCATGGATTTCATCGACCGGTGCGACGGATACAGGGTCACCAGCTTGACCAGCATGGTCAGGATGACGATGGCCAGCGCCCAGCTATGCACCAGACGATGTACCTGCCGCAGAATCCACAGGAGGGGCCGGGCCAAAAACTCCAGGGTGTAGTCGATCGACGTCTTCAGGCCCGAGGACACTTTGCAGTGGCCCGTGTCGCATTCCTGGTCGGAGGGGCAATCGGCCGCGGCCTTGCAGGCCGCGCCCCCATCATCATTGCCGGCAACCTTGACTCCGTCGAGGAGTTCGGGAAGCTTCGGGCCGGCGTAAAGGGTCGCCTGATAGGAGGTGCTGGCCTGGTGCTTCAGGGTCCGTTCGCTGTATTCTGCGGAAATGCTGATGGCGCCGTTGGCATCGGCCCTTGCATGACCCTGCTTCTCTCCCTGGACCCATTTCCCGTACTGAAGGGCGGCGGCTAGCAGAAAGTACTGCTGGCCCACGGCAATCCAACGAATGTCGCCCTTGAGCTTGTCCGTGGCCACGGACTCTTGCTGCAAAGCCTCCAGGTTGGCACTTTGCATCTTCCCGGCGCGGTCCCACAGAGCGGTATTCTGCGGGACCCGGGCCGAGAACATGCCACCCGGCTTCTGGCTGGGGTCCTGAACGCCCTCGAGATCCACCTCGAAGCTGTGGCTGACCGGGGCCGCCTTCAGGTTGGTGACCACGACGGTCATCATGATCTGGAAGGTGGTAGCGGAAAAAATCAGGGTCTTTTCCAGCCGGACCTCGGGAGACTCCCATCGGTAGATCAGCTTGTGATCGCCGTTCGATCTCTCCTCGCGGGAGACCAGGGTGAACGCCTGGATGGGGGGCAGAGTGTAGCCGCCGCCCTTGAGGCCCACCACGCCTGAGGGGCGGTAGCTGGTGATCAGATCCATCGGGCCGTCGGTCTGCCGGCGATCGATGCTCGGCTGGGTGGCCCCTTCCTTGAGGACGAGACGGCGCAGGTCGGTGGTGTAGTACTTCTTGTTGAGAAGCTCGTAGCTCTTCAGCGCCGCGCCGTAGCTGGTGACCACCGCCCGGTACAGACCCGGTCGCTCAATGACCTCGGTCGTCTCAGGGGGGAGCTGTGGCTGTGCCGACGCGGCCTGGTCGTTGGCCGGGGTGGGCATCGGCGCTGGCGTTGGCGTCCCTTGGCCGGCAGGTGCCGAGATGGTGGCCGGTCCCGCCTGCTGCGTCGTCGGCGCGGGCATGGGAGGAGGAAAGATCCGGAACCATACCAGGTAGGTGACGATGCACAGGACTACGGCCAGGAGAACCCGCTTCTCCATGATACTTATTCAACTCCTTTGAACTGGCGGATCGTAGCCACCGGGATGGAAGGGGTGGCATCGACCAAGCCGCTTGAAGGCCAGAACTATGCCACGAATGGCCCCATGAATCTGGACAGACTGTAAGGCATATTCCGAGCAGCTCGGATAAAAGCGACATCCCGATCCAGTCAGGAGCTTCAGGATGGGAGAGAGGACGAGCTGATAGCCGCGCAGGAGAAGGGAAAGGAGGATGACAGCGGGGCGAAGACCGTGATGGGCGATGCGCCGCGGTGATCGAGCCCGAATTAACGCGACGCTGCTGCCTTTCGACAAATTTCTCCTACTTCCTTGCTGACCTGGTCGTAGGTAGCATTTGCCGCAATGGGCTTGGCGACGATGACCAAGTTGAACCCATGAAGAGTTCCGCGTTCAAGTTGCCGGAAGGATTCCTTCAGAAGTCGCTTGACCCGATTGCGAATGACCGCGCTGCCGACTCGACGAGATACCGTGATGCCAAGGCGCACTTCCCGCAAGCCCGTTTTTATGAAAACAGCCAAGAAGTTCAGCGTGACGATCTTCCCGCCTGAACTTTGTACCCGAAGGTATTCGGTTCGCTTGCGGATCCTCAGTGCCTTGGGGAAGCTGTTATCGATGCCGCCGCCGACCGGTTCACTTCTTGGCGACAACGACGGTCAGGCGCTGCCGGCCCTTGCGGCGACGGCGGGACAGGGTCTTTCGTCCCCCTTTGGTCTGCATTCTCTTTCTGAATCCGTGAGTGCGCTTGCGACGCGTGTTGTGGGGCTGGTATGTGCGCTTCACGAAGGTCTCCTCGTACCGAATCCACTGATAAGCGGGTCAGGGCGTCTAAAAGGCAGGCTAGGCTGATACCAGACTCTTTGGGTGACTGTCAAGGCGGCCGACTGGTTGATTGTGCCGGATAAGGCTACCTTGCCGTCTCCGCCGAGACTGTGCTAGCCTCTCCATGAGGCGTCGTGGCCACACCACCGGCGAAGCCACCCACATTTCCAGGCCAGGGCGCAGGAGTACTGCCATCCCCGCTGGCTTCGTCGCTGGCCGTCGACCCGGGCGACGTCACCACGGTCGAGGAGTCCGGGCTCATCTCGCATTCGCCGATCGCCGGGCCAGCGATACCGCCCACGCCTCAGTTGGTTCTGTCGGCCCCTCCCGTTGGTGGCCTTTACTCCTCATCGCTACCGGCAATAAACCTTTCTCCGGCTCCCCCGGAGCGCTACGGCAAGTACAACCTGCTCGAACGCATCGGCGTTGGCGGCATGGCTGAGGTGTGGCGGGCCAAGACCCTGGGCACCGAGGGCTTTACCAAAGATCTGGTGATCAAGCGCATCCTGCCGCGCTTCACCCGCGACGACGACTTCGTGCGCATGTTTATCGATGAGGCGCGTCTGGTCGCCAAGCTGCAGCACGCCAACATCGTTCAGATCTTCGATTTCGACCGCGAGGGCGACACCTACTACCTGGCCATGGAACTGGTCGAAGGCAGCGATCTGCGCCAGATCGAGAAGGCCGCCGCCAAAGCCGGGGTCTGGCTGTCCATCTCGGCTGCGGTGTACCTGATCGCTGAAGCATTGAAAGGCCTACAGTACGCTCATACCAAGGCGGTGAATAACCAGCCCCTGCAACTGGTGCACCGAGACATCTCCCCCCACAACATTCTCATCAGCCACTCAGGGGAAGTCAAGATCGCCGACTTCGGCATCGCCAAGGTAGCCGATCGGGTGTCCAAGACCGTGAATGGGATGGTCAAGGGGAAGCTCGCCTACATGAGCCCGGAGCAGATTACCGGGCAGACCCTGGACTGTCGTACCGACATCTATTCGATGGGGGTGGTGCTGTGGGAACTTATCACCAAGAACCGTCTATTCCACGGCCCCCTTGAGGGGGAGGTGATCCGCCGTGTCCGCGACGGCATCGTCCCGCCGCCGCGGCAAGTGGCCCCGGGCATCCCCGAGTCTCTCGAAAGGGTGGTGATGAAGATGCTGCTCCCGGATCGCGCTCGCCGCTATCAGAGCGCCGGGGACGTGGTCCGTGATCTCTGCGCCCTTTCATGCTATGCGTATGAGGCGCAGGCGCTGGGAGACCTCATACGCGCGCTATTGCCTCACAAAGAGCGGGACTGGACGCAGATGCTCCAGTCGGTGAACGAGCCTGCGCCGGCTTTGCTCGTGGGCCCCGCTAAGCTTTCTGTTGAAACCACAACCTCTCTGCCGGCGTCCAGGCCGGCGCCGCTACGGAGCAACATGGCAGGTTCAGATCAGAAGACGGTCATGGCCACGGAGATCCCTCCCGAGGTCGCGGCGCGCCTCAGCCAGCAGAACCCTCAGCAGGCTGTCCAGACTCCGGCGAACGCTCCCGCTCAGGCGCGGACCATGATGGCCCAGGCCCCAGTGTTGCCGCAAGGGCCCGCCCAGCAACCAGCGGGAGCGCGGACGATGATGGCCCAGGCCCCAGTGCTTCCGCAAGGGGGTCCGCCCCTCTTTGGCGGCCCGCCGCCGCCTGCCGTCGATCTGCCCCCGGTGGTGGCCGCGGGCGGTTACGCCCAGGGCCTGCCGCCACCCGCTGCTCCGCTTGTTGGGGCAGGCGCGGCGCCTCCTCTGCGGCAGGGTGGCCCGATCAACCCCCAGGCCACAGTCATGATGGATCCCCGCGCTGCCACCTCCCAGGCTGGGCCCGGCGTCTCGGAGAGCACGTCGGGTCGTCCGCTGTCCGCCCCGCTGCCGCTGCGTCCGGCCAACGCTGTTTTCGGGCCTGGCGAGACGGTCTCGAGTGCGCCGCCCTACCTGCGCTGGATCCTTGGGCCGGCGCTATCGGTGGTGCTGGCCCTCTTCACCCTCTTCCTTTCTAACCGCATCGGGACCCCGGGTGGACCGAGTTTCACCGCCCCGAAAGGCAAGGTCCACATCGTTACCTCCATTCCGGGCGCCACGGTGTACCAAGACGGCATGGCCCTTGCGGACAAGACCCCGACGGACGTGAAGGGGGACGTCGGCAAGAAGGCCCACGTCAAAGTCGAACTCGCGGGCTACGATCCTTACGAGGCGGTAATCCCTTTCACCAAGGACGAACGCCCTCCCCTCAACGTTACCCTTTTTCTCAAGGGCAAGAGCCCCAACAAGGGCAAGTCATTCGACCAGACAGTTTATGACGAACGCCCTGGCACCAAGACTACCCGCGACCCTGATGCAGATGACGAGAAGACTGCCGCGGACGAGAAGGACACCAAGGTTGTCGTCGCCGAGCACAAACTGGAGAAGGCCGTGCCGGATGAATTGCCCAAGGATAAGGGCGAAGCTGACGAGGAGCCCAAGGATAAGCACAGCCGGCACCATCATGGCAAGGACAAAGACCCCGCGACCGTCACCGCCAAGCCGGCCGGCGACAAAGGCAAACCGTCTCTCTCGGTGTCGGTACGCCCGTGGGCCATCGTGTACATCGACGGCAAGAAGGTAGGGCAGACCCCGCTGCGGGACTACCCGCTATCCCCAGGCAAGCATACCCTGCTTTTGGTGAACGATAATAAGGGCAAGCGCGAGACTGTTTCGGTCACCGCTACCCCCGGCTCCTTCTATCCCATTACCAGGAGCTGGGAGTAAGCGCCGTAGGCCTGGCCACGGCCTGCTGCCTTGGGTTGTGCCGCCAGAAGTTGGAAGAGCGGGTCACTCTCGCGAAGTGGAATCGGGTGCTCTTTCTGATCCCGCCTCCATCCTTTGGCTGCTAAAAGAAAGGCGGATGATTTCGTCGATTCCCGTGTGGCAGCTCTGGTTCCTTTGTACCCCCCTATTCGCTCACTTGATGATGGCGCTTCTCCTGTGCCGGAATAAAAGGCGGACCCAGCGCCTCGCGCCTGCGGGCGACTTCGCCGAGCCGCCCTCAGTGATGGTGCTGATTCCAGCGCGCAATGAGGCAGCCAACATCGAGGGCTGCGTCGCCTCGGTGCTGGCTCAGCGCTACTCCCGGCTCGCCGTGCGTGTCATCGACGATCATTCCACCGATGGCACCGGCGATCTGGTGCGGGCGCTGTGCGTGGACGAGCCCCGGCTTGCGGTCATCGAGGCACCGACGCTGCCGCCCGGGTGGCTGGGTAAGGCACACGCGCTTTTTGCTGGAACCCGCGGGGTTGGCGCCGACTATCTGCTTTTCCTCGACGCCGATATGCGCCTCCGCGAGGACGCAGTCGGAAGGGCGGTGGCCACCGCGCAAGCACTGGGGACCGGGCTCCTGACCGTGGTGCCGCAGCTTCTGGCTGGCAGCTTTTGGGAGCGGGCCGTCCAGCCGGTAGTGGCGACGCTGCTCTTCTCGCTCCTGGATCCGGTGCGGGTGGTGGACCCGCACTCCTCCTTTGCCTCGGCCAATGGCCCGTTTCTTCTCTTCTCCCGGGATGCCTACGAGCGCATCGGCGGCCACCAGGCGGTCGCCGCGGAGGTGGTCGAGGATTTGCGCCTGGCGGAGTTGGTGAAGCGCGCCGGCCTGCGTCTCGGCTATCACCATGGCATCGAGGTGACCCGTTTGCGCATGTACGACTCGCTCCGGGGCATCCTCTCGGGCTGGGGCAAGAATTTCCACGTCGCCCTGGGACGGGGGCGGGCCCTGGCTCCACTGCTTTCCCTGCTGATTTTGTGGGTGTTCTGCGTGCCGGGGCCGGCACTTTTCCTGGCCATCCTTTGGCCAGCGGCGCGGCAGGCGCTACCGCTGGCTGCCTGTACTTTCGGTGCCGACCTGCTCGGACGGCTCTCATTGGCCGTCAACTACGGGGTGACTCCGCGTGGGGCCCGCAGCCTGGGCGGCGCGGTGGTGGCTTACATCCTGTGCATGTCAGCTTATCGCGCGGCAATCGGCAAGTCAGTGAATTGGCGTGGACGCTCAGTCGGAGGAGGGTAACTCGGCGGCGTGCAGAGGTAAAAACACTAACCCGATGCCTTACCGGGGCTGGCGTCTGATCCGGCGGCCGGGCTTTCAGCGGTGCCTGATCCGGTAGTGAAGTCGGGGCTGCTGGCACCCGGTCCAGTGGAAGAACCGGGGCTGGCGTTTGATCCAGTGGCTGGGCCGGGGCTGCCGCGATCATTGGCGGAGCTTCCAGAGCCCGTGTGGCCATGAGTATCTCCTTGTGCTTCGCCTCCCCAGGTTTCTTGGGTGACTTGGCGGCCACCGGTTTCGCGGCCGGTCGCGGCTGCTGCTCCGGCATTTCCCGCAGCCCATAGAAAGTCATGCTGCACCCGACCAGGTCGCAGAGCAGCAACCCGACCAGCAGCACCTCGGTAACGATCTTCGGCTTCTTCATGATGCATCCATCCTTTCCGTGGCCAAGCAGGAGCGCTGGGCGCAGCATCGCTCCATCGAAGAGCGGCTTTTTATCTACCGAAACGAATCCCGCCCATGACATAAGTCAGTTCTCCCGTGGTGAAGAAGTGGTCCACCTCGACCACCAGGCCGACCCAGCGGAAGCCAATGTCCAGGCCGGCGGTAACCACCGCGCCAGTGCCATCGGCCAGCATCGGTAGTAGCTTCCCCGGCGGCGTACCGAAGGCGATCAGCCCGCCATAGCCTGCGCCCGCGTTCAGGCTGATGAACTTGAAGAGCGGCGTGGTATATCGCAGCCCGCCGTAGCCCTGCAGGGCATAGGTGCTGTCAACGCCCCAACTGCTGATGCCGCTGGGATGGGTGGCGAAGCCGGCCAGCACGCCTTCGACGCGGCCCCAACGAGCGGCGCGGCCGATCTCGTGGCCCAACCGAAGTTGCCCTTGCACTGCTGGCGAGAGCCCGAAGTCTCCGCCGAGCGGGTTCTCTCCCGGAAGGCCGATGCCCAGAAGCATGTCGGCACCACCGACCCACCCCGAGGGCACGCGCCTCTCCGCGGCACCCGCGGGACCGAAAAGCAAGTTGACGAGAGCCAATGATTGAACCAGGACGACAATTGATTTCAGTGTGCGCATGACCATGCATCGGAGGTCCCGAGAGAAAGCTGTAAGCCGCTACCCGAGTGCCTGGTTCGCGGTCAGGCTGGTCAAGATGAGACCTATGCGCGATCCGGCCCTCGGTCCTATTTTTTGCCAACGCCGTGCCGCGGGTTTCCTACGTGCCTTCATTACACGGCATTTGCTGCCCTTCGGTGGCGCTTCCTGTCCTCAGCAGCCTCCGCCCAACCCGGCGCTGCGGCAGTTCTCCAGGTGGTGCTCACGCATACCGGGCACATCCGCCGCACGGGGCAATTCTTCGCTAAGGGTCGCCGCCGCATCGCCCCGGTCCCGGTAAAGCGCCAGGCGATCCAGGTAGCGCAGGTCGTCCTCGGCGATCCGCCGGGCCTCATCGCGAGACAGGCGCGGGCCGTGCCCAGGGATCACCTGCGCCACCTCCGGCAAGAGCGAAAGCAGCCGCCGCAGCGTCCCGCGGTACGCGTCAAGGTCCTGCACGAAAGGGATCTCGCAGGGGGACAGATAATCCCCCACCACCAGCGTCCCCGCCTCCGGCAAGAGCAGCGCCAGCCCGTCGGGGCTGTGCCCGGGCAGGTGCAGCGCCAGCAGGTTCAGCTCGCCCTCCCGCACCTTTTCCTCCTCGCCGAGGGCCCGC
>JBBRLA010000250.1:0-11001 GCA_038231615.1 Polyangia bacterium | reverse complement strand
GAGTTCCAAACAGCGGCGGTCTCAGGCAGCTAAAGCCCGGTAGGCCGCCCCCATTGCCACATTCAGGAGGAGCCATGCAGCTCTCCATCACCTTCCGCCACATGGATGCCAGCGAAGCGGTCAAGGACTATGCCCGCGAGAAGGTCGAGCGCATTCGGAAGTACTTTCCGGACCCGATCAAGGGCCACGTCGTGTTCTCCTGCGACCGCGGCTATACCCACGTCGCCGACGTGCAAATCACCCTGCACAACGGCATCGTGATCAAGGGGGAAGAGTCGACCGAGGACGTGTACTCCTCGATCGATCTGGTGATGGCCAAGATCGAGCGGCAGGTGCGAAGGTACAAGGAGCGCATCCGGGACCACAAGCCCTCCGCCGGCCCCCTGAGGATGATGCGCCACCGGGTGGTGGCGTTTGATAACGCGGAGCAGGAGCAGCAGCAGAACGAAGAGCACAACGGGGCGCAGACCGGCGCGATCTCCGCCAAGGAGACCCAAACCCCCGCGTCGCGCGTAATCAAGGAAGAGAAGTTCGTCGCCCGCCCCATGACGGTCGAAGAGGCGATCATGCACATGAACCTGGCGCACGAGAGCTTTCTCTGCTTCAACAATGCTACCACCCATGAGGTCAACGTGATCTACCGCAGGGACGAGGAGTCGTACGGGCTCATCGAGACCAACCACGAGGAAGTCGCGGCCGGCGCGGAGCCTGCCCTGGCCTAGGCGTCCTTTGACCAGCGAACGCCACAGGATGAACCCAGGCTGATGAACATCGTCGATTTCGTACGGCCCGAACTGATCATCCCGGAGCTTTCGAGCCGGAAGAAGCCCGAAGTCGTGGCCGAACTGGCCCGGTTCATGGCACAGCACCAGCCGGAGATCAAGGCCGAGGCCCTGATCAAGGTGCTCATGGACCGGGAGCACCTGGCCTCGACCGCCATCGGCGAGGAAGTGGCCATCCCCCACGGGAAGCTCGAGAGCGTGGCGCGGCTTTCGGCCTGCGTGGGCCGTTCGGCCAAAGGGATCGACTTCGAGTCGATGGACGGCCGGCCGACGCACATCTTCTTCGTCCTGGTGGCGCCGGAAAACTCGACGGGGATCCACCTGAAGGCCCTGGCCCGGATCAGCAGGCTCTTCAAGGACCCAGAATTTCGCTCCCGGCTGATGGGGGCGAAAGCGGCGGCGGACATCTACCAGGTCATCGCAGACGAGGACAGCAAATACTAGGACATGGCCAGCGTCCCCATTCATAACCTGCTCGACCCCGACGTGGGCCTGGCCCTGACCCTGCTCGCGGGGAAGGGGGGCCTTTCCCGTAAGATCGTCGGCGCCCGCATCCAGAAGCCGGGGCTGGTCCTGACCGGCTTTACGCAACACGTGCACACCGAGCGCCTGCAGGTGCTGGGGTTGACCGAGATCTCCTATCTGCGCACCCTGTCCGAGGAGGCGCGGAAAAACGGGGCCCAGGCATTGATGGGCCTTCAGCCCTGCGCGGTGGTGATCACCCGGGGTCTGGAGGTGCCGCCGGAGATGCCCCAGGCGGCGGAGGAGTTCGGGGTGCCGCTGCTATCGACGCCGCTGATGTCGTCGGTGTTCATCAACCGGGTGTCCAAGCTTCTGGAGACCCGGCTGGCCCCCTCGACCTCGATCCACGGGGTGCTCATCGACGTGTTCGGGGTCGGCATTCTGCTTCTGGGTAAATCCGGCATCGGCAAGAGCGAGGCCGCCCTGGACCTGGTGCTGCGGGGCCACCGCCTGGTGGCCGACGACATCGTCGAGATCAGAAAGCGCCTGCCGGACAACATTTTCGGGTCGGGTTCGGACATCATCAAGCACCACATGGAGATCCGCGGCCTGGGGATCATCAACATCAAGGACCTCTTCGGCATCTCGGCGGTGCGCGACGCCAAGAAGATCGAGGTGGTCATCGAGCTGGTGGAGTGGAACGAGGACGAGGAATACGACCGCCTGGGGGTCGAGGAGCGGCGCTACGCCATCCTGGACGTGGCGGTGCCCATGCTGCGGGTGCCGATCCGCCCGGGGCGCAACATCACCTCGATCATCGAGGTGGCGGCGCGCAACCAGTTGCTGAAACTGCAAGGCAAGCATTCTGCCCGAGACTTCCAGGACCGCCTGAACCGGGCCATCGCGGAGGCCCGGCCGCTGGGCGCCTCCAGCGACGAGGTCGAGTAGGGCTCTTCCAATGCCAAAAGACATCGACGGGGTCACGAGCACAGGTGCCGACCGGCCGATCCGCATCCTGGTGGTGACCGGCATCTCCGGGGCCGGCAAGTCCACGGCGCTGCGGGCGCTGGAGGACGTGGGCTACTACTGCGTGGACAACCTGCCGCTGCCGCTGCTCGGGCAGTTCGTGCATCTGCTGTCCGAGACTGGCAAGGACCAGGCGGCGCTGGTGATCGACGCCAGGGAGGGGGAGTTTTTGGCCAGCTTCCGCGAGGTCATCGCCAGCCTGCGCCGGGCCGGGCACACCCCCGAGGTGCTCTTCCTGGACGCCACCGATGAGGTGCTGCTGCGGCGCTTCTCGGAGACCCGGCGCCGCCACCCCCTGCACGGCGACGACCTGCGGGCGGGCATCGACCACGAGCGCAGGGTGCTGCTTCCCCTGCGGGAGGATGCACAGGCGGTGGTAGACACGGGGAACCTGAACGTCCACCAGTTGAAAGGGGTCATCCAGGAGCGCTATGGCCGCTCGCTGGGCACCCTGGCGGTGACTCTGTTGTCCTTCGGGTTCAAGCACGGGCCGGCAGTGGAGGCCGACATCGTGCTGGATGTGCGTTTCCTGCCAAACCCGTACTTCGTGGAGCACCTGTCGGCCCTGGCGGGCACGGCGGAGAGCGTGGCGCACTTCGTGCTGGACAACCCCGATGCCCAGGAATTCCTGGTGCGAATCACCGACTTCCTGGCCTTCTATTTGCCACGTGCAGAGAGAGAGGGAAAGGCTTATCTTACAATAGCGATTGGTTGTACCGGTGGGCGGCACCGCTCCGTGGCGGTGGTGCAGGACCTGTCCAGCCGACTCGGGACCCGGACCCAGATCACCGTGCGACACCGTGACCTGGGTCGAGGAAGAGAATGAGGACCAATATGATGCAGGTAACCGCTGTGGTGCTCGTGACGCACGGCAAGGCCGGGGCAGACATGATCGACGCGGCGGAGGCATTCTTGCGAATGAGCATTCCGCTCCTGACCGCCGTGGGGGTCGACCCAGGAGACGATCGGGAGATGATCGACTCCAAGATCGACGTTGCCGTGCTGACTTTGAATCCGATTGTTTGCGACGACGTGCTTTTCTTGGTGGACCTGGTCGGCTCGACGCCGGCCCGGCTGTGCTGCGGGAAGTGCGGTGAGGAAGGGCATGTGGTCACCGGTGTGAACATGCCGATGCTGGTCAAGCTGGCGACAGCCGACCGAACCCGGGGCGCCGCGGCCCTGGGCAATGATCTGGTGGTCACCGGGACCAAGAGCATTCACCGAGAATGATGATGATGAGCGAGACCCATGGTCGCTAAAGACAAGCTGACAATCGTCAACGCCGCCGGCATGCACGCCCGCGCCTCGACCCGCTTCGTTCAGGCGGCAAACAAGTACAAGAGCGAGGTCATGGTCGAGAAGGATGGCCAAGAGGTCAACGGCAAGAGCATCATGGGGGTGCTGCTGCTGGTCGCGGCCAAGGGGTCGGAGATCACCATCAGTTGCGATGGGGACGATGCGCCCATCTGCCTTCGGGCCCTATCCGAGCTGGTCAGGGACGGCTTCGGCGAGGAGTAAGGGCCATGGCATCGCGCGACGAGAGTGGTCCCTATCCGCTCTTGCGAGAGCCGACTCGTCCGCTCCGGACCGAGCGGAAGGTGGGCATCGCCGCCTCGCCCGGCGTGGCGGTGGGGCGGGCCTTCGTCATCGATCGGCGTCGGGCCAAGACCCCCAAACGGCACATCGCCGCCGAGGAGGTCGAAGCCGAACTGGTCCGGCTGGACGAGGCGGTCACCCTGGCCGACCTGCAACTGGAGCGCCTGAAGCGCCGCCTGAAAGAGCGGGAGAAGGACGACAGCGGGGTCATCCTGGAAGCCTACCAGCTCATCTTGCATGATGAGTATCTGATCGGCCCGACGCGGCGGCGCATCCGGGACGAGAAGCAGAACGCCGAGTGGGCCTTGAGGCGCACCGTCGAAGAAATCAAGCACCGCTTCGACGCCATCGGGGTGGAGTACTTCCGCGAGCGCAGAAGCGACGTCGACTTCGTCGGCGAGCAGGTGCTGCAGAACCTGATGGGGGGCACGTCCAACACCCCTCCGCAGCCGCCCCCCGGGGCGGTGGTGGTGGCCCACGACCTGTCGCCGGCGGACACGGTGCACCTGCACCGGCACAGCATCGCGGCTTTCGTCACCGACGCTGGGGGGCGGACCTCCCACACGGCGATCCTGGCCCAGGCGTTCTCCATTCCGGCGGTGGTCGGGCTGGACGACGTGACCGACCGCATCGGCTCGGGCGATCTGGTGATTGTCGACGGCTCCCGGGGGGAGATCATCCTCTGCCCGACGCCCGAGCAGGTCGAGGAGTACCGCCACAGGGCGGTGACCCAGCACAAACGGGTCGAGGAACTTTTACGCAACCGCGACCTGCCCGCCGAGACGCGGGACGGCATCCGGGTGCGCCTGCTGGCCAACATCGAGCTGCCCGACGAGGTGCCGGTGGCGCTGGACCACGGTGCCGAGGGCATCGGCCTGTACCGCACCGAGTTCCTCTTCATCGACCGCACGGACTTTCCCCGGGAGGAAGAGCACTTCATGCACGCCCGGGGGGTGCTGCGCCGGGTCGCGCCCTTCCCGGCGACCTTCCGCACCTTCGACCTGGGGGCCGACAAGATCGCGCCCTTCCTGTCGGGGGTGGTGGGGGCCCAGCCGTTCTCGCCCGAGCCCAACCCGGCGCTGGGGCTGCGATCGGTGCGCCTGTGCCTGAAGGAGCGGCCCTTCTTCAAGGCGCAGCTTCGGGGGCTTCTGCGGGCGTCGGTGCATGGGCGGATGCGGCTGATGTTCCCGATGATCTCCGGGCTCGGCGAGCTGCGCGCGGCCAAGGCGGTGCTCGACGAGTGCAAACACGAACTGCGCAAGGAGGGGTTGCCCTTCGCCGAGGACCTGCCGGTGGGCATCATGATCGAGATGCCGTCGGCGGTGATGGTGGCGGACCATTTGGCCAAGGAAGCCGATTTCCTGTCCATCGGCACCAATGACCTCATCCAGTACAGCCTGGCCGTGGACCGGGTGAACGAGCACGTGGGGTATCTGTATCAGCCGCTGCACCCGGCGATCCTGCGGATGATCAAGATGACGGTGGAAGCAGGACACGCGCAGGGGCGCCGGGTGGGGATGTGCGGAGAGATGGCCAGCGAGCCGCTTTTCACGCTGATCCTTCTGGGCCTGCAGGTGGACGACCTGTCGATGAATGCCACGTCGGTGCCGCTGGTGAAGAGCGTGCTGCGGGGGGCGACCCTGTCGGAGGCCAAGGAACTGGTCGAGCAGGTGATGCAGATGGACTCCCCCGAGGACATCGAGCGCCTGGTGCGGGAGAAGATGGAGGGCTATATGCTTGACCGTGACCTTTTCTGTACGCCGGGGCCGGAGCCAGGGCCAGGGATAAAGTAAGTTGACATCAAACCAGCGGGCCAGAGCTTTACACGCTTCCCGCCCGTGTCGGACGGTGGCCGTTCGGCCATTGACAAGATGCGCAAATCAAAGGTAGATCGACCAACCCCAGCATTCGCAGATTTCGTCGGAAGACGAACTTTTCGCCGCATGTCAAGTCGAGTTGAGGAGAGCCGGACACAAATGAGCGGGAAGGAGCAATCCTGGCCATGTGTCGTGCTGGCGCTGGTTGTAGGGTGCGGCCTGGGTGCTCCGACCGCTGCCGCGGCCGAGGATCCATCGGCGAGCGTCTCGACAGAAGATGCCGGGGAGGCCGAGGCGCGGGCCATCGCGGAGGAGGGCTTTACCCTGTACGCGGCACAGCACTACCTTCAGGCGGCGCAGGTGTTCCAGCGCGCCTACGACCGGTATGCCGAGCCCACACTGCTTTATAATATTGCCCGTTGTCACGACAAGCTGGGGCAGGCCGAGGAGGCGCTCTCCTTCTACCGCCGCTTCCTGGCCATCGAGGCCGGCGAGGCCGAAGGGAATGCCGCCGACGCCAAGACCGATCTGCGGACGCGGGCCACCGAGCGCGTCGCTGCCCTGGGCGCCACTTTGCGGACCCCGCCCCCCTCGGCGCTTCCCTCCAGAACGCCATCCCCGGGCTCGCCGTCCCCGGCTGCCGCCAGGTCCTTTTCGTCTTCCTCTTCCAGCGCGAGGGCCCGTTCGGGTCGCCTCTTCTGGTCGGGCGTGGCGCTGGGCGTCGTCGGCCTGGCGGGCATCGCCACCGGGATCGCCCTGGACGAGGTCACCGTGGGAGATAACCAGACCCTGGTGACCACGGCGAACGAATTCGACAAGCGCGACGCTCGCGATCAGGCCAGGAGCCTGGGTGCCGGGGCCGCCGCGGCCTATACCCTGGGCGGGCTGTGCCTGGCGGGGAGCGTCAGCCTGGTCTATTTTGGCCTCAGGCCCGGGGGGTTTGGCCTCAGGCCCGGGGGGCGGGAGCCGGCGTCGCGGCTCTCGCTGGCACCGCTTGCCGGCGGTGGCGTCGCTGTCCTCTCAGGGAGGTTCTAGGCTATGCAACGCGGCCTGGGCCTTTCGTGGCTCCTTCTTGCGCTCTCCGTCTCCCTGTGGGGCTGCGGCCTGGTTTCGGACTATCATCAATGCGACCTGGACGGGGACTGTCCCCGCCCGGCGGACGGAGCACGGCGCTACTGTACGTCCGACAATCTCTGCGTCGCCGGCCTGCCCGCGGAGCGCCTGTGTACCGAGGTCTATCCTTTATCGCCCGCGCCCGACGCCCTGCCCATCGGGGTGCTGATGCAGCTCGGGTCCTCCCCGGCCAGCGACTCGCTGGCCCTCTCGGCGGTGAAGCTGGGGGTGTTTGAGATCAACCAGCTCACCGGCGTCGGCGCACGGTCCTTCTCCCTGCACATCTGCGATGTTAGCACGGATGCCGCCTCGGGCGGTGCCGATACCACCCGAAAAGCGCTGGACATCCTTTTGCGCAAACATCGCGTGGCGGCGCTGCTGGGTCTTTATTCATCGCCGCTTCTCCTGGACGTGGCGCAGGATATCGCTCAGGCTCAAGTACCCTTCCTGACCATGGCCACCACCTCCACCCTCTCGATGCTGCCTCAGCGGGGCCCCATTTTCCGCACGGTCCCCTCGGACGCCCTTCTGGCCAAGCCCCTGGCCAGCCAGCTCGTCCCCCCGGAGGGTCGCGTCGCCATCCTCTATGCCGACGACGCCTACGGCACAAGCCTCAAGGACGACCTTCTGCGTGAGTGGAAGCAGACGCCGGTGATGATCCATGCCTTCCGCGAGGGCGATCAGACGCAGCTTGGCCAGGCGGCCACTGCGGCCCTGGGGGCGAACCTGGATTCCGTGGTGATCCTGAGCACCGCGGACCAGCCGACGCTGCTGGTGCTTCTGAGCGGCCTGCCGAAGAACACGCGGATCTACCTGTCCAGCACGGGCCGGCGGCCCCAGGTGCTGGGGCTGGCGGGAGCCTCGGACCCCAGCGTGCGCGACCTCTTCCGGCGCGTCTACGGCGTGGGTCCGCTGACCCCGACGGGCGGTGTCGCCCGCCTGTTCCGATCGTCTTTCCAGGCCCACTTCGGCGCTGATCCGCTGAAGGACGAGCGCATCCCGCGGGCCTATGATGGCCTCTACACCCTGGCCATCGCCCTGGGCGCGGCCGCTGCCTCCGACGGGTCCCTGGAAGGGGGCGATCCACGGGTGACCCAGGCACTTTTGGGCATCCATGGGACAAGTATGCCCGTGCCCCTGAGCGGGGCGGGGTACCTGGTGGCGGTGGATCGGGCGACCCGCCGCCTACCGCTGTCCCTGGAGGGGGCGGCCGGGGTCATCGGCTTCACCGCGACGGGGGACGTGGAGAGCGCCTTTTTCGAACGCTGGATCGTGCAGACCGACACCCAGACCGGCCCGTTCTTCGAGAGCACTGCGTTATGAGCGGACCCGCGCTCCTTTCCGAGACCTTCGTGCCCGAGCGCTTCGGCCCTTATGAGCTGCGCGGTCACCTCGGCCGGGGCGGCATGGCCGACGTGTTCAAGGCCCGCGAGGAGAAGGTCTACGGCATCACCCGCTACGTGGTCATCAAGCGCATCCTCTTCGACTACTGCTCGGACCCGCGCTTCGTCGAGTTGTTCATCAACGAGGCGCGCATCGCCGCGCAGTTGAACCACCCGAACATCGCCCACATCTACGACGTCGGCGAGATCGACGGGATGCTCTACATCTGCATGGAGTACGTGCGCGGCCTGGACCTGATGCGCGTGCTGCATCGGGCGCGGGAGCACGGTACGCTGCTGCCGCCGATCTTCGGGGCCTATGTCATGCGCCACATCGTCAGCGCCCTGGAGTGCGCCCACGGCCACATGAGCGCCGATGGCGAGGGCGGTGACGTGGAGCAGTCCACCCCCATTGTCCACCGCGACGTGTCGCCGCCCAACATCATGATCAGCAAGGACGGGCAGATCAAGCTGGTGGACTTCGGCATCGCCAAGGCGGTGTCGGCGCATGCCGATGCCAGCCGCACCCGGGCCATGAAGGGCAAGATCTGCTACATGGCGCCGGAGCAGCTCAGCCATGGCATGTGCACACCGCAGACCGACCTGTTCTCTGCCGGCATCGTGCTGCACGAGGCGCTCACCGGTCAGCCGCTCTTCCTTGGCGCCACGGACTACGATACCATGACCCGCGTCATGGGGGCGCCCATCCCGCTGCCCTCCAGCATCAACCCCGCGGTGTCGCCGGAGCTGGACCGCATCGTGCTGAAGGCGCTGGCCCGGGTCCCCGAGGAGCGCTACCAGCGGGCGACGGACCTGGTGCATGACCTGGACGCGGTGCTCTTCGAGGCGCGCTGCTCGCCTTCCATGGTGGCCGATTACGTGCATGTGTTGGCATCGGGGGAGGACCGCGAGGGCTGGCTGCTGGGATCGGGGGCTCCGGTCTCGCAGGTGGGCCCGGTCTCGCAGATGTCGCCGGTCCCGGAGGGCCGGCGGGCGGAGGACGATCGGGCGATCGCCGCGGCTATCGTGGCCCGTGCCGGGCAGTCGCGGCTGCGCGCCTTGCCGCCGCCGGCCATCGCCCCCGGGGCGCCCCCAGCGGCCCCGCGGAGCCATTTGCCGAGCGCCCTTTTGCTGCTCGCATTGCTCATCTTCAGCGGATCGGCGGGGAGCATCGCCTACTTGATGCGCCGCCCGGCCAGCCCCGCGGTCGCCCCGGGAGACGGCGCCACCTCCGGTCGTGCGAAGGCCGAAGTCGGGGCCGGGAGCGCCCCTGGGCCCGCCGCGACATCGGGTGTTGAACAGCCCAGCCTGAGCGCCGCCCTCATGCAGCTGGCTTCCTCGATTTCACGGGCCTCTCAGGCCGTCACCGCCCCGAGCGTGTCCGCGCCCATGGTCGCAGTCCCCACGCCCACGGCCGAGCCGGCGCGGATACAGCTTCGCACCCTGCCCAGCGGGAGCATGGTTTACAGCGGCCCGCGTCGTCTCGGGCACACTCCGCTGCTGCTGGTCCTAAAGCCCGGGGAGGAGCTGCCGTTGACCCTGGAGTCCGATGGGCGCCCGGACCTGCGCTACACCGTGCGTCCCGGCGATGCCCCCGAGGTGGTGCTGCGCCTGCCGCCGCCCTCCCGGCACCACGAGGCGCGGCCGGCACACAAGGAGGACCCGCCCCAGAAGGATGCGCGGCATTCGGGGCCTCGCCACACTGGATACGAGCGCCCCGCGGGCATCCGCGCAGTCGATGATTGAAGCTCAATCGTGCGCATCGACGCCACTCTTGCTCGTGAGCAAATCACAATCGTCAAGCCGCTACTTCGACTCCAGATCCCTCTATCGATCAGACGAAGCGACGCACTGTGCGGGGCGCGCGCTCAGGTCTGGTTGGTGGTGTAGCCGGTCTCGGTCTGGGGCTGCTCGTAGTATTCCGAGGTCAGCTCCCGGTCCTTGATCTGGTTGCCCAGGGCCGCTTCAAGGAACTTGGTCTCCTCGATGCACGCCTGCCCGGGGACGCACTTCACCGTCACCTTGACCTCGCCGCTCTTGCTGATCTCGATCTGGAGTTCCTTGCGCTGCGCCATCTTGTGCTCTTTCCTTCCGGCCGACTGGCTACTCCCACTTCGAGACCGAGAGCTTGACGCTCCCGTCTTCCCCGACCGATTGCTCCTCGATCTGGTAGCCCTGCTCCTCGCAGGCGACGACGACCTTCTGATAAGCATACTCTCGGGAAAGCTCCTCGACCACCTCTTCCTCGGTCTTGCCGACGGTGGTCTCGACGCCCCACCAGTCCGCCACCAGGCCGTAGGTGCCGTCCTCGTTCTGCACCACGCCGATGTCGTATTTCCCCATGTGTATGGAAATCTCGGCGCTCGAGGTCTGGCCGCGCCAGCCGTTGACGGTGACGCCGACGCCCTGCTCGGCCTGGGTATACTTGAGCTTCAGCTTGTCCAGCGCCCGCTTCAGGCAGACAAGGTCGTTGATCTTGGTCGCGACGGTGGTGAAATGGCTCATGTTCTGCCTCTTTCGCTAAAGCTTTCCGTCGGGTGAATCGGGGACGGAGAAACGACCGCCGCCGCTGCTAGACGACGTGCCGTGCCCCGACGACTGCGACGGCCCATCCGGCCGCGAGGCCATGCGCGCCCGGGTCTTGGCCCATTCGCGCATCGCTGCGATCCCCTCCCGCATGGTCATCGACAGGGGGACGATCTCCTCTGCGGCCTGAAGGAGTTGCTCGGTGGTCAGCTCGCGCTGATCGGGGTTTTCGTCGAACGCCTCGTACATTGCCGACACCACCACCTGCTCGATCTCCGAGCCGGAGTACTCGGGCAT
>JBBRLA010000249.1:0-11016 GCA_038231615.1 Polyangia bacterium | reverse complement strand
CAAGGGGCAGGCGCCCGCGGACGGCCCCTTCGTGAAGCGCATCCTCCAGCAGGAGGACCAGCTTCAGGCGCTGCGCAAGCGACGCGAGGCGCTGGCAGCAGAGATCACCCGGCGCAGGGACGGGGTGCGCCAGACACTGCGGCGGTTGCCCGGATAAGCGCCAAAGCGCCAAAGCGCCAAAGCGCCAAGCGCCAAGCCACAAGCGCCCCCATCGCTTCGGCCATCGCATTGGGCAGATGCCCTGTGCTATTCATTGCCCATGGCCCAAACCCCACCCCCCGCGCTCGCCATCCGGGACGCCCTGGCCCAGGACCTGCACCAAGTGGCATGCCTGGGGGCGCTGCTCATTCGGCAGCACCACGCCTTCGACCCAAGGCGCTTCCTGACCTTCGAGCCGATCGAGCCCGAATATGAGGCCTTCCTGCGCCAGGAATGGCAGCGCCCCGAGACCGTGATCCTCGTGGCCCAATGGGCGCCCACGGACCCGATCGTCGGCTACGCCTATGGCAGCATCGAACCGAAAAATTACCAGACGCTCCTGGCCTCCTGCGGCCACCTGCACGATCTCTTCGTCGATTCCGATCAGAGGGGCCGCGGGGTGGCGACTGCCCTGGTGAACCAGATCGTCCGCCGCTTCCAGCACAGGGGCGCCCCCCGGGTGGTGCTGGGAACGGCGTCGCAGAACCAGACCGGCCAGCGCCTCTTCCGCAAGCTCGGCTTCCGCCCCACCCTGGTTGAAATGACCCTCGAAACGACGAAGGAGATGGCGCCATGAAGGTCTACCTGATCCGGCACGCCCTGGCGGTGGACCCGGGCGCGCAGCTAGCGGATGGGCAGCGCTACCTGAGCGAAAAAGGCCGCCGGGGCATCCGCCAGGTCGGCCGCTACCTTCAGGAGCAAAAGGTGACGTTCGACTTCATCCTGACCAGCCCCCTGGTCCGGGCGGTGCAGACCGCCGAGCTGCTCGCCGAGCGGGTCGACTACCTGGGCCTCATCGAGGCGCTGCCCAGCCTGGGGCCCGGCATCCCCCCGCGCATCGCCGCCGCCGAGCTGGCCTCCCGCGGGGTCGCCGTGGCGGTGGTGGGCCATGAGCCGGGGATCTCCCATTTCGCAGCCTACCTGACCGGCAAGCCGTCCTTCCCGCCCTTCCGCCCCGGCCAGGTGGTGTGCATCGAGGACGGCCAGCCCCGCTGGTTCATCCACCCCGACAACCTGGAACTGGCCCGGCTCCTGACCTGATCTCCCCATCCGAAGCATTCGAGAGCAGGTCATCACGCGTGGCCCTCGGTCTGGGCCATTCGCTCCTCAACGCTGCTGGTACCGCGTCGGGCCAGGAGCAGGTACATCTGCGGCACCAGAAAGAGCGAGAGCAGCGTCGAAGAAGTCAGCCCCCCGACCACCGCCAGGGCCAGGGGTTGGTTGGCCTCGGAGCCATGCTCCAGGCCCAGGGCCGTCGGAATCAGGCCGATCACCGTGGCCAGGCTGGTCATCAAAATGGGGACGAAGCGGGAACGCGCCGCCTGCAAGATGGATTCGACCGGTTCCGCCCCCTCCTCCAGCCGCCGCGCCGCGTCGTCCACCAGAAGAATGCCGTTCGACACGGCGATGCCGATGACCATCAGCACCCCCATGAGGGCCGTGATCGAGAACCCTTGCCCGGCGGCCAAAAGCGCGGTGACGATGCCCACCAGCGCCACCGGGATGGTGAAGAGCATGACGAAGGGCAGGCGCAGCGACTTGAACTGCGATGCCATGATCATGAACACCACCATCACCGCCAATCCAAGCGCCAGCCCGAGCCCCGCGAAGGTCGTCCGCATCAGGCCCACTTGACCCACGAACTCGACCCGCACCCGCGCGGTGCGTGGGTCGGAGCGCAGGGCCTGCTCGATATCGCTGGCAACCGTGCCCAGGTCCCGGCCTTCGACCTGCGCGAGGATGTGGGCGGCGCGTTCCAGGTGGTTGCGCTCGATGCCGATGGGGCCGGCAGAGCGGCGAATGGTGCTATAAGCCCCCAACGTCACCGCCCGGCCGTTTTTGGCGACTCGTACCGGCAGTTCGCCAATGGCGTTCTGATCGGAGACCACCCGTCCATCATACGAGGTGACCACGTAGTACGACTGCCCATTGTTGGGATCGACCCAGACCCCGGGCGTATTGATGTTGCCCAGCGTCGCCTCTAGCGTGGTCTGCCCGATGGTCCGGGCGCTGACCCCGACCAGGCCGGCACGCGTGCGGTCCACCTCGACGCGGACCTCGGGGTAGTTCATCTGCAGGGTGACCCACACGTCGCGCACGCCAGCCACTCCGCGCATCACCTCGGCGACGGCACGGGCCTGCTCTTCTATGGCCTCCAGCTTGTCGCCGCGGACCTCGACGGCAAGCGGCGAGTTGTAGCCGTTGTTGAAGACGCTGGCCACCAGGCCCCCAGGGGCTTGAAGCAGCTCGACGCCGGGGAAGTGGCGGTTGAGCAATTCCCGGGCACGGTCGGCGATCTGCTGTTGGGAGAGCGTGCGGTGATCGGGGTCGGAGAGCGCCAGGCGGATGAATCCCATGTGCGGGCCCCAGTTGGGACTGGTCATGGCACTGCGGGCGTTGTTGGGCGAGCCGACGTTGTAGAGCACCAGTTCGATACTGCCTTTGGGCAGTTCCCGGAAAAGGACTTCGCCCATCTGCTTGAGTTGCGCGCTCGCGTCCATCAGGGAAGTGCCCGGGGCGAAGCGGACATAGGTCCGCTCCATGGATTCGTCGATCTCGGGAAAAAACGTGCTGGGAAGGCGCGACGCGATGAAGACCGAGCCGGCCACCAGCACCGCTGCGCAGCCGATGATCAGCCAGCGCAAGGGCAGCGTCCGCGCCAGCGCCCGTGCATAGCCCTCGGCCAGTGCGTCGATGCCCTGCTGGAGCTTTTTCCACAGGCCGCGGGGTTCGAAGTGGCCCATGAAATAATGGCATGCCACCGGAGTGACCGCCATGCTGACAAAATAGCTGGCAATCATCGCCATGGCCACCGTGAGGGCCAGGGGTGCGAAGAGCTTCCGGGCCAGGCCGTAAAGCAAGAGCACCGGGAGCAGCACGGCCATGGTGGTCAGGGTCGAGGCCAGCACCGGCAAGGCCACGGCGTTGGTGCCATGAAGAGCGGCCTGATAGGGGTTCATGCCGCGGCGTTGGTGGCGGTGGATCGATTCAAGCACGACCACCGCGTCGTCCACCAAACGACCCATGGCCAAGGTCAGCCCGCCCAGGGTGAAGGCGTTCAAGGTCTGCCCGGTGGCGTAGAGCACGATGAGGGTGATGGCGAAGGAGAGCGGGATGGCTACCGAGACGATCAGGGTGCCGCGGACGCTTTGCAAGAAAATGAGAATGACCAGGGCGATGAGGCACAAGGCCTGGAAGATTTCGCGCTTGAGACCGGAGTAGGCGTTGCGAACGAAGGTGGACTGGTCGAAGTAGGCGTGGACCTCGACGCCCGAGGGGAGGTCCTTCAGGTCGTGCACGGTCTTCCGGATGGCATCCACGATCTCGATGGTGTTGCCGCCGGGGATGCGCAGGACGTTCAGGTAGACCGCCTCCTTGCCATTGATGGCCACCGCCTGCATGTCGGGGGAGCCGCCATCCTCGACCCGCGCCACGTCGCGGACCAGCACCGGCCGTCCCTGGTGCAGGGACACCACCGCCTCGCCGATGGTGCGGACGTCGCGGGGGATGGCGTTGGTATAAACGTTGGCGTCAAATTTCGAGGTGATGATCTCGCCCGAGGGCAGGAGGGCGTTGGTATCGTGGACCGCCGCGGCCACGTCCGCCGAGGTCAGGCCGCGGGTCTGGGCCCGCGCCGGATCCACCACCACGTTGATCTGCCGCTGCCGGCCGCCGTTGGGCGCAGCGCTCGCGACACCGGGGATGCCTTCCAGGAGCGGTTCGATGTTGTTCAAGGCGTAGTCATAAAGCTGCGGCCCCGTCAGGCCCGCACCAGATACCGTCACCTGCACCACCGGTGCATTCGACGGGTCGTACTGTAATACAAAGGGCGGCAGGACGCCCAGAGACTTGGGGATGGCCGCCATGGCGAAGGCCACGTTTTGCTGCACCAGCGTCTGCGCCGAATTCAGGTCCGTGCCCCATTGCAGCCACACGTAGATGACGCTCAGGTTGTTGCGGGACAGACTTTCGACGTGGTCCACGCCGGGGGTGGCGCTGACGTACTTTTCCAGGCGCCAGGTGATGGTCTTTTCGATGTCCTTGGGGCCCAGGCCGGGGGCCTGGGTGCCTACCACGAGCACGGGCGGGGTGAGTTCGGGAAAAGTGTCCACGCTCATGCGGGGGGTGAGCACGGCGGCGAAGACCACCAGGGCGATGCAGATCATAAGGACCGCGATCGGGTTTTTGAGCGAGAGCGCAGTCATGGCCCCTCCTCCCGGGAAAGGACCCGGTCCCCTTCGTCCAGCAAGGCGCGTCCCTCGACGACCACCGCCGAACCTGGCGGCAACTGCCCCGGGTCCAGGTACAGCCGTCCCTCGACTTCGCCCAGGATCTTGGCCACCACCCTTCTGGCAACGTCGTCCTTGACCACGAAGACCGAGGCTTTGTCGCCGCGAAGGGTGGCCGATGGCGAGGGCACCTCGGAGGCCGGCTCCTCTTTGCCTACCTCCACGGTCAGGGTCGCCGTGGTGCCGGCGGGCAGCGTGTGATCGGGATTGGGGACATCGATCTCGAACTCCACCGTGCGCGTGTTGCTATCGGCGGCGGGCGCGCGTCGGCTGACCGGGGCGTGCAGCTTCTGGCCGGTCGCCGATGCGTGGATGGTCATCATCGATCCCGGGGCCACGATGGCGAAGTCGGACTCGGGCGCATCGGCGGTGATGCGCACCGTGTCCCGATCGATCACCGTGACCACGGTGGTCCCCGGGCGGACAAAAGCCCCGGGGTCGATGAGGCGTTCGTTCACCTCGCCGTCGAAAGGAGCACGCAGGATGCAATCGCTTACCGCCAGGGTCTTCGAGGCCAGAGAGGAACGCAGGCTGTCCATCTCGGATTTCTCCGCCTGGGTCCTGGCGGCAAGCTGCTCGACCTCGTTGGTGGACGTGAAGCCGCCGTTCAGCAGTTCCCTCATCCGCTGGAGTTCGTGGGCTGTCGCAGTCTGCTTCTCCTCGATAGCCTTGCCGCGAGAGGCGATGGCCTGGGACTCCGCGGAAGAGTTGCGGCAGTCCAGGGTGCCGAGCATCTGGCCCCGCTTGACCGGGTCTCCCGGCCGCACCAGGACCGACCCGACGTAGGCCGAGACGTACTGCGGCCCGACGTTGGCCGAGACCCAGGCGTTGATCGATCCGATGTACGTCCGCCGCGGGCGGAACTGAGTCGCCCGGGCCTTCCATACCGACACCGGCCTGGGCGCCTGCGCGAGCGCCACGTGGTTGGTCCGCGCGGCGGCCCTCAGGTAAAGCCCGAAGGCCAGCAGCAGGATCAAGGCCGAACCACCAACGATCATGGCGATGGGACCTTTGGACGTACGCCGGGCGTTGGCCGGCGGCAGAAGGGCTTCGGGATCAGGTGGCAACGGGTGCTCTGACATGATGGCTAGGGTCCTTTTGCTTTTAGTGAAGTCTCACCAAAAAGGGTCTCGCCGATGGCGCGGCCCAGACGTGCGCGGGCGCGCGCCACGGAGAACTGACCGATCGCCAGATCGAGCTGGGCGTTCTCCAGCACCGCTTCCGCATCCGTCAGCTCGATGATGGTCCCGAGGCCCGCACGGAAGCGGACGTCGGCCTGGGTCTGGTTGGCGTGGGCCGCTTCGACCGCGGTGTGAAGGCCCGCCAGCACATTCTGCGCGGCATCCAGGTCCAAATAGGCGCGCTGGGCCAAAAGCAGCGCCTGGCGCCGCTGCACCTCGACGCCGGCCAGGGCGACCTGCTCCCGGACGGATGCCGCGCTGCGCCGGGCGAGCACCGTGGCGTCGAACAGGTTCCAGGTGAGCACCGCCGCCGCGTGCCAGTTGACCACGTCTGGGAGCCAGCCATCCCCATATGGGGCATCCACCCCGGTGATGGGCGCACCCCCGGCGCGGCCGGAAAGCGTGGCCGAGAGAAAGAGATTGGGCAGCAGTTCCTTGCCGATGGCGCGGGTCGCCTGCTTTTGGGCCCGCACCTGCGAAAGGGCCGCGATGACTTGCGGGTTTCGCTCCTGCGCCAGACGCAGGGCCGCATCCAGAGTGGGGGTCTTGGGCTCATCATATGCCAAGGGGGCCGCGTCCACTTCGAGAACATCGGTGCCGATCGACGCCGCCAGGGCGGCGCGAGCGGAAACCAGGCCGCTTTCCGCGCGAATCCTCTGGACCTCGATCCGGGCCACGTCGGCCTCCGCGCGAGTCAGCTCGATGGGCGGGCGCATGCCGCTGCGCGCGCCTGCCTGGGCCAGGTCCCTGTGGGCCGCAACCCGTTTGAGCGCCTCGTTGGTGGCCTGAAGGACCTGTCGGGCCGCAAGGACGCCGTCGTAGGCTTCTTCGATGGAGAGCTGGATGTCGAAGCGCAGCGTATCCGCGTTCGCCTGGCTGACATCGGCCAGCGCATCGGCCAGCGCCGCCTGGGCGGCGATGCGGCCGAAGTCGAAGACCTGCTGGTCCAGGGTCAAGGCGGCGAAGGTCGAAGGGTAGGGAGCAAAACTCCCGCTGGGTACACCGGCCCTGCCGCCGATGCGGGGGACATCGATGTCGGGGGTATTCAGGTAGCTCGCAGTGGAGTTATTGGCCGTGCCATAAAGGACCTGCGCCGAGGCGCCGAGCTGCGGCAACCAGGCCGCCCTCGGCACCGCGGCATCTTTGCGGGCGGCGGCGACCTGAAGCAACGCCCGGCGAATCTCGGGCTGGTGGGCCAGCCCATAGTCCAGCGCCTGGCGCAGGGACATGACCGGCGTCGGCAGGGCCTCAGCGCCGACGGACTGAACCATGAATAACAGAGCCGCGACAGACGCGCCAAGCATCAGAGGGCGCATGGGTTTGACCAGAAAGCCATCAAGATTGCTCCTCCTCATTGAGCCACTTTGCCAAGGTCTTGCCATCGATGTCGAGCGTCTCGGCGGTGCGGCCACGGTGGCCTCCCATCTGATCCAGGGCCCAGGAGGCGTAGCGACGCTGTAGCTCGCGGATCGGGATGATGTCTCCCTCAAAGGTGGCGGCGGCGATCGGCCCGGCGAACACCGGGGCTGGGAGCGAGGCGGACTGGACCTCGGCCTCCCGGCCGAGCAGTACCAGCCGCTGGATGCTGTGGTCCAGCTCCCGCACATTGCCGGGCCAGGGATAATCCAGCATCTTCTTGAGGGCCTCCGGCGAGAAGCGGACCACCGGCGAGGCGGGGTGGCGCGTCCGGGCCGCCTGGAGGAAGTGATCGATCAGTTCCGGAATGTCCTCCCGGCGGTGCCGCACGGGCGGCAGCGCAATCGAGATGACGTCCAGCCGGTAGAACAGGTCCTCGCGGAACATCCCCATCCGGGCCGCCTTGCGAAGATCCCGGTGGGTCGCAGCGATGATGCGCACATCGACTCGCTGCTCCTTGCTGCTCCCCACCGGGCGTATGGCCCCCTCCTCGATGACATGCAGGAGCTTGGCCTGCAGGGCTGGCGCCATCTCGCCGATCTCATCGAGGAACAGGGTCCCGCCGCTGGCCTCGGCGAAGAGGCCCTGCTTGCTGGTGGTGGCCCCGGTGAAGGCGCCGCGGATGTGCCCGAACAGCTCGCTCTCCAGCAGCGCTTCGGGCAGCGCGGCGCAGTTCACTGTGACGAAGGGGCCGCCGGCACGCTTGCTCTCAGCGTGGATGGCGTGTGCCAGGAGCCCCTTCCCCGTGCCCGTCTCCCCCGTGATCAACAGCGGCGCGCCGGTGTCCACCACGCGCTCGACGATGTCGAAGATGGCCCGCATGGGGCGGCTTTTGCCGATGATCTTGGTCAGCGAAAAGCGCTCGCGCAGGGTCGAGCGCAATGCCGTGGTCTCGCGTCGCAGCCGGGCCTCCTCGAGCGCCCGCCCAAGGAAGATGGCCAGCTCGTCGAGCTTGAAGGGCTTGGTCAGGTAGTGGTAGGCTCCCTGGCGGATCGATTCTACCGCGGTATCGATGGCGCTGAAGGCCGTCATCACCAGCACCGGCCGTTCTGGGGCCTGCTTCCGGTTCGCCGCCAGGAGGCCCAGCCCGTCGACCTCCGGCATGCGCAGGTCGGTCAGCAGGGCATCGAAGGGCTCGCGCGCCAAAAGCTCCAGGGCCTGCTTGCCCGAGGCGAGCGGCACGGCGTCGTAGCCACGATCGATGAGCCCGTCGCACAGCATCTTCGCCATCTCGATGTGGTCATCGACGATCAGGACCCGGAGTCTTGCTTCAGGCATCGAGAAGCCCTCCCTCGGCAGGGGTTTTGGCCCCGGGCCGGTCCTCCGGCAGCGGGATGTGGATGGAGGCCCGGGTACCATGGGGTGCAATCGGCTCGATCACCAGCTCCCCCCGGTGGCTCTTGACAATCTCGTTGGCCACGGCCAGGCCCAGCCCCGTCCCTTTCTCCGCCGGCTTGGTGCTGAAAAAAGGCTCCAGCGCCCGGGCGACCCCGTCGGGAGAAAAACCGGTACCGTTGTCGGTCACGGAAAAGATGATGTCGCGCCGGCCCTGGCGGACCTCCACCTGGACCCGGCCGCCTGGCTCGCAGGCGTCGCAGGCATTGAGCAGCAAATTGACCAGTGCGTGTTCCAGGAGCCGCGGATCGCCGTGCAGGCACGGCAATTCAGAGGCGACGATCGGAACCAGTTCGACCCCGACCCGGGCAAAGCGGTGCTCGACCAGAAGCAGGGCATCGGCCACGATGCAGGCTGGCTCGATCGGCTGGATCTGAGGGTTGCCACCGCGCGCCAGCTCCAGGAATCCCCGGACCACCTGGTTAATATGGCCCACCTGCTCCAGGATCGCCTGGAGGCCGCGCGTGGCCCGGTCATCCCCAGCGGCCCTGTCCATAAGCTGCTCGGCCCGGCCGGCGATGACCCCGAGCGGGGTCGAGAGTTCGTGCGTGATGCCCATGGCAAGCGTGCCCATGGTCGCCACCCGGCTGGCCTGCACCAGGCGATCGTCGCGCTGCTTCAGGATCTCTGCCACCGTCAGCTCGCGCTCCAACTCCAGTTCCTTGCGCTGCTTGCGCAACGCGGCCCCCCCAAAAGCCAGCACCAGCCCGCTGGCCAGCAGAACCCCGAAGACCAGGCGCCAGCGCGCCCGCCGCTCCCGGTCACGCTGCCGTTCGACGCTGGCCACCGCGGCCACGCCCCACTGCCCAAGCACCCCGCCCTCGACGCGGGCCAGGCCGGCCATGGCAGTGCGCGCGCTCAACCCCAGCCGCGCCGCATCGTCACGGGACAGACGGACATAGGACTGGCCCTTCTGCAGCGCCTCCAGTATCCTCGGAGCGGTCAAGACCCGGCCATCGGCCGTATACAGGACCTGCCGGTCCGGCGGGAGCACGAGCAACATCAGGCTGCCCGGCCGCTCGATCATGCCAGTCTCATCGAGCAGGCTGCCCGCCGTCAGGGTCAAGAAGACCCGCCGTCCCTGGGAGGCCGGTACCTCGACCTCCAGCATCCGTCCCGCAGACCGCGGTGGGGCCGGCTGCTCCGGCCCCTTTACCCGCAGGGCCAGGTAACGCTCCGCGATGCGGGGCGAGATTGGCCGGCCGGCGAGTCCATCTTCGGCTGCGAGTAAAGCGTCCTGCCGTGCCTGCGAGAGCCGGGCCCGTAGACCTGCAGCCAGGCTCCGGGCGAGCGTGGCCTGCTCCAGGGCGAAGTCTTCCAGCGCCGCCGCCGACTCCCGCTCTTCGTCCCAGAAGGCCAGCGCCGCCACGGCAATGAGAGACAGGCTCATCGACTCTACGAGGAAGGACGTCCGCCGTCGCTTCCTGTTTGGAAGGCCCGAGAAGCGCGCCGGGATGGGCACATGGAGCTGTTTCTGGCGGGTCATGAAACCAGGAAATTTCATTAGCAAAGGCTAGACCACCCGATTCCTTCGCCCAAAGCAAGGGGTTGCGGCCCTACCCCCTTTCACGAAGGACGGAAATTTTCCCGATGAATCCGGAGATTTTCCGTGATCTCCGTGGCAAGTAGCCCTGGACTATGAGGAATGCAAGAATGCCTGCTGCTCTCCAGGCTCGCTTGCCATCACTTGCGCTCTCACATGGCAGGGGGTAAGGTCATATGGTATGAGCCTCCAAGCGGTTACCGTGAACCTGCCAGGTGCTCTCTATGAGCGGCTGGTTCATCGCGCACAACAGAGTCGTCGATCCGTGGAGGCAGAACTGGTCGAAGCGGTCATGACCGCAGTGCCGGATGAGCCCGATGGACTGCCCGCCGACTTGGCCGAAACGATCGCATCTTTGTCTTTGCTCGATGATGAGCCCCTGTGGCGAGTGGCCAGAACCAGGATGTCCGAAGAGAAGGCCGGCCAACTGGAGGAACTGCACCTCAAGCGCCAAGCCGAGGGTCTTTCACCTGCCGAGACGGAGATAGTAGCATCGCTGATGAAAGAGTATACGCGCGTTATGCTGACGCGTGCCGAGGCGGCAGCCCTGCTCAAGAGGCGCGGGCACGACGTCTCGGAGTTCTTCCGGCATGAGCCGTAGCCACATTTCCAGAGCGCTACGCGAGGCAGTCGGCTGGCACCCGCCGAAAGACTGAGTCACCAACCATAGAAGTGCGGAGCGGGTCCTGCCCTGGGGGACGCGATGGTCACAGCGACGGGTCGGGGGATTTATTCCCGAAATGGCGCTTCGCCGCGCGGAGGAGCACCTCGCGATCCACCGGCAGGTGCTCGCGCACCGCCTGGATCGTCTGTGCCAGTTCCTGCTCACCCATCGCCTCCTCCAGCTCCGCCTGGGCCTCGGCTCTCGCCCCGTGCAGGTTCTTTCTGCGCTGCGCCCGCCAGCGCAGCACGGCGTCCAGCTTCAAGAGCGCCGGCCCGAAGTCATCGAGCAGCGCCTCGCGCCTGGCCGCGCTCAGGTTGGGGTCCGACAACT
>JBBRLA010000248.1:0-11085 GCA_038231615.1 Polyangia bacterium | reverse complement strand
TCGCCGGACACGGTGAAGAGATAGACGCGCAAGGCGGCGAAGACCCCTTGCACGGCGAAGAGCACCAGCAAGAGCAGCGCGGAGCGATTGATGACGCTCTGCCCGGCCTTCTGACCGTGGGGGGCGACGGCGGCATCGAGAATTACCTTGATGGCCTGTGGGTAGACCAGCCCCAGGCCGGCGGCAATGAAGAGGGCCACGGTGGCCAGTATCAGCGTGCGCGCCTCGGGACGAGCCAGATCGAGGAACCGGCGCAGCGATGGATCGCGGGAGGCGGGGTTTTCGGAGGCGGTGGCGGCAGGGGGGGCGTTGCCGGGGGTGCTTGGTTGCGGTTGTTGCATAGGTGTAAAGATTGTACAGGTAGAGTTCTGGACAATCTCTACATCGGCCGAAGTGGCTGGTCTCTTCCATCCGAAATTCGCGCACGAAGTGGCAAGACTTTAGCGCGATGGCAGCCCCCTTATGGCAACACGTCCATCGACACAGGTGGCAGTCCTACATCCAGCGGCTGCGTAGCCAGAGGCTGCCCGTCAGCCGGCCCCAGATACACCCCGGTCATGAGTTGCCCGGCTTTCGGCGTACCGGCAGACAGCACCAGCAGCAGCCCCTCGTAGACCCGGATGCCGGCCACGAAAGCCATGGGCCCCAGCACCAGCGCGCCTTTCTTCTGGCCGGTGACGTCCAGCGCATATTCGTTGTTTTGATAATCCATCCCGCTCTTGCTCTGCACGTCGACGAAGGCATGGCTGGCATCGGTGGCGGAAAGGGCACTGACGTGGCCCCCCAGGGACGTGTCGGTGAAAAGCAGGCCCAGGGACTTTTGCGAGACCAGATCCACCTGCTCGATGCCGCCTTTGCCATTGGGCAGGTCGTCGAACTGGAAGTCTCCTTGGCCGATGAGCACCGACGAACAATCGGCGGCGACGGCGACGGCGATGGGGTTCTGCCCCGCAAGCTGGATGTAGCGGGCGCTGTCCGGCTTGGCCAGGCTGATGGCGGCCAGACGGGCGGGGCCGGCGGGCTTGTACCCGGCATTGCGGTCCAGGTCCTGCAAGGTCACGTAGAGCGTACCCCCGCAGGCAAAGAGGCGATCCGCGTCGGGGTTCTTGTCGCTATCCCAGACGGAGGCGTCCAGAGGGATGAAGCTCTGGATGCCGGCAGCGGGGGTTTTCAGGTCCACCACCGCCAGGGCGTGGGCGCCGTCGACCTTGCTGCTGCCGAAGGAACCATAGAGGGTCAGGTACGCACGTTGCGTGGCGGCGTCCACATAGATGTCGTGCGGGTTGGCCTGTCCCGCGGGGACGTCGTTGTTGCCGACGGAGAATTCAGTGGGGTTCTTCCAGCCCTTGTCGGGATCGTAGGTGCGCACCACCCCGTGGGTCTGGTCCAGCACGTAGACCTTGCCGCCCAGCACCCGCACCACCGGCTGGGCGTCGATGGTGTCAAGGCCCTTGTTCACGGTCCGGCCGACCAGATCCAGGGTGGAGAGGGCGCCGCTGGTGAAGTCACTGGAGGCCACCACCGCTAGGGGCGGGCGCCTGGCATCGGGCGGGGCTGCATCGGCGCGCGACAGAAGGTCGGGGCCGCCCGGGTCGGGGACGTGGTCACAGGCGGCGAGCAAAACAAAGAGGGCGATGCGCTTCATGGGTCCTCGCGATGGGGTGACGGGTTTCTCTGGGGCATTCACAGTTGGGCACTCAGGGTCGCATAGAAGGAACGACCCGGAAGGGGGTAGTCGTTGTAGTCACTGAGCGGCACCAGGCCCGGGCGCCCATTGGCGGAAAGCTCGGCCGGGAGCAAAAGGATGCGGGCGTCCAGCAGGTTGCGCAGTTCCACCGAAAGGGTGAAACGGGCGCCGTGCGGGCCGCCAAAGCCGGCCGTGGGTCCCAGCGAAACGCCAACGCCGTGCAGGGTCAGCCCGGGGCGCGGGTTCAGGTTGGCCGGGTCCAGGTAGAGCGAGGAGGAATGATCCAGCTCGTAAAAGGCACGCCACGGGCCATGGCCGGCGTAAAAACGCAGGAAGACCGTGTGCCTCGGCCTACCGGGCAGCACGTTGCCGGTATGGCCGGGCACATCGGTGAAGTCACGGGAGTCGAGCAGCGTGTAGTTCAGGCGCAGCGATACCCGATCGCGGAACGCGCCGCGGACCTCGGCCTCCAGGCCCTCCATGTGGGCGCTGCCGACGTTGCGGGCACTGAGGGTGTTTGGTCCATCGTGCAGCGTCTGGATGAGGTCATCCACCAGGCGGTAGAAGCCGCTGGTCTCCAGCAGCACCGAAAGGCCCCGGCGCTCAACCTCGGCCCGCAGCCCGGTTTCCAAGGACCAGGCGGACTCGGGGCGCAGGGTCAGGTTGTCCCGGAAGAAGAGGCCGTCGCCAAAGAGTTCCAAAAAGGTCGGTAGGCGGACGAAGCGGCCGGCGCTGGTGCGCAAGAGCAGCCAGGGGGAAAGTCGCAGGCGGACGCCGATGCGCGGTGAGGGGAAGAAGGTGGTGGCATCGGTGGCGACCCCGGTGGCCCCGGCCTTCCCGGCGGTGGGGAAAAGGTGGCTTTGGGCAACCAGGGCCTCCACCGCGGGCTGGAAGAGGAGGCGATCGCCCAAGATGCGCAGATCGAAGGAGAGCCCGGCGGTGACCCGGGTGCGGGCGCTCCGCGTGGTCAGGCTGCCCTGGGCGTCACAGTCGGTGCGCGGGGCGGAACACAAGTCGGTGCTGCGGCGGTCCTCGCGTCGCGCCTCGGCCAGGAAAAGCCACTGCCGGTCCGCTCGCGGGGCCAGGCGGGCCAGGATCTGACCGCCAACCTGCCCGGAGAGGCCCTCGGTATGCAAGGGGGTCACCGAGCCCAGGGCGCTGGCATCGCTGCGTTCGAGCAGGCCGTGGAGGTCGGTGGCAAGAGAGAAGGGCCCGACACCACGCTCGAAACCGATGGCCAAAAGGGCCCGTCCCAGGGTGAAGCTGGGGTGACGATCCTCGCTGCGGGGATCGCCGATGCCGGGGACGCCCTGGCGCTTGAGCAGGCCGTGGGCCGAGGCGTGCAGCTTGAAGCCGCTGACCTCATAGGACAGGCGCACGTCGGCGGCGCCCTCGTCGAAGCCGTCGTCCTGGCGTCGGACCTGGTCGCGCGGGTCGAGTTGGTAGACCAGGCCGCCGGTATTGAAGTAGGGGAAGTCGCCGGTGGCGCCCTGATAGCTGACGCTGGCGGCGCCACGGAGGCCCCCATCGGAGAAGTCGCGGATCACCGTCAGCTTGCGCAGGCCGAAGGAGCCGCCCCCGGCGATCACCCGCAGGCTGGGGGTGCCGCCGCGGCGGGTGACCAGGTTGATCGCTCCGCCGATGGCATCGGCGCCGAAGGACAGGGGGGGCAGGCCGCGATAGACCTCCACGCGCTCCAATCCGTCCACCGGAAGGCTGGACAGATCCACCGCGCTCTGGCCGCCGCGGCCAAGGGGCACCCCGTCCATGAAGATGGCGACCTGGGAGGACTCAGCGCCGCGCAGAAGCGCCCCGCTGAACTGCCCCAGGCCTCCGGTGGCGCGCAGGTGGACGCCGGGCTCGCCGGCGATGACTTCGGCCAGGGATACGGTGCGGCCGGCCCCCTGCCGATCCGGGCGGGACAGGTCGATGACCGAGACCACGGCCACGCCATCGCCCGGTGGGGCGTCGTCCACGCTGACCGTGGCCGCGTAGGGCTGGGCCCAGGCGACGGCAGACCAGGCTGTAGAAAAACAAAAGGCGATGAATGGAGAGACTTCGGCGAGCACTGGCCCTTCCTCCCGAAAGGCGTTCTCCGTGCATGGGCCGGTCTCCTGGCTCCGAAGTCATCCTTGCCACAACCCTTCCCAGCAGCCTCTGGCCGCCAGTGGTGGATTGCACCCGTCGTGGCTCGTCGTTCGTTACAGTCGCGGGGGCGGCGCCGGAATCAGACCGGCTTCCCGTTCACCCGTGCACGTTATGAATATTTGTATGTTGCCGGCGAAATATAGCGGGCCCCGCGGGGGCTGTCAAGAAAGGGAGAAGGGGCGCCGATGCCCTGATGCAACTCAAGGAGATCGCCATGCCCCCGACCCACTTCCGTCCTCAGACTTCTGCTTCTGCTTCTGCTTCGGCTCGTTCCGTCAGCGGCCAGGGAGAAGTGAACGAACGGCGCAGCCGCGTCAGGGACGGTCAGCCCGGGGCCCGGGTGCGGGTGCGCCTGCGCCTGCGCCTGACCCTTTCGGGAGGCGTCGCACTGGAGGCGGCGCAGATCCGCGAACTGCTCGCCGGGGACCTGTCCAGCGGCGGGGTTTTTGTAAACTGCCAAAACCCGCCGCAGGTCGGCGAAAAGGCGGTGATCGAGGTGTGTCGCCCATCCGGGGGCCTGGCCTTCGCCGCCAAGGGGCGGGTGGTGTGGCGCCGGGCCGCCATGGACGCGCTGGGCCAACCAGCGGGGTTCGGGCTGAGCTTCGACGATCTCGATCTGCACAACGACGCCGTGTGCGAGGGGCTTCTGGGCCTGTTGAAGCAGCAGCAGGCGCTGGCGGCCCCGCGAAGCTTTCCGGAGCGGCCGGGGGCGGACTTGCAGGACATCCAGATCCTGGGGCTGGACGAGATTGCCCGGGAGGCGGCGCTGCAAACCGGCCAAATGCTCCCCCGAGAGATTGCCGGCTTCCTGGAGGGGTTTGAGCAGGTGCAGGGACGGGCCGCGTTCCTCTTCCGCTGGGCCTATGAGGGGACCTGCGCCTTCACCCTCTCGTGCGTGGACCCGGCGCTGCGAGAGCGAGTCCGGGGGATCAAGATCCTCCTTTTGATGTACTCCATGCTGCTCGATGACACCACCGATCGCCTGCTGCTCGCCTCGGGGGTGCAGGCCCCGAAAGAGGAGATTCAACGCCTGTCCAAAAGCCTGGAGACGCTCCGCGGGCTGCCTCTGTGGGGGCCGTCCACCGACCCAAGCCCGGAGGGCGACCCCTACCTGACCTTCGCACAGAAAATCGCCGCCGCGCTGGCCGAGAAGACCGAGGTGCTGGGACGATACGACGAGTTCGGCGGTCTCTTCCGCTTGGACGTGCAGCAACTGGTGCAGGCCAGCCGCTACCAGGAGCTGCTGCTGCGCGGCCCCTACATGATCAGCGAGACCGAGAGCGGCGGGGCGGCGCCGCTCGGATTGCCGCTCTTGCTCTCGGCCTCGGTGGATCTATGCGCCTCGCCGAGCTTCGATCGCCGGGAGGTGGGTCTCTTGCGTGAGATACTCTGCCATGCCCAACGCATGGCCCACATCGGCCACCTCCTGTCGGGCTGGGAGCGCCGCTGCGAGGAGGGCGCGCTGGGCAATGCCGTCGTGGCCCATGGCCTGGCCAGCGGGGCCCTGACGATCATCGACGTGGACCCGGTAAGCGGGCCGCTGCGCACCAGGCAGCTTGTCGCCCGGCTGAAGGAGGCCCGGGTCGAAGGTCACTTCCTGACCGAATGGCTGCGCGAGCGCTTCCGGGTGCGTGAGCTGAGCGCCCGGCTGCGCACCGTGGACCTGGACCGGCTCCTCGGGCAGCACCAGCAGCTCATGTGGCAGCAACTGAGCAAAAAGGGCCTGGTCTGAGAGAAAGGAATTCAGGGGGTGCGTCCCAGGGTCTGGGGCGGTAGCACCAGGGGAGACAGGAAGCTTACCCCCTCCCCCGAGGCGGAGCGCAACTGCACCCGCACCGGTCGATCCGCCGGCAGGTCGATCCAGAAGGAAGTCTCGCCCTCGGCGCCGCGCACTCCCTTGGGGGCGAGACCATCCACCAGCACCGTGACTCCGGCCCGCGGTACGACGAAGCTGGCTCCAGGCACCGCCGTCTTGGATCGAAGGGTAGCGCTGCCGTCCGTCTCGAGGATCGCGGTGACCCCGGCCATGGCGCGCAGGTGGTCGCCCAGATGCGACATCGTCGGCACCCACATCGACCCCCGGGCCACTCGCGCTGCCAGCGATGAGAACAGAGCGTCCAGCCTGGGGTCCAGCACCACCTCGCGCGGGCGCTTCCCCGCCACCAGCAGGTTGCGCCTGCCAAACCAGCTCTTTTGCGGGTGGAAATCCTCCAGATAGGTGTGGGCGATGTGCAGGCCGCGCTCGCGCTCCAACCGGTCTAAGGGGTCGGTGCCATACATCTCGAAGAAGCGCGGGGTCTCGATGAACGCCAGCATCGAGCGAAAAAGCCACAGGCCGGTCGGCGTCCCGCTGGCCATGCGCCCGACGGGCCAGATCACCGGCACATAACGGTCCATGCGGCGCGGCAGAAGGAGGTTCAGGTCCCCGGGCGGCATGTCGAGGCCGGCCCAGGCATATTGATAGCCGTGCTGGTCAAGCAGGTCGGTGATGCCGTAGCGGCCGGGCAGGTAGCCCTGGTTCACCAATGCCTCGCAGTTGGTGTAGGGCTGGTGGTCGATCCAGCTTTTCGCCGAGAAGCGGCGGAAGTAGGCCAGCGCCTGCGCGGTCAGGTCGCGGCTGTCGCGTATGGGCGTTGCCGAATGGGGGATCACCTCCCAGCCCGCCGCGAAAAGCCGGTCCGCCAGGGCCACCACCTGTGGGTCGTCAAGCTGGGGCCGGCCCCCGCCGTTCTCGTCCGCCTGCCCCGGTCCAAGCTGCTGCAGGAGTTCCAGATCGTCCCGCTCGCCCCCATCACTGTCCCGGGCCCGCCGGTCCTCGGGGTCGCCCCGGCGCATCCGCGGGTCTTGCTGCCCGGTCTGTCCTGACTGTCCCGACAGTCCCCCTTTGGGCCCCCGACCCACTGCGGCGGGATCGCGCTCGCCGCTGCGCAGCCACAGCGCCTTGGTGATGGGAAGCCCGTGGCCCAGAAGCCCGCCCTGCCCCCAGCGGGGATCGCTGGCGTCGGATGTCCCCCCCGCCAGGGCGCGCAGGGTCGGGGCCGCGGTCTGGTCGGCGTGATCGGTGATCACCAGCGCCGCGCGGCGGCCGTCCGGGTAGCGGGCCTTCACCAGCGGCGTCGCCCCGAATGAGAAGAGCGCCACGTCGGCCTCCTGCACCTCGCCCGAAAGCAGCAGCCGCGCCGGCAGGATCAGGCGCTGGTTGGGGTCCTTCCAGTTGTCGGTGCAGGCCGCGAAGTGGAAGAAGGGCCGCGCCTCGACGGAGTTCAAGTCCAGGCGCACGCGCACCTTGCCCGGGAGCCGCCGCACCGAAAGGCCGTCCGCCTCATCGCCCAGGAGCATGGTCAAAAGCGGGCGTCCCCGGCGGTAGATCGACACCCACTTGGGATCCAGGCGCCCCAGCACCGCGACGTTCTCGACGGCCATCGACCGCAGGTCCCGCCCCAGCACCAGGGCGCTGTCGGCCTCGACCTCGATCTCGACGGCCAAAAAGCGCACCCAGGTGGGGGCCGCCTGGGTGGCGGCAATGTGCAGGTTGAAGCCCGCCCCGGCCTCCCAGCCCAGGCGCAGGCGCAGGGTGATGCCCCCCTCGCTGGTCTCGGTGACCAGGTCATTGCCCTGGGGCCGGAAGGCGCCGAAGCGCAGAATCTGGGTGGGCGGGATCTCGGTCAGCGGGGCGCCGCTGTCCGGCCGTGCCGCGATGAGGGCCCGGATCTGCAAGGGGACCTCCCCGCCGCCGCTCTGCCGCAGGGCCACCGAGTCGCCGCGAGGCAGGAGCACGTCCGCACCCGCTCTAAAGGGACACAAGCTCCACAAAAAGACCCTGGCAAGGATCATTGCGAGCCTGCTTGGGCGCCACATCTTGGACACCGCTGTAGTATAGACGGAAGGCATCAGGCCCGGGGATGATGTCGCTGGTACAGCTCGCGAAGGCGTACCTGGGTCAGGTGGGTGTAGATCTGGGTGCTGCTGATGTCGGCGTGCCCCAGCATGGCCTGTACCGCCCGCAGGTCGGATCCCCGGGACAGGAGGTGGGTGGCAAAGGAATGGCGCAGCATGTGCGGATAGACCTTCTGGCTGATCCCGGCGGCACGGGCGTAGGTCGAGATCAGCTTCCAGAAGCCCTGCCGGGTCATCGGCCCACCAAGCTGGGTCAGAAAGAGAGCCGGGTGGTTGCGATCTTCGTCAAAATGGAAGCGGCTCTTTGCCATGTAGGCCGACAGGGCCGCCGCCGCCGACTGGCCGATGGGCACGATGCGCTTCTTTTGGCCCTTGCCCACCGTGGTCAGGTACTCGGGGTGCATGTCGGCGGTGCGCAGGGACACCAACTCGGAGACGCGCAGGCCGGTGGCGTAGAGGATCTCGAGCATCGCCACGTCCCGGCAGCCCCGCGGGGTGGCCGCGTCGGGAGTGCCCAAGAGGGTCTCGACCTGATCCAGGCTGAGGGCCTCGGGCAGCGAGGCCTGAGTGAAGGGCAGACTGACCTCTGCGGCGGGGTCCACCTCGACGTGCCGCTCGGCGCGCAGGTAGCGGAAGAGGCCGCGCACCGCGATCAGCATGCGCGACTGCGAGCGCATGGAAAGGCGCACCTGTTTTTTTTTCGGCGACGGGGTGGCCTTGCCCTTTTGCGGGTCTTTGCCCAGGGCCACGGAAAAGCCCAGGACGTGCCGCGCCTGGATGCGCTTTATGGACGTCATGAGCGTCTCATCGAACTGTTCCAGATAATCCTGAAACGCCACCAAATCGCGGGCATAGGCCAAAAGCGTGTTCCTGGCCAGCCCGCGCTCGATCTTCAGGTGGTCGAGGTAAAGATCGGTCGCCTGCGATACACCGAGGCCCATGATGTAGGCTTACCATGGGACCTTCCGAGTGCCAAATAATCAGGCATCCCCGGACCCCTTTTGCCGCAGCACCTGCCGGGTGATGGCCTCGGCCATGCGCGGCAACGCCACCACCTCGTCCACCGCACCGGAGCGGATCGCCTCCTCGGGCATGCCGGCAATCACCGCCGACTCCGGGGACTCCGCCAGCACCCGCCCGCCCGCCTTGCGCACCGCCAGCGCACCTTTGACCCCGTCCCCGGCCATCCCGGTCAAGATGGTGGCGATGACCTTGTCTCCCAGGGCGGCGGCGGCGCTCTCCATCATCCGGTCCACCGAGGGCACATATCCCTCGCTGCGGCTCTCCTTGTCGATGGGTGGCAGCACCCGCAGGGCCGTGCCCTCCCGCGCCACCCGCAGGGACCAGCCCCCGGCGGCCACCAGCACCGTCCCCTTTCCCACCACGTCCCCTGGGCGGGCCTCGCGGACGTTCCATGGCGTCGCCCGCTCCAGGCGCTCGGCGAAGGCCTGGGTGAATTTCTCCGGCATGTGCTGGGTGATCAAGATGCCCACCGGCAGCCCCGGGTCCAGCCCCAGGAGCACCGTCGAAATCGAGGTCGGCCCCCCGGTCGACGCCCCAATGCACAGCAGGCGTTCCGGCGGAGGAGCGTGGAGGTCCGTCCCCGCCGCCTCCGGGGCATGTTCCGGCGGCCCGCCGCGCACCCGGGCCGCCGCCTGATGGCTGGAGATCCGCGCGCGCTCGGTCAGGCTGACCACTTGCAAGCGTCGCGACAGGCGCACCTTGCTCAGCAGGTCCTCGCGGATGGAGTAGAGGTCCGGCGCGCCCTTTACCCGCACCGGCTTGGCGACAAACTCCAGCGCCCCCAGTTCCAGCGCCTTGAACACACTCTCGCGGGTCGAGTGGCTGGACACCACCACCACCGGGGTGGGCCGCTTGAGCATCAGGATGCGCAGGAAGGCGAAGCCGTCCATGCGGGGCATCTCCAGGTCCAGGAGAATCACGTCCGGCTGGGTCTGGAACACCACCCGCAGGCCTTCCTCCCCGTCGGCGGCGCGGCCCACCACCTGGATGTCCGGCTCGGCCTCCAAGAGGCTGCAAAGCGCCTGGCGGATGGCCGCCTGGTCGTCGATGATGACGGTACGGATCGGGGTCGGCTTCATGGGTTCGGCTTGCGGTAGATCAGGTCCCGTTTCAGATGGTGCAGCTCAAACGAGGAGTGGGTGTCCAGCAGCGACTCGGAGTGCCCGAGAAAAAGATAGCCGCCGGGGAAGATCTGTCGGTCAAACCGGTCCACCACCTGTGCGCGGCGGGCGCGATCGAAGTAGATGAGCACGTTGCGACAGAAGATCACGTCGAAGGGCCCGCCCGCCTGTGACCAGTCCGGCTGGTTCAGGTTGATCTGGTTGAACTCGACCAGGCGCCGGACTTCGTCGATCACCTGCCGTCTGCCGGTGGCCTCGCGGAAGTAGCGCTGGCCCATCTTGGGATCGGTCTGGCGGAACGAGGACGCCCCGTAGATCCCCGCGCGGGCCAAAACAAGGGCGCTCTGCGACAGGTCCGAGCCCACCACCTGCACCTCCCAGTCGGCGAAGAGCTGGGTCTCCAGGATCTGGATCGCCAGGGTGTAGGGCTCCTCCCCGGTGGAGCAGCCGGCTGACCACACCCTCAGCGTCCGCCCCCGAGGGGCCTCCCGGTGGATGCGCGGCAGGACCTCCTCGCGGAAGGCGCTGAGCTGGTAGTCCTCGCGGAAGAAGTAGGTCTCCTTGGTGGCGATCCGGTCGAAGGCCTCGTCCATCTCGTGCCGCTGCTTCCCGGAAGATCCCAGCCGCCCGGTCAGGTCCAGCAGATAGTCGCAATACGCGCTGAAGCTGCGCAGCCCCAGCGCCTCCAGCCGGGGCTGGAGCCGGCGCTGCAAGAGGTACGCGGTGTCCTCGCCGTAGAGCAGGCCGGCGTGCTCCTTGATCAAATCACGCAAGAGGCGGAACTCGCGGTCGTCCATCTCGACCTGCCGGGTCGAATCAGCCTTCATCTATGTGCCCAGAAACGCCCCGAGGTGGGGGTGGCGGGACAGGAGCGCCTCGGCCTCGCCAGGGTACCTTTGTGAGAGCTTGCGAAAGGTCTCCGCCGCGACCCTGGCGGTGGCGCCGCCGCTCTCCATCACCTGGACCAGCGGATGCAGCGTCTGTCCATCGCCCAGCACCCCCAGCGCCCGCGTCGCCCCCGCCGCGGCGGTGGGGTCGCGATCGGAAAGCCCATCGGAGAGCAGCGCCCGCACCCGGCGCCTTGAAGGCTCGTCCAGGGTCCCGTGCAGCGCCTCGCCGAACTCGGTGAAGAACGAGAACACCGCCACCCGTCCGCGCCCGTCCAGCTCGGGCAAGAGGTCGCAGAGCGATCCGACGGACTTCCGCGAG
>JBBRLA010000247.1:0-11101 GCA_038231615.1 Polyangia bacterium | reverse complement strand
GACCGCGGGGAGGCCAGGGCGTCCTTGCAGGCGGCGACCACCCGGCCCGGGTCGATCCTGCCGCTCTCATCGGTCATGGCGGCGATGGTGCGGATCACGTGGGGCGTCCGCCAGCGCAGAAGGCGCAGCAGCACCTCGAACACCGCCCCGTCGGGGAAGGCGGAGAAGCCGCCGGTGACCTCGTGGTAGTGATGGTACATGCCCTCCATCACCTCCGAGAGGTTGATGTCCAGCGCCTTCATCGGGCGCACCAGGTCGTAGGACGCCACCGCCAGGATCAGGGTGGTGGCCAGGTTCTTGGCCATGATCTCGTGGCGGCGCTTCTTGAAGCGGTCGAAGACCTCGGGGAAGAAGCGCTGCCCGGCGGCAATGTGGCGCGACTCGTCTTTGCCGATGAGCGCCAGCAGGCGCTGCACCTGTGGGTCCACCGCGACGTGGTTGATCTTGTGCAGGATCTGATGGGCCAGGTGCTCGCCGATGATGTTGATGTTGCCCATCATGAAGGCGACATCGGTGGTGTCGATGACGCCGAAGGAATAAAGCAGCCGGACGAAGGGGCCCGGGGGCGGCATGGGTGCGCCAGTGATCTTGGGAATGAGGCGCCGCATGGCATCGTAGTGCTTGGCCTCCTCCAATGCCTGCTCGGCGAAGTAGAACTTGGCCTCTTCGCTCTGGACCAGGGTCGAGATGTGGGAGGCCCCGGTGACGGCCATTTTCTCGCCGGGGCACAGGAAGGAGAGCATGGCGCCGATGTGCCTGGCGTAGCGCGGGTCTTCCCGGACGGGCTCGTCCCAGGCGATCGCGGTGGGCACGGCCCAGAAGGCACGCTGGCCGAGTTCGAAGATCTCCCAGCCCTTGCGGTTGGGGTGTTCGCCCGAGACGTCGAAGGCACCCCCGCCGAAGAGGATGTGGCGCAGCTTGAGGGATGCGGTGTCGCGCCGGCTGTCCTGCCCCGGGCCCCCGTGTCGTTCGGATTTGTTGCTCGCCATGGCGATCCACCTCCTCGGCGGGAGCATATCATGCGACCAGGCGAGGTCCGGCTACGTCTTCTCCCGCCAGTTCCCGCTGACCCCGCCTTGCGTCGCGGTCGACAGGGTCCCCCGCTTCATCAGGTCGATCTTGCCGAGGATAGCGTCCCCGCGAAAATCCACCGCGGGCGCATGCGCCCCGCTGTCCATGCGGATCGCGTCGCAGGGGCAGGCCTCGACGCAGAGCCCGCATACCACGCAGCGCAGCTCGTCAATCTCGAACGAGAGCGGCCGCTTCTCCTTCCCGTCGCCCGTGTCCTCCGCGACGATGGTGATGCAGTGGGCCGGGCAGGCGGTCGGGCACAGCATGCAGGCCACGCAGCGCACCGAGCCATCCTCCCGGTGCATCAGGCGGTGCAGGCCGCGGAAGCGATCCGGGTACTTCACCCGTTCTTCCGGGTACTCGACGGTCACGGTGTATTTGCGGGAGAAGACGTTGGCGAAAAAGTGCTTGGCGGTCACCCCCAGGCCCCGAAGTATCTCGGGGAGGTACACGCGCTGCTCCAGCGAGTCGGGACGGCCAACCACCCGGACACCGACCTGGCCCTTGCGGGGAGAAGACATCACTTGCCTCCGCTCATCGCCAGCACGACGCCGGCGGTGACGATGATGTTGAGGATCGACGCTGGCAGGAGCTGCTTCCAGCCGAGCCGCATGAGCTGGTCTGGGCGGAAGCGCGGCAGCGTCCAGCGGATCAGGAGTTGCAGCCAGCAGAAGAAGAGCACCTTCAGCGACCACACCCCCAGTTGCAGCAGCACCACCGCGATGTGGGGCAGGGCCAGCCAGGAGAAGCCCCCGGCGTGAAGCCCCGGCACCTGCCAGCCGCCGAAGAATACGGTGGTGACGATGCCCGACAGAAAGATGGTCTCGATGAACTCGGCCAAGAAAAAGATGCCGAAACGCATCCCCGAATATTCGACGAAGTAGCCGATGAGTTCCGGCTCGCCCTCGGGCAGGTCGAAGGGGGCCCGCTTGGTCTCGGCGGTGGCCGCGATGAAGAAGAGCAGGAAGGCCACGGGCTGGGACACGATGCCCCAGTGCAGGGGGTTTGCCCCCTGTGCCAGGACCATGGCGTTGGGTTCCAGGGTGCCGTAGATGAGGAACGCGCCAATGAGCGAGAGGCCCATGGTGACTTCGTAGGACATCATCTGCGAGCTGGCGCGCATCCCGCCGAGCAGCGACCACTTGTTGTATGAGGCCCACCCCGCCAAGGTGGTGCCGTACACCGCCAGGGAGGCCAGGGCAAAGTAGAAGAGCATCCCCATGTCCAGGCGCGACACCTGCATCGGGATGGTCACCGCGCACGACCCCGGGTCGGTCACCACCTGGGTGAGGCGGCCCACGCAAAGGTCCCCGGCGAAGGGGATGATGGCGAAGGTGATGAGCACCGGTGCGATGGCCATCACCGGCGCCAGGGCGAAGAGGAAGCGATTGGCCTTGGCCGGGACGATGTCCTCCTTGAACATCATCTTGATCGCGTCGGCGACGAAGTGGAGGATGCCCCACAGGCGCAGCGGCCCGATGTTGGCCCGGTTGGGTCCCAATCGGTCCTGCATCATCGCCGACTGCCGCCGCTCGGCCCAGGTGGACAGCGAGGCCAGCGGCATGACGAAGCCGATGATGAGCAGTATCAGCTTGAGAAGCGCCTGCAGGGCAGTATGTGCGGCCAGAAATTCGAGCATGGTCCCGGTCCTTTTACCCTCTGGAGTGAGCGAAGCGCAGTTGCAGGGGCGGCGCCTCGCGTCCCCACTCGGCCTGGATGAAGCCGCGCAGCGGCGAAGTGGCCACTGCGTCGGGCGGTACGTCGGCATTGAAGGCGGCGCGCATGTGAAGGAACGCCTGTCGCGGCGTGCCCTGCCACCCCTGTCCCGCGGTCAACCCGGCCTTCTGGGCAAGCAAGGCCACGATCTCCTGATGGGGCCGGGCGTCGCCCGCCGGGGCCACCGAGCGGCGCAGTCGCTGCACCAGGCCCTTGTTGTTGGTGAAGGTGCCGTCCACTTCGGCCCACGATCCCGCGGGCAGGAGCACCTGCGCCCGCTGGGTGAGCGGCGTGGCATGCACCGCCTGAACAATGACCAGTTCCAGCTTGTCTAGAAGCAAAAGGAAGCCCGGCAGGGCCGCCTCGTCCAGCGCCACGTCCTCGCCGACGAACCACAAGGCCTTGAGCGTCCCCGCGGCCAGGTCGGCCCTCAGGGTGGCGAAGTCGCGGGCGTCTCTACCTGCCAGCAGCCTGGCGCCCAGGGTGTTGGGGTTCACATCGGCGCTGCGCAGGATCTTGTCCTGGCGCTCGGGGCGCGGGGCCCTGCCAGAAAGGTAGCGGACCACCTGGGTCCCGGTCCCAGCCAGAAGCTCGGCGGTGCGAAGCAGGGCATAAAGCCCCTCGTTCTGCGCCTGCGCCGAGAACACCAGGCCGACCGTGCCGCCGGCGGCGCGCACCCGCTGCAGGCGCTCGGCGGCGTAGGTCACCGCCTTCTCCACGCTGGCGATCTGCCCGGGGAGGCCGCGGCCCTGGCCGAAGCGGGCCCCGGCGACGCGGCTCTGGCGCACTTCTTTGTAGGTGAAGCGCCCTTCGTCGCACATCCAGAACTTGTTGACCTCCGGGTTCTCCCGGGGGACCAGGCGCCACACTTCGCCCTGGGCATGGTGGATCTCGATGTTGCAGCCGGTGGCGCAGCCCGGGCACACGGAGTTCACCGTGTACAGCTCCCAGACGCGCATGCGGAAGCGGAAGTCCTTGCTGGTCAGCGCGCCCACCGGGCACACATCGACGGTGTTCAACGAATATGGGTTGTCGAGTACCTGCCCCGGCGCGACGACGAGGATCTCGCGATCGCCGCGCCACGCCATCTCCAGTTGGTGCTGCCCGGCAACCTCGTCGCACACCCGGATGCAGCGGGTGCACAAAATGCACCGCTCGGCGTCCAGGACGATGGTGGGGCCCAGGTCCACCGACTTGGGCTTGTGCACTTTTTCGAACTCGATCCGCGAGGCGGTGCCGTCCCAATCCATGAACATCTTTTGCAGAGTGCATTCACCGGCCTTGTCGCAGATCGGGCAATCCACCGGGTGGTTCAACAGAGTGAATTCGAGCATCTGCTGCCGTGCCAGGCGCACCCGCTCGCTGGTGGTGACCACCTCCATCTTGTCGGCGGCGGGGGTGAAGCAGGAGGGCACCAGCTTGGGCTGCCCCACGACCTCGACCAGGCACTGCCGGCACACCGCCGGGGCGCTGAGCCCGGCGTGGTAGCAAAAGTAGCTGACGTCGGTGCCATGCTGAAGGCAGGCCTCCAGCACGTTGGTCCCCTTCTTGACGGTGACCTCCTTGCCGTCGAGCTTGAAGGTCACCAGGTCGGCGGGCCTGGCAGAAGGCGGGATGCTCCCGGCGGGCGGCCCCCCTTGAGTCGTGCCCGCCCCGGCGCTGCCGCTGGTGGGGGCGCCGCCAGAGGGCTGGGACGCGGGCGCTGAACCGGGCAGCGATCCAAGCGGCGATCCAAGCGGCGATCCAAGCATTGATCCAGCCATCGCCGGGCCGACCTTCTCACTGCTGGCAGCTTGTGCCGCCGCCTGGTTCTGGGCATGGACCATCTGGTCGGCCTGGCGGATCTGCGCCGCCGTCGGTGTCAGGATGGCGACCGGCGCCCTGGAGTCGACCCGCGTCTGACCTGTGAGTTCACGCACGGCCTCCTGCACCGCGTCGGCGGTCTCGCGAAGCGCCTCGGCGATGGTCGGCTTGATGTGCTCACCGGAAATCGCCGTCCGGGCACCGGGCACCGGGTAAGACCCGGTGATCGTGCGCCGCGTGGCCACGTGGGTGGACACGGCCAGCCCGCTGAAAACCGGGACCGGGATTGGAACCGCCGAGCCAGCGGAGGGCGGGGTCGTCGTCTTTTTGGGTTCGTCTGCCATCAGGCACTCACGCAGCCTTCATGAGGGGGGTTCATGAGGGACACTTTGGGTTGGGTCATCGGTCGCACTCGCCGCCGATCATGTTGATCATGCCGAAGGTTGGGACAATGTCGGCGATGCCGCCGCCCTTGATCATCTTGGCCAGGCTTTGCATGAGGATGAAGCACGGGGGGCGCACGCGGCACCGGTAGGGCTTCCCGGTCCCGTCGGAAACGATGTAGAACCCGAGTTCGCCGTTGCCGCCCTCGGTGTAGGAGTAAATCTCCCCCGGCGGGACCTTGATGCCGTCGACGATGATCTTGAAGTGGTTGATCATCCCCTCGATGGTGTTGTAGACCTCGCGCTTGGGCGGCAGGGAGATCCGGGGATCGTCGATCTGCACCGGGCCCGGCGGGATCTGGTCCAAAGCCTGCAAGAGGATGCGCATCGACTGGCGGATCTCCTCCAGGCGCACCGCGTAGCGGTCGAAGTTGTCACCGACGGAGCCGACGGGCACGTCGAAGTCGAAGCGATCGTAGACCAGGTAGGGGTGGTCCTTGCGCACGTCATACGGCACGCCGGTGGAGCGCAGGCATGGGCCGGTCCAGCCATAGGCGATGGCGTCCGCCGCGGAGAACTTGCCCACCCCGTCGAAGCGGTCGCGGAAGATGCGGTTCTTCACCAGCAGCTTCTCCGCGTCGTGGAGGGCCTCAAGGCTGCGCTTGAGGATGTCGCGCAGGCGCGGGTCGAAGTCGGGGGTCAGGTCGTCCTGCACCCCGCCGACGCGCACGTACGAATGGGTCATGCGGGCGCCGGTCAGTTCTTCCAAAAGCTCCCACAGCCACTCGCGCGCCTTGATCATCCACAGGAAGGGGGTGAAGCCGCCGACCTCCATCGCCGAGGCGGCCAGGCAGGTCAGGTGATCGGCGATGCGGGCCATCTCGCCCACCAGAACGCGGATGTACTGCGCCCGCTCGGGGATGCGGTCGGTGATGCCGATGAGCTTCTCGACGGCCATGGCGTAGCCGACGTTGTTCAGCAGCGGCGAGACGTAGTTCAGCCGGTCGGTGTAGGGGAAGACCTGGGTCCAGGTGGCGTACTCGGCCTCTTTTTCGAAGCAGCGATGCAGGTAGCCGACTTGCACGTCGGCGTCCTGCACCGTCTCGCCATCGACGGTGAGAACGATGCGCACGGTGCCGTGGGTGGCCGGGTGCGAGGGGCCCATGTTGATGGTCATGGGCTCGGTGGGCAGCTCGGAGTCCTCGTCCTCCTCGACAGACTGCTTGCCCCATTCCTTTTGCAGGGGGCCGCGCTGCGACCGCAGCTCGCGGGCCTGCTCGTTGACCGCCTCTTCCGGGGTGGGCATGCCGAAGACGATCTTCTTCGGGTCGCTGCCCGGCCCTTTGGGCCGGTCTTTCGTGGTTACCTCGGTGGTCTGTGCCATTTGATTCACTTTCGCGCAGGCGGGCCCCAGGGACTTCGGTCCTATTCTCGTCAGGGCAGGAGGTTCTCCCGGCGGACCAGCGGCTGCCGCTTCTCCTTGGGATAGTCTTTGCGCAGCGGGTGGCCGACGAACTCTTCATAAAGCAGGATGCGCCGCAGATCGGGATGGCCGACGAATTTGATGCCGTACATGTCCCAGACCTCCCGCTCCAGCCAGTCGGCGGTGGGCCACAGGGAGCAGACGCTGTCTACTTCGGGAGGCGGCCCGTCCTCGATCTGGCCGAGCTGCACTTTGATGCGCAGGCGCCCGCCGGTGGCCATGGAGCGCAGGTGGTAGACGACCTCGAAGCGCAGGTCGCGCCCCAGGTAGTCCACGGCGGTGACGTCGACCAAGAAGTCATAGCCCTGGGAATCCTTGAGCCAGCGCATGACCTCGGTCAGGTGCGAGCCCAGGACCACCGCGGTCTCGTCTCCATGGTCGCTGTGGGTGGCGACCACCTCGTTGTGGAAGTGCTCGGCCAGCTTGGCCAGATCGGCTTTCATCGGTCTACTTTCATCGGTTACCCGACCACCGGGAGAAGTTTCTTGCCGCCGGGGCCCTGGCGCAGCTCTTTCTCGATCTGGTCCCGTCGCTGCACCCAGCTCGATCGGTCGGCGATCTTCTTCTGCAGGAGCATCAACCCGTCAAGCACCTGCTCCGGGCGGGGAGGGCAGCCGGGGATGTAGACATCCACCGGGATGATCTGATCGCAGCCGGGGACGCTGCTGTAGTTCTGATAAAAGCCGCCGGTCGAGGCGCACACCCCGAAGGCGATGACCCACTTGGGCTCGGCCATCTGCTCCCAGATGCGGCGCAGCACCGGTGCCTGTCGCTCGACGATGGTACCGACGACGAAGAGCAGGTCCGACTGCCGCGGGGAGAAGCGCGGGAACTCGGCGCCGAAGCGGGCGATGTCGTACTTGGAGGCCGCCGTGGCCATGTACTCCATGCCGCAGCAGGCGGTGACAAAGGGGTAGCTGAAGAGCGAAAACTTCCGCGCCCAGTTCAGGGCGTCGTCGAGCTTGGACATGTAGGTCTCGGCCATGGTCCTACCTTAGCCCCACCCGATGGCCCGCTTGCGCCATACATAGGCCAGGGCCACCGCCAGGGTGGCGATGAACGCGAGCATCTCCGTGTATCCGAAGAACGTCACTGTGCCCATGCACATGTTGTTGACAAGCGGCCCGATGCACGAGAGCCGCCGGAACTGGACCGCCCACGGGTACAGGAACGCCGATTCGATGTCGAACACCAGAAACAAGATCGCCACCTGGTAGAATTTGACCGAAAATCGGATGCGAGGCGAGCCGATCGGCTCGGAGCCGCACTCGAAGGGGGCGAGCTTCTCCTCGCCGTCTCGCTTGGGGCCGAGGAACATCGCCAGGGCGAGAAACGCCAGCGAAAATCCGATGCCAAAGAGGATTGCAACCAGCGTGGGGGCGTAATCGACGGACATGTGGGGCCTCGTTTGCTCCGACGCGAATATAATGGGGTGTCGAGGGGGTGTCAAACGCCGACGTCGCTTTGGCCCTACCCCGCGGGGCCTGGCCGCTCCGCTTTTTGCTCGTTGTGGACAAAGGTATGCGGTATAACTCCCGCGTGGTCACCCGACGAGAGTTCATTCAGTTGGTGGCAGTCAGTGTCGCTGCTGCGGGCTGCCAGAGCGAGCCCGGCGGACCTCAGATGGACGCCCCGCTCTCCTTCTTCACTGCGGAAGAGGCTCGCGCTCTGGGCGCCCTCGCCGACCAGATGATCCCGCCGGACGATACCCCCGGGGGGGCGGCCCTGGGCGCGGTGGCCTATCTCGATGGCCTGCTCTCAGCCTTCGACTCCGACCCGCCGCGCCTCTACCCTCGCGGCCCTTTCTCCGGGCGCTACCCTTTCCCGGCCGCGGACGGGGGGCCCTCGACGCGCTTTCCGGAAAACGGTTTTCGCACCTTTATGCCGCTCAATCGAGTGCAGGCGCTTGGCTGGCGGCTGCGCCTTTGGGGCTCGGCGGCGACCCCAGGAGGAGGCCCCAACGACGGCGTGCTCGGTCCGGTGGTGGGCCTGCGCGATCGCATCCGGGACGGTCTGCACCAGCTGATGCAAGCCGCGCCGTCGCCCCTGGAGACGCTGGACCCGGAGGTGCTGAATACATTGTTCCGCACCGCGCCGCAGGATTTCCGCAACGCCCTTGTCGATCTGATGCTGGAGGGTGTCCTGGGCGCGCCAGAGTACGGTGGCAACCGCGACCTTGGCGGGTGGCGCCTGGTCCACTTCGAGGGTGATACCCTGCCGCTGGGATTCAGTGGCTACGATCCCGGCCTGGGCGCTTACCGTGACCGTCCGGAGGCCCCGCTGACCGGGCCCAACCCCGGCCCCGACCCGGATGCACTCAGCGACGATACCCGCGAGCTGATCATGCTGGTGGTCACGGCCCTTGGCGGCAGGAGGTTCTCTTGAGCAGCCAGGTGCTGGGCAACCGCGCTCTCGCCCATTTCGACGCGCTGATCATCGGCAGTGGCCCCAGTGGCTCCGCGGTGGCGGCGCTGCTCACCGCCCACGGCAAAGACGTGCTGGTGCTGGAGGGCGGGTCCAGCTACTTCGAGGGGCTGGACGACCCCGCCCCGGAGATGCCGACCCCGCTCCTGTCCAGCGACGAAATCAAGATGTCCCGGCGCGGCCTGCTCGGCCCCGATCCGCTGGTCGATCCGCAGACCTGGCGCCGCAGCGAGGCCGACGGTGCTCGCATCTACGTCGGCCCGGTGAATACGCCCCCCAAGACCGTGGGCGGCGGCTCGGTCCACGCGGACATGAAGCTGCCGCGTTTCCGCCCGCAGGACTTTCGTCTGGGCAGCTTGCTGCCCGAGATCAGCGGCGCTAGCTTCGCCGACTGGCCGGTGGACTACGACGCGCTGGAGCCCTTCTATCGGTTTGCCGAACAGCGGATCGGGGTGCAAGGCCAAGCCGGCGCCGACCCGAACGAGCCGCCGCGCAGTGCCCCTTTCCCGATGCCGCCCGGGCCCATCTCCTACGATGGGCAACTGATCACCCGAGGCGCCGCCCGGCTGGGGTACACCGCCTTTCCGTTCCCCTGCGGAGTGAACTCGCGGCCCTACGATGGTCGCCCGGCGTGCGTGGAGTGCGGCTTCTGTGGCGGCTTCGGCTGCCCGATCAAGGCCAAGGGTTCCGCGCCGGTGACCAGCCTCCGTCGGGCCCTGCTCTCGGGCCATTGCCAGCTTCACACAGAGACCCGGGTCACGCGCCTGTTGATGTCGGCCAGCGGCACCGAGGTGATCGGGGCCGAGGGCCTTGATGGGGACGGCCAGCGTAGCACCTTCCAGGCCGACCGCTACGTACTCTGCGCCAACGCCATCGAAGATGCGCGCCTGCTCTTGCTCTCGGACCCGGGCGGGGTGGGAAACTCCAGCGGCCTTTTGGGGCGCAACCTGACCTTCCACAGTCACATGGTGGCCATCGGGGTGTTCGACGAGCGCATCCACGGCTACCGGGGGCGCGGTTCACCGGTGGCGATCAGCGACTTCCGCGGCGTGGCCGGAGATGTGCAACGGCCGCTTTCCGGCATCGTCGAGGTCGGCGGGACAGGGGGACCGATCCAGGAGGCGATGTACTACCGCCACCAGCTCAACATCGGGCCAGGGGCGCAGCTCAAGGCGCTTTTGCGCCAGGGGTTCGGGCGCGACCGGGCCATTATCATGTCGCTTTTCGGGGAGGATGCGCCCCAGGGGACCAATCGGGTCGATCTGGACCCGGACATCCGCGACTATGACCGGCTGCCGGTGGCCCGGGTGACTTATCGGGCGCACGCCTTCGAACAGAGCGCGCAGGCCTTTTACGCTCCCAAACTGCTCGATATCCTGGGGGCCTCCGGGGCTCGCTACGCGGCCATTGCCCCGGTAGAGGATCTACCGGCCACCGACCACCAGATGGGGACGCTGCGTTTCGGCACAGACCCGAAGCGCAGCGTCTGTGATGAATCGGGGCGCTTCCACGACGTGGGCAACCTCCTGGCCGCCGATGGCTCGCTTTTCCCCACCTCGTCGGGGTTCAACCCAACGCTGACAGTGGTTGCGCTGGCGTACCGCGTGGCCGCGGGCATGCTTTTTCCAGGTTCGCCTGAGCGGGCGCTGACAAAATAGTAACTGTCGAGGACTGGCAGCGGATCTCCACCTGCCAGGACGCGGACCTGCTCTCGCGCTGGCCTGCAGCAGGGCGACGCGGTATCGCATCGCTAACGGCGCTTGCTATCTATTCTCCTGTCCACGAACTCTGGGCAGACAAGGTGTGGATTCAGGAAGCCCAGGGCTACATGGTCGAACTCGACGCCCTGCGGGCGGAGATTTCCGACACGCTGCTTCATCGCAAGGCCCGCCTCTACGATCGGACGCAGGCGGTGGTGGCCGGCGTGCAGGCGACAAAGTCCGCCCTGCACAGCCAGGAGATGCGCGACCGCATGCACCGGATCTCCCACGCGGTGCTGGAACTGTTCGAGGAGCGCAACCTGGAGTTGCGCAAGAAGCGGCAGGACGCCCAACGGGCGGAGACCGAGCGATTCATCGATCGGTTCCGTTTCAAGGCTTCCAAGGCGCGGCAGGTGCAAAGCCGGGTGAAGCTTCTGGCCAAGGAAGAACGGGTCCAGGTGCGCGGGACGCAGCAGACCGTGCGCTTCCGCTTCCCCGCCGTTGCCCGCTCCGGGCGCGAG
>JBBRLA010000246.1:0-11103 GCA_038231615.1 Polyangia bacterium | reverse complement strand
TTTCGCCTCAGCAAACCGACCTGAACGTTTGTGACCATCGGGTCTCCTTGACCCGCTAGCCTCGCACGCGCATTCGGCACGGCCCCAACCGGCAATTCTAGTTGTCGCTGACCGGCAAAAGTAATTGTCGTTGATCAGGGGCGCCATCTAATTTACGGCGATCAAGTCGCCAAGGACAAATTCGCGCTCACCGGCCTATCCTACAAACCTTCGCGTTTCAACAGACCCAAACAGCGATCTGCTGCCTCCGCTATCTCAAGCCGCCGATTGTATCTGCTCCATCTTACCGGGCTGCTCCTGGTAAGGCGTTTTATCTCTCATCATCGCCCATAGGATTCCTGCTATTCTCCTCGCCAATGCTACCACCGCTATCTTCTTGCCTCGCTTTTGCTGTATACTGGTGGTCCACAGCCACAGCCGAGCCGTTTCGGGTTTTTTTAATCTCATTGTCGATTGCGCCGCTTGCACCAACAACCGCCTGACTTGCGCATTCCCGCACTTGGTGATTCTCCCCTTGCTCTAACGTAAGTTATCGGCGACATTTCCATACACAGACGCATGCCATTTGCACTTCCTTGCCGCGATTGGTCACACGTCTCCCGAGCCTCTTATATTGGCAGCCAGACCGGCGGGCTCACGCCCATCTGCGGTAGGCCGCGCCGCAGGCTGCTCACGTAGCGCCAACCGACGGCCAGCCGATCCCCTTGCCCGATTCTCCGCGCTCCGGGTCAAATGATCCGGGCGTCCACTTCATCGGTGGATGTTGCCCCCCCAACGCCCACCGGAGAAGGCCACATGAGGACCTTTCCTACCATCGCTCGCGGCCTCGCCTTCTGGTTCACACGTCCCCTCTTTTCGAAGGAGATCTGCATGGCGCACACTGTTTCGCGGTTCATTTTGTCCTGCCTCGCCGTCACCGCTGCTTGCGGCGGCAGCAACTCGACCTCACCTGACGCGGGATCGAGCACGTGCACGCTCACCGACAACACAACGGCGACCTCGACGGTTACGGGTGGATGCGCGCTGCTCACTCGCGACGCAAGTTCCTGCAAGGCCGCGCGTGTCGCTGCCGGCCTCAGCGGAGCGTGGCTGAAGTTCTCGTGTCGCGTTTCGCTCAGCGTCTCGTCGACAAACGTGGTCGCGGTGTCGGACTCCCAGCCCGACTATAAGAGCAACTATTTCGCGACGACGAACGCTTGCTACACGGCATACACACCCGTCACCAATTTCCCGGATCCCAGTCTCATCTCCGCCTGGGCCCTTTCGATGAAGATCCCGATGACGCCGGGCGGCACCAGCCAGGCCATGTCAGGGATGTACGGTGGGGTCGAGGGAATGGCTCTCAACGGTGTTGAGTTACTGGACAACCACGCGGGCGGTACAGACGACATTTACAACGAGGTGACCACGTTCGATCAGTGCCAGGGACATCCGAACCGAGGCGGCTATCACTATCATACGGAGCCGTATTCGATTTCCTACAACGACTCCAACCTTGTCGGCGTCATGCGCGACGGCAGCTTCCTCTATGGGCGGCTCGACGCCGATGGCAGCACGCCAACACTCGACTCGTACGGAGGGCACACGGGAACGACTGCGGATAGCACGACGGCCGTGTACCACTACCACATCAACAAGCAGACGAGCACGACGGCGGGCACGGCCGGGCAGACGGCTTACTTCCTCACAACTGGCACGTTCGCCCACACGCCTGGTTCCTGCACGGGCTGCACGGGTGGATAGCGGACCAGCAGCGCACGACCGCGCAGGCGCGGCCGGAGCTCGTCTTCAACAGAAAGCGGTTTGCACGAGTCACGCGACCACAGACGTGTGGAGTGAGCGCCGACGGGGTAAGCATGCATTCGTGCCGAGGGAAGTCGGACAGCCGCGTAGTACCAGCGAAGTCTCCGCACGCGCCACGGACAGGGCCGGCGGTCCCTCGCAGTCATAGGATCCCCCGAGCCTTTTGGATCGGATATCTTCCCGGCCCCTTTTGTGCCCTGTAGGTGGACCGCGGCCGCGTCGCTCGCAGGCCGGTGCCGGTCCACTCCCTGCGTGCCACGATGCGCACCATCGGGCGGGATGATTTTTCCCGCGGACCCTGGACCACGGTGGCACGGCCGGTGCAGAGGCGCCCGCCTTATGTCCGCAGTTCGCCCCACCCCGTCCTATGTGCGCCGCCGCCCCGAGTTGGACCCCCTGCATAGGTGCTCTCCGGGCACCTGATGACGTTCCTGGACCAGGCCGAACACCAGGGGCCCGGCCTGCCCAACTTCGTCAAGAAGGAGTTGTTGGCGTATTTGGACTGCGGATTGTTGTGTAACAAGACAAGGGAGTTCTTCTCCTTATTGGGTATTTCAGGGTCATGTGAATCAAAAACGTAGATCAGGCTACAAGGTCTTTCAATCCTTTGTCAACTACAATTTTTCAATTTTCTCTGAAACTCTTGGTCCAGGCCCTCCAGCATCAGGGCGCGGGATCTGGCGGCGGTGCCTTCGGGAAAACTGGTAAGGATCGCGGGCGTTGTGATCGTTCGACAGCGCCCCGAGACAAGCGGTGTGCCGCCTCGATGCAGAAACGCATCGCGATGATAGGCCCGTCTGCTGACGGAACTTGCTCGACAGGCCCCGGGGCAGTGATAATTTGATGTCTTGTTGTTGCCATGGAACGTCCCCCCCGGCCGGTTGGCGGCGCTGTCTTTGCTCGGCCTGGTCAGCTGGGTCTCGGCAGCCCAGGGGGTGGCCCGCGCCGAGGAGTTCCTGTACCTGGGGGCGGGACCGATCCTCGGGGACCGGGCGCGACAGCTTAGAGTGGGCGGCGCCGCGGCCTCCTTGGTAGACTCGGGGTGGTACGCGCCGGACTTCGACGACCGGGGGTGGGGGCTGCTGGAGACCCAGGCGGCGCCGGACAAGGGCAGCCCGTCCAACGCGGGACCGGATGGCGGGGCGGCCTCCCCGGCGCCCTGCGCGGGCACATTGTACCTGCGTCGGCGCTTCGACGTGGGCCCGGAACTGTCGCGGCTGGCCAGCCTGCTTCTGCGGGTGCGCTACCAGGACGGCTTCGCGGCCTACATCAATGGCACGGAGGTGGCCCGCAGGCGGCTGCCCGACGCGCAGGTCACCGAGGCGACCACTCTGGCCAACGAGCGCAGCCCCACGGAGGCGGAGAACTACTACGTGCCGGTCTCCCGGGGGCTTTTGCGGGCCCACGACAACCTGCTGGCGCTGGAGGTGCACCCGCGGACGGCGGAACGCTGCCCCAAGGTGGACGCGGAACTGTCGGCGGCGGACGGGCCGCGGGTGGTGCGCGGGCCCTACATCGAGCGCCTGACCGCGCAGGCGGTGGACCTGGCGGTGGAGAGCGATGTGCCCACTGGCATCGAGGTGCGCTACGGCAAGGGGGAGGTGCGCACGGAGAAGGACAAGACCATCGGGGACCGCTCGCCCGCGACCATGCACCGGGTGCACCTTTTGGGGCTGCGCCCGGGGACCAGCTACCACTACCAGATCGCCGTGCGCATCGCCGAGGGGGGGACGACGGACCTGCCGGAGACCTCGTTTCACACGCCGCCGCCTGCCGGACGTCCTCTGCGCTTCGTGGTGTATGGGGACTCGCGCAGCGGGCACGAAGTGCATGCCCAGGTGGTACAGTCGGTGCTGGCAGAGGACCCGGACCTGGTGCTGATCACCGGGGACGTGGTCGAACGAGGCACGGAGGAGGGGGACTGGGACCGCTTCTTTCGGGTGGCGGCGCCGCTCCTGCGGCAGGTGGCGGTGTACATCACCCCGGGAAACCACGAGTATGCGCGCCGCGGGCAGGGGGCGGCGCGGCTCTTCGACCTGTTTGCCACGATGTTCCTGCCCCAGACCAGCGTGGGGGAGGCCCCAGCGCAGGGGGTGCCGCGGGGGATGATGGCGGTGCCAGCCGGGCCCATCGAAGGCAAGCCGGCGGGAGACCGGGGGTATTATAGCTTCGATGTGGCCGGGGTGCACTTCGTGGCGCTCGACAGCAACCAGTTCCGCTCGTCGCGGCAGCAGCGCTGGTTCGAAGATGATCTGGAGCAGGCCAGCGCCCACCATCCCCGGGCGACGTTCGTGTGGGCGCATGAGGGCCCCTACTCTACCGGCTGGCATGGGGACAGCAGCGAGGCGATCCGCAACTATGTGCCTATCTGCGAACGCTACAACGTCACGATGTTCTTCTCGGGGCACGACCATGACTACGAGCGGGGCCGGCGGGGCCGGCTGTCCTACGTGGTGACCGGCGGGGCCGGGGCCGAGCTGCGGCCCCTGCGCTGCGGAGTGCCGGGTAAGCGTCGCTGCAAGAACCCGCCGCTGGCGTTCGTGAACGATCACAACTACGTGCGGGTGGAAGTGCTGCCGGGACAGGTCAAGGTCTGCGCCAAGCGCATCGACGGCACGCCGCTGGAACCCTGTGTCACCACCCGGCTGCCCCGATAAGGGTCGGTCTACTTTTTAGTGCCGCGCAGGAGTGAGTCGAAGAAGCCGGGCTTCTTGTCGATCTTCTGGCTGTCCGAGGACTTGCCCTTGGGGTCGGGGGTCTGGGACGAGGCCTTGCCGCCACGGCGATCGCGCCGGGCCTTGATCACGCGGATCTCGCTCTCCGCCTCCTCGATGCGCGGGTCCAGCTCCTTGGCCTTGGCGAAGGCTTGCAGCGCCTTGTCCTCGTTGTCGGTCTGCTTGTTCAGCACCCCGGCGAAGTAGAAGAGCCGCCCGACATCAGAGGACATCTTGACCGCTTTGCCGATCTCTTTCAGCGCGGCGGCGGCGTCGAGCTGCCCGGCGGAGAAGCGGGCAAAGGCAGCGTAGCCGATGTGCTCCCCTTCGTTGGGGTTGAGCTGGACCGCCTCATTGAACTCGCGCACGGCGGAGACGTAGTCGCGCTTCTTGAAGAAGACCATTCCCCGGGAAAAGGCCAGCTCGGCGTTGACCGCTTTGACGGCCAGCTCCTTCTCGCGGGTCTGCTTGTCGCCAGAGGATTGCTTCAGGCGAAACTCGGCGACGTAGTCCTCGCGCCGGGCCGGGTCGCTGAGGACGGAGTAGGCCTCGTTGACGCGGCGGAAGACCTTCTCTGCCTGTTCCTTCAGGCCCTGCAGACCCAGGGCGACGATGCGATCGGGGTGGTACTTCTTGGCCCCTTCCAGGAAGGCGGCCTTCACCGCGGCGACGTCGGCGGACTCGGGGATGCCGAGGACGGCGAAGAGGTCCTCGTCGTCGATGACCTTGCTCTTCCCCTCGATGTCGGCCCGCATGAGGGCCATCTCCTCGAAGGAGACCGGGCGCCCCCCGGGACGGCTGGCTGGCCCGGGCGCGGCGCGGATGCCCGTCGGCTGGGCGGGGAGGTTGGTGGCCGAGATGCCTGTCTGCGACCCGGGCGGACGGGCCTGTGGCGCAGTGGGGCGTTGCGCCGGCAAGACGGGGTGCGACGAGCCGGTGCGCGGCCCGGGTTCCTGGGGGCGAGGTCGGATCGGGGCGGGGCCCGAGGTCGGGCGCGTGGGGGAGGCGGCAGGCGCAGCGGTGGGCACCTTGGGGCGCAGGGCCGGGTCCGTCGCCGGCGCCCTGGGGGCGGGCTTTAGGACATGAATCGGCGGCGGCGGCTGAAGCTCCGCCACCGGCTGAAGTTCCGCCACCGGCTGAAGTTCCGCCACCGGCTGAAATTCCACCACCGGCTGAAATTCCACCACCGGCTGAAGCTCCTCCATCGGCTGAGGTTCCGCCACCGGCTGAGGCTCCCCCCTGCTCTCCAGCTCCAATCCGAGAATCAGTCCTTCGGGCGGCTTTCTCGACGTCGATCCTTGCAAGACCGGCGAGATCGGCCCCGGGCGGGCGGGGGTCTCGTCGAAGCCGGCGGGCAGGGAGAGCTCCAGAATGGGCAGTTCCAGCACCGGGGCGGCAAGATCCTTTATCGGCTGGGCGTCCTGAGCCGGCTGAATCGGTTGAATCGGCCGGGTCTCCTGAATGGGCTGGGCCACTTGAGTCGGCCGGGCCGGCTGGCGGGGCGTCGTCGTCGCGGACGACGGGGGCAGCGGCAGCTCGGTCAGCCGGTCCCGGGCGCGCGAGACGTTGTCCGGCGAAGCCAGGGACAGTTCCCCGGTGGCCAGGAGCGTGTAGACCACCGACAGGGTGAGCTGAGGCTCCTGCGCCGCGATCTCACCCAGTTCCTGCAAGAGAAAGTAGCCGTGCCGGAGCAGCTCGGCCACGTAGCTTTCCTCTGGACCGAAGCCAAAACGGGACAGGCTGGCCGGGTCGGCGTCCTCGCGCAGGCGAAAGGCCCGCTCATTCAGCAGATGCAGGTGCCCGCGCAGGCGCTCGATGGACCAGGTGCGCACCCCCTGGTAGATGATCCTTCGGGGATGGACGCGCATCGACTCGCCGCCCTGGAAGCCGCGACCGTGCTCGCCCGGGACGGCGGCATAGCCTCCCTCGCTAAGGGCAAAAAGGCGGATGAGCTTGCGCCGTACCTGCAGACGAAGGGCCTGCACCAACGTCGCTTCGTCACACAGCCCGAGCCTGAGCACCACGTCACCGTAGCGCTGCCCCGGCTCGGGCGGTGTGGAGAGGCTGCGCCGGTGAGCGGCTTCGTCGAGGGCCTTCATTTCCAGCAGGAGGCGACCGAGCAATTCGCGGGGGTCCGGTGCGTTGACGAAGACCGGGTAGCCGTCCCGCAGGTAAAGCTGGAAAAGCCCCGTCTTTGCGTTGATGACCAGCTCGCCGGTGAACTGATCGGCGTAAAGCTGCTGCAAGACCTCGGGCAGCGCTCGATCTTCCAGTCGTCCGGTGATCAAATCGTCCTCGTTTCGTGTACGGTCCCTGGAGGCCCGAATCAGTAGATGACCGAATGAAGTTCATTATCGCTGTACCTGTACAGTCGGGTCAATCCCGTGCGTGGAGCTGCCGTGGGGGCTGAGCGCAGGGTGTGTGTCGAGTTCCTGCCGCCCGACGAACTGGCCCGGAAGGAAGTACGAGCGCTTTTACTGACGGCAGGGGTGGCACCGATGCTGGCTGCGCCGACGGTGGACGCCAGTCCCACCGTGCAGGCAGAAGCGGATGGGAGGGTCGCCAGGGTGCTGGCGACCTACCGGCAGGTGGGTCTTTTGCCCTGTGTGTGGCCGCTCCTGGCAGATGTGGACGGCTACTGGCCATCGGCGCTGAACGCCGAGCGCTTCGTGCTGCGGGTGCGGGCGCTGCGAGCGGCGGCGGCGGCGGCGGGCGCACCCTATCAGGCGGGGGACGTGGTGGCGGTGGACCTGGAGCCACCGCTGCCCTTTCCGTCCGATGCGGATGGGGCGGGACACCGGATGCCGCGCCTTTCCCGTTGCAGCCCGGCGCGCTTCGCCGCGGCCACTGCTACCCTGAGCGCGCTCTGCGCATCGCTGCGAAGAGACAAGCTGCGCACACTGGCCATCGCCTATCCGCTGGTCAGCGCCGATCCCGCGGGAGGCACCGGCTGGCAGCGGCGTTGCGCGGCCCCTCTGTCCTGCGGCTGGGACCGCATCGGCGTCATGACCTATTCGTCGATGGTGGCGGGCTATTCTCGGGGACTCCTGGACATCCCCGCGGCTCGGCGCTATGGCTACCGGGTGCAAGAGCGCCTGGGCGTGCGCTTCCCCGGCCGCGCCGCGGCCTTCATCGGCATCTGCGGGCACGGCAAGCTGGGGGACGAGCCGGCCCACAAGGAGCCGCGGGCGTTGGCGCTGGATGCGGCGGCGGCGTGGGCGGCAGGGGCGCAGGAGGTGACGGCGTTCTGCCTGGAGGGCATCCTTTCGCAGCCGGACCCGCTGGCGTGGCTACAGGCACTCTCGGCGCCGCCGCTGGTGCCGCCGGGAGGATTCCTCGGGGAAGCGGCCTTCCGCGCCCAGGTGGTTCTGGGCCATCTTCTGCCCATGTTTCCGACCCCGATAGATGATATCGCCGATGATCCCAGCTTATGATCTTGGTGTCGGTCTGGACGGAGACGCTGGTTAGAGCAGCCCGGCGGCCACCTCGGCCAGGGTCGGCAGGTCGATCGCCGCGGCGCATCGCGCATCGCGATCGATCGCCGCGGCGCTTCGCGCATCGCGATCGATCGCCGCGGTGCTTCGCGCATCGCGATCGATCGCCGCGGTGCTTCGCGCATCGCGATCGATCGCCGCGGTGCTTCGAGGCGCGGCAGCCTTGCCGATGGCGGCGGCATGGTGCATCTTGAGCTGGAGCGGCGACCCCTCGGCCACCCCGCGGCCGGCGCGGAGCAGGAGCAGCCTATGACATCCCTCTGCCTCGTCGGGACGGCTGGTGGTGAAGACCACCGTGGTGCCGGCGGCGCAAAGTTCCTGGAAGAGATCGAAGAACAGAAGCTGGTCGTAGACATCCAAACTGGTGCTCGGCTCGTCGAGGAGCAGGAGTTCCGGCTGGTGCAGGAGCGCAAGAGCGATCGCCGCGCGCTTGCGCGCCCCTGCGGGCAGACTGCCGGTGCGCATGGGCAGGTCCGGGGTCAGAAAGAGTCGCTCGGCGAGCTGATCGAAGCGGTCCTCCGCCTCGTCGGCGGGCAGGCCGCGGGCATCGGCGAGGAGGCGGACGTGCTGATGCAGGGTCAAGTCCTTTTGCAGGGGCAGGCGCTCGGACACCGTGCCGACCCGGCGCTGTGCCGAAAGCCCCTCCTTGACGTCGCACCCGAGCACGAACACCCGCCCCCGGGTCGCCTTGAGCTGACCGGACAGAATGTGGAGCAGGGTCGACTTGCCGGCCCCGTCGTTCCCCAGCACCCCGAAGAGGCTGCCGCGGTCGACGGTGAAGCTCAGGCGATCGAGGGCCAGCACGCGGCCCAGACGGCGGCTCAGGTCCTCGACCCGCACCGCCGGATCGTCGTCCCCTGGTCCCGACCCCGGCGTGGACGTGGAGGGCGAGCGCAGGGCGCCTACTTCTTGCGCGGCTTGCTGTCCGTGGCGCTGACCTCTCGCTCGACCAGCTTCTTGCGCAGTGTGTTGCGGTTGAGCCCCAGCATCTCCGCCGCCCGCACCTGGTTGCCGCCGGTGCGAACGAGCACCTCTTCCAGGAGCGGCCGCTCGACCCGGGACATTACTTCTTCGTAGAGGTCCTTGATCGGATACCCCTCCATGCGCTGGAGCAGAGCGCGCAGCTTCGAGCGGACCATGTCCTCGAACGAGAGCTGTTCCAGCGGGACCGCCTCCTGCAGCGGCGGCAGCACCGCCTCGACATCGCCCAGCTCGATGGAGTCGTAGCGCGCCCGCATGGTCAGGCGGCGGACCACGTCGCGCAACTCGGCGACGTTGCCCGGCCAGCTATAGGCCCGCAGTTTCTCCAACGCCCGGGGTGAGAAGAGCAGCGGCTCGCGATCCAGCTCGTGCTGGAACTGCCCCAGAAAATGCTCGGCGAAGATCGGCACGTCGTCGGGACGCGCCCGCAGCGCCGGGATGACGATGCGCAGGCCGCCCAGGCGCTGGTAGATCTCGGCGTCGAAGAACCCCGCGGCCACCGCCAGCCCCAGGTCCACCCCGGTGGAGGCCAGCACGCGCACATCCGGCGCCTTGCCGTCCTTGTGATCCTTCAGGAGCTGCACCAGGTACTTCTGCGGATCGCGGCCCACGTGGGCCACCTCCTTGATCAGCACGGTGCCGCCGTCGGCGCGGCGTAGCTTTTCTTCAACCCGCTGGCGCTCGTAGAACTCGCTGTCGATGCGGACGAAGTCGGCGGCGTGGCGCTGGCTGCGGGAGTGCAGTACCCGGGCGACCAGCTCCCGGCCGGTGCCGCGTTCCCCTTCTAGCAGGACCGGACAGTCGACCCGCGAAGCGAGATCCACCTGTTGTCTGAGTATCTTTGCTGCTGGCGAATCCCCCAGCAGCGTCTCGCATGGCAAGGCAAAAGACATGGCGAACAGGGGCTATTACGCGACGGGACACGGGTCCTTGTCAATCGCGGAAGCATGCGCGGTGAACTTTCCTGCGCCCTCCGGTCGCTGCTGCTGCTCTGCGCGAACTTGATCGCCTACCGCGACAGTAACCGGCATCACGCGATCCTTCAGGCTGGTGAAAAATTGTTCGGCCAGCTCGACCAGGATCGCCGGATCTTCGACGCCCGAGACGCGATCGCGCAGCTCTGCCGATCGCGGCAGCCCCTTGGAGTACCAGGCCACGGCCTTTCGGACCTCGTGGAGGATGCGCTTGTCCGGCGTACGCTCGCGCATCAGCGCCACGTGGCGGCGGAACACCTCGCGCCGCGATGAGAGGCTGGGCGGCCCGGGTTCGGGCCCGCCGCGCAGCCAGGCACGGATGCCGGCGAAGAGCCAGGGGTTGCCCAGGGCGCCGCGGCCGATCATCACCGCGTCGCAGCCGGTCTCGACCCGCATGCCCACGTAATCCGAGACGGTGAGGACGTCGCCGTTGCCGACCACCGGGATGGCCGCGGGGACCGCGTCGCGTACCTTTTTGATGATTTCCCGAGAGGCTTTGCCGGAAAACCCCTGAGTGCGGGTGCGGCCGTGCACGGTGATCATCGCCGCGCCGGCTTCGACCATGGCGCAGGCGAACTCTGGGGCGTTCAGGTGGCGATCGTCCCAGCCGGCCCGGTGCTTGACCGTCACGGGGATCTCCGCGGGCAGGGCCTCGCGCACCGCCCGGACCAGATCCTGCGCCAGCTCGGGCTCTTTCATCAGTGCCGAGCCGCAGGCCCCGGCGACGACACGCTTGGCCGGACATCCCATGTTGATGTCGACCAGGGAAGCGCCGATGTCCCGGGCCAGAAGCGCCGCCTGTGCCAGGCGCACCGGCTCGCGGCCGAAGATCTGCACCCCGAAGTGGCGGCCGAAAAGCGACGGCGTCATCTTGTCGATGGCCTTCCTGGCCCCCTCGCACAGGGCGTGGGCGGACAGGAACTCGGTGATCGTCAGGCCGACACCGTGCTCCTCGCAGATGGTGCGGAAGGGCAGATCGGTGACCGCCGCCATGGGCGCCAGAATCACATCCGTCTCGACCAGCAAGTTGCCAATGCGCATGTCAGGGACAGTTTAGTACAACGCGGTCGTCGTCTAGAACAAGCCGGGCAGCGTTTGCGGGTTGGGCGGGCGGGCGACCCCGGCCTCGGTGATGAT
>JBBRLA010000245.1:0-11112 GCA_038231615.1 Polyangia bacterium | reverse complement strand
GAGGTGTTGAAGGTGCCGCTGGTGATCTACGTGCCGGGGATGGCGCCCAGGGTGGTGGACGATCGGGTGATGTTGATCGACATGGCGCCGACGGTCCTTTCGCTGGCCGGGGTCAGGGCCCCGACGGAGTTCGTGGGGCGGTCGCTGGTGGCGCTGATGCAGGGGCAGGGGCTGAAACCCCGGGCGGCGTACGCGGAGATGCTGCCGTGCACCTCGTGGCAGAAGAACGAGCGGGTGCTGGTATCGGGGGAATACAAGCTCTACGCGCGCTACACGGACAACACGATGGAATTGTACAACCTGAAGGAAGACCCCACGGAGCAGCACAATCTTTCCCACAAGGACCACGAGCGGGAGAAGGCCATGAAGCGGCAGCTTTCGGCCTACCTGAAGGGGGCGCAGGTGCCGGAGGATGATCCGGAGATGAAGGCCGGGGGCGCTGGAGAAGGCGGGCAGGAGAGCGCGATGGCGTTCTGACCGGACGGGAAAGTTTCCCGCCCGCGGCCCGATGGGTTCTAATTCTACAAGGAGGTCCCGTTCCATGATCGACCTGCATTACTGGCCCACCCCGAATGGCTGGAAGATCGCCATCATGCTGGAAGAATGCGGTTTGCCCTACCGCGTCATCCCGGTCAACATCGGCCGCGGGGAGCAGTTCCGCCCCGAATTTTTGGCCAAAAGCCCCAACAACCGCATGCCCGCGATTGTCGACCCGGACGCCGAGGGCGGCCCGCTCTCGATCTTCGAGTCGGGCGCCATCCTTCAGTACCTGGCCGACAAGAGCGGCCAGTTCTGGCCCGCCGACCGCCGGGGCCGCTACAAGGTGACACAGTGGCTCATGTGGCAGATGGGGGGGCTGGGGCCGATGTGCGGCCAGTGCCACCACTTCCGCAACTACGCCCCCGAGAAGCTGCCCTACGCCATCGACCGCTACACCAACGAGGTCAACCGCCTGTACGGGGTGATGGACCGGCGCCTCGCGGATCGGGCCTACCTGGCGGGCGAATACTCCATCGCCGACATGGCCTGCTGGCCGTGGATTGTCCCCTACAAGAACCAGGGGCAAGACCTGGCCGACTTCCCCAACCTCAAGCGCGGGTTCGAGGCTGTGGGGGCCCGTCCTGCGGTGGACCGGGGCTTCAAGGTGGGCGCGGAGCTGCGCAGCACCGCCCCCATGGACGACGAGGCCAAGAAGGTGCTATTCGGGCAGACCAGCAAGTCCGTCCCAGGCTGAACAGAAGCACCTGGACCGGGCATCTTTTGGCGTACCTCCTCGCTTCCTCGGTCACGACCAGTAGGTCGCTCCCTCAGTCGCTGTGGGGGTGCGCCAAAATCTGCTCCGGCCATGTGCTTCTTCCTCCATTGGGCCCTTGGCTGCTGTAGGCTTGCCCCCCATGAATGAGCTTCAAGCACTCATCCTCGGCATCGTCGAGGGGCTGACCGAGTTCGTGCCGGTCTCCTCGACGGGCCACCTGATCCTCGCCACACGGGCCCTGGGCCTCTCCGGGGAGGGCGTCGACAGCTTCGACGTGGTCATCCAACTCGGGGCGTTGCTGGCCGCGGTCCTTTACTACCGGCACATCCTGTACCAGACCGCCGTGGGCCTTGTGCGGGGCGAGGCCGCGGCACAGCGGCTCTTCCTCTCGCTCTGCGTGGCCGCGGTGCCGGCGCTGGGCCTGGGATATTTCTTCCACAAGAAAATCAAGCACGCCCTCTTCGGCCCGCTGCCAGTGGCCGCGGCGCTGGTGGTCGGCGGGCTGGTGATGATTGTCATGGACCGCTGGCGTCGGCACCACCCGAGGCCGGATATCAACGAGCTGTCTCAGGTCACCCCCAAACAGGCCCTGGTGGTCGGCCTGTGCCAAACCGCGTCCCTGTGGCCGGGCACCTCCCGGTCCATGGCCAGCATCGTCGGCGGGCAGCTTGCCGGGCTGTCCACGCCGGTGGCCGCCGACTTCTCGTTTCTGCTGGCCATCCCCACCCTGGGGGCGGCGACGGTCTACGATCTGCTGAAAAACTTCCGCTCGCTGATCCACGACACCGGCAAGGCCGAGTTGCTTATCGGCCTTTCGGCGTCGTTCGTGGTGGGCTGGCTGGTGATCGCGGCCTTCTTGCGCTACCTCCGCCGCTTCGGACTGGGCGCATTCGGCTACTACCGCATCGCACTCGGAGTGCTGGTGCTCTTCCTGCTCCGCTAGTAGAGTTTCGCCCTCACCCCCAAGCACGAGGACTCGATGAATCACAAAGTCACGCTCTTTCATTCGCCCAACACCCGATCGTCCGGCGCCCTGGTATTGCTGGAAGAGCTGGGGGCGCCCTACGACCTGCACGTCCTCAACATGACCGCGGGCGAGCAGCGTCAGCCGGCGTACCTGGCCGTCAATCCCATGGGCAAGGTCCCCGCGGTGAAGCACGGCGACGCGCTGGTTACGGAACAGGTGGCCGTATACATCTACTTGGCGGACCTTTTCCCGCAGGCGGGCCTGGCCCCGGCGCTGGGCGATCCGCTGCGCGGCCCGTACCTGCGCTGGATGGTATACTACGCGGCCTGCTTCGAGCCGGCGGTGGTGGACCGGGCCCTGAAGCGCGAGCCGGCGCCGCCGAGCATGTGCCCCTACGGCGACTTTGACTCGATGCTCAAGACCTTGGTGGACCAGCTCGCCCGGGGGCCCTACATGCTCGGCGAACGTTTCTCTGCCGCGGACGTGCTCTGGGGGACCGCCCTGAGCTGGATCACCTCCTTCAAGCTGGTGCCCGAGCTGCCGGAGATCATGGCCTACGTGAAGCGGGTGAACGCCCGGCCGGCGATCGCCAGGGCGGCGGCAATCGATGCCCGACTGAAAGCGGAACAGGCGGAGCAGAAGGAGAAGCAGACTTCGGTATAAAAGGCGCCACGTCCACCGTCGCAGGAGTTCAAGTAGCTGGGCCGCTGCCGGTTGCCGTCAAATTCTACGGAAACAGCTTGCCGTCAACACGCTTCGCCTGCCTCGTGTCATGCTGTCGTTTCCGCATGCTTTCTTCTGCCACCGTGACGTCGGGGACTCGACAGGACCGCCAGCCCGAGCTGGACGGGATACGCGGCGTGGCCGTGATGATGGTCATCCTGTATCACGCCTTCTTCTGGTCCATGAACGACGGCGGCAGCCTGGTCGCCTGGTCCCTGCCGGCGAGACTCTGCGCCAACCTGACTCGCCCTGGCTGGCTGGGGGTGGACCTCTTCTTCGTCCTCTCAGGCTTCCTCATCACCGGCATTCTCGTGCAGACCCGCGAAAGCCCGCGCTACCTGGGCAGCTTCTACGGCAGGCGCGTGCTGCGCATCCTGCCCCTTTACTACCTGCTGCTTCTCGCCATCCTCTTCTTTTACCGCGGCCATCCCGGTTCGGCGTCGTTTGTCGGCCTGTCGCTGGTCTATCTGTCCAATCTGACACCGCTTTTCGGCGTCCCCACGATCTATGGCTCCCTGTGGTCCCTGGCAGTCGAGGAGCACTTCTACCTGGTGTGGCCCTTTCTTTGCCGGGCCATCAGCGGTCGCGCCCTGACCCTCCTGTCCCTGGCCATCGTCGTCTCCGAGCCGCTCCTGCGCCTGATTGGCACCTACCGGGGGTCCGACACCTATTCCTACACCTGGTTCCGTCTGGACGGGCTGGCCATGGGCGCCCTGCTGGCACTTTATGTGCGGTCCCCGTCCTGCACCCGCCGACGGCTGCTGCTTCTGGGCGGCGCGGCGGCGATGGGAGGACTTTTGCTGCTTTTGGGCGGGGCCCCCTTTGGCATCTTGACCCGGCGGCGGCTGGTTGGGGCGACGATGCAGTACAGCGCCGCCCAGCTCTTTTTCACGGGAGTGATCGCCACCGCCCTGGGTGGCGCCGGCACCCGGCTTCTTTCCCCCCTGCGCGCCCGCGTCCTTGGCCGCTGCGGGGACCTGAGCTACTGCCTTTATCTGATCCACATCCTGATCTTCGACGGCTACGATCGCCTGATCGCGAGCCGGGGCCTCCATCCTGCGGCGACACTCGGGCCCTTCGGGGCGGTGCTGGCCCGGGCGGCGGGGGCGCTGCTGGTGTCCTTTCTGCTGGCCGAGGCGTCCTTTCGCTACCTGGAGACCCCGATCCTCAGGCTGAAGAGGCACTTCCCCTACTGACAGCGGTGTTCGTGCCCCCCTCCGGCGGGCCCGGTTTCGCCGGTTGACCTCGGCGACATCCGATTGCTTGCCGCCTCGTTCCCCGGCCGTTATCCTCATAGGGTCGTGCCCGTCTCCACTGCAATCCCCTCTGCAAGCGCGGACTCCGCCCGCTACCCGGCCCGCATCTGGGTCGCCTTCGTCCTGGCCATGATTGTCGCGCTGCCCATCTACGTCTTGTTCCCCACCGACCGCTTCTCCCTCCTGGCCCGCCTGATTTCCTGGGTCGGCCTGTGCCTCTCGCTGCTCCCCGCGGTCGTCATGGTCACCCGCCCCGGGCATCGCATGAACGGCGTCGCCGCCACCGGCCTGGTCATCGCCCTCTTTTATCACCTGGCCGTCTTCCACGAACGCAACCTCAAGCTCCGCTGGGGCGAGGCACGCATCTCCGACACGTCGGTAGAACTGGGCCTGCTCCTGGCCACCCTGGCCACCCCCGCGCTCTGGCTCGGCTGGTACCTGGCCGGCGTGGCCCGCATCGGCAAGGTCCTCCCCCGGCCGGCGCTGGACGTGCCTCCTCGGCTGATCTTCAATGTCGGCACCTTCATCTGCCTGTGGTCCCTGCTCATCAACGCCCTTTGGCTCCGCGGCGATCTGAGCATCCAGCAGCCCGTCGTCAGCGTCATCGCCGTGTTCTCCCCCACCGAACTCGGCTTCGCCATGGTGCTGGTCCCCTGGCTCCGCGGCCACGGCGGCCCCAAAGACAAGCTGACTGTTTTCGGCCTGCTCTTTCTGGCCGGCGTCCTGTCCCTGATGAGCGGCATGATCCTCGTCGTCCTGCGCCCCTTGATCGTCTATCTCCTGGGCTGGCTCTTCATCCGCCGCCGCGCCCGCCTCTTTTCGGTGGTCGTCCTGCTGGGGGTCGTCCTTGTCATGCAGCCGGTCAAGGCCGAGTTCCGCGCCCGCGTGTGGGACAAGGCCACCGAGATGGGCCTTACAGAACGCGCCACGCTCTACGTCGAGTTGCTCGCCCGCCACTGGCTCGGGGGCGATACCACCGATAGCGCCGATGCCACCCAGTCGGTCGAGACCGCCGCCGCCCGCACCGGCGCCGTGCTCTCCCTGTCCCACTACATCGAGCTGACCCCCAGCACGGTGCCCCACCAGTACGGCGCGACGTATCGTTATTTTCTCTATGCCCCCATCCCCCGGGTCTTCGACCCGCAGAAACCCACCGCCCAGTTCGCCGACATCTGGGCCGCCGTCATGTACGGCTACACCACTGAGGGCGGCACGGCCCACGTCATGGTCGGCCTCTCGCAGATAGCGGAGTCGTATATCAACTTCGGCTTTCTCGGCAGCCTCTTCATGCTCATGTTTATCGGTGTCCTTTATCGCGGCATGGACGAGGTGCTCGGCCGCGAGGAGGCGGGGCTGGGGGGATTGGCAATCTATTTGTACTATGTGGAAAGTGTGATGATCGGGTCCGAAGGGTCCCTGGCCCAGTTCTGGGGCGGGGCCTTGCAGGGACTGATATTTTACGGAGTGTGTATGGCGGTGCTCGGCAGCAGAATGATGCGCCGGCCGCAGGTAGGGCCCGCTACGAACTGACAGCTTCGGGCCAAAAAAGCGAAATGCCGCCCTTGCGGGTTAGTTTGTTAATTGTTACTAATTAACCGATGGCCCGCCCCCGCCGCGTTTCGGACGAAGAGATCCTGCACGAGGTGCGCCTTGCCGTGCTGGAGCTGGGCCCTCAGGTGTCGATGGACGTGGTCGCCGAACGCCTCGGGGTCACTGCCCCGGCACTCTTCCGCCGCTTCGGCAGCCGCACGGATCTGCTGACCGCGGCCCTGAAACCCGAGGAGCGCCCCCCCTTCATCGACGATTTGGACCGCGGCCCAGACGATCGCCCCACCGAGGCCCAGCTGTGCGAACTTTTCACTCGCATCGGGGCCTACCTGGCCGCCACTTTGCCCTGCATGAGCGCCCTGCGCGAGAGCGGCATCAACTTCGAGCTGGCCACCGCCTTCAAGGAGCCCCCGCCGCTGCGGGCGGTCCGTGCCCTGGCCGCCTGGCTGGTCCGTGCCCGCGCCGCCGGCCGGCTGATCTTCGCCGATCCCGACCGCCTGGCCACCGCCATGCTCGGCGCGGTCCAGGCCCCCGTGTTCTTCCGCCACCTGGCCAAGCAGACCGATCCCTGGGACCCGGCCGTGCACGCCCGCGAGCTGGCCCAGATCTTTCTTGAAGGCGTCGGCGTCATCCCTGGGCGCGCAGCCAAACCCGATTGTATCCCGGAAAAATCTTCTGTCCGCCCTCCCGCAAAAAGGCCGAAGGAGCCCTTGAGATGAGAACCTTCCACCTGCTGGCTGTCCTTGCCGTCACCGTCGCCCTTGGCGCCTGCACCAAGTCCGAAAGCGCCGAGCCCCGGAAACCGACCGCCGGGCCCCCGCCCCCGGCCAAGGTCGAGACCGCCGCCGTCGAGATCCGCAAGATGCCGCGGTACCTGACGCTGACCGGCTCGGTCATCGCCGATCGCCAGTCCGAGGTCGCCGCCAACGTCCTGGGACGCATCCGCCAGGCCCCCATCGAGCGCGGCCAGGCGGTGCGCGAGGGGCAGACCCTGGCCGTCGTGGACTCCCGCGCCGCCAATCTGTCGGCCGCCGCCGCCGCCGCGCAGCTCAAGTCGGCAGAGACCCAGCAGGTCCTGGCCCAGGCAGATTGCGAGCGCGCCGAGTCCCTGCATCTGAAGGGGGCGCTGTCTCGCGCGGAGTACGATCGCACCCGGGCGCAGTGCTCGGCCCAGGGCTTTAACGCGTCGGCCGCCCGCGCCAACTCCGAGCTGGCCCAGAAGCAGCTCGGCGACACGGTCATTCGCGCCCCTTTCGACGGCATCATCGGCGAGCGATACGTCAACCCGGGCGAATACGTCCAGGCCCAGACCCGCGTCGCCAGCGTGTACCGCATCAACCCCGTGCGCATCCAGATCTCCGTCCCCGAGAGCGCCACGCCCCTCATCAAGCAGGACGAGACCTTGAGGGTCCAAGTGGCCGCCTGGGGCGATCGGGAGTTCCCCGCGGTCATCCGCTACGTCGCCCCCGCCCTGCGCCCCCAGACCCGCGACTTGCTCATCGAGGCAGTGGCCCAGAACGACGACAGCGCCCTGCGCCCGGGGATGTTCGCCATCGTGCAGCTCCTGGTGGGCGATGAGGACCAGCCGACGGTGCCGACGGACGCGGTGCGCGCCGAGGGGACCAGCAAGCGCATCTTCATCGAGCGCAACGCCCAGGCCTGGGAGATGGTCGTACGCACCGGCGCCCAAAGAGACGGCCGCATCGCCATCCTGGAACCGCTGCCCGCGGGAGAAAAAATCATTGTCCGACCCCCCCCGGGGCTGCATGACGGGGCGGCGGTGCAATAATGCAGTGGCTCGCCGAGGTCTGTGTGCGCCGTCCGGTGTTCGCGACGGTGTTGTCGCTGGTCATCCTGGTCGTCGGGCTGGTGTTCTACGGCAAGCTGGGCGTGGACCAGTTCCCCAAGGTGGACTTTCCCGCGGTGGTGGTCCTCACCCGCCTGCCCGGCGCCTCGCCGGAGGACGTCGAGAGCGAGATCTCCGAGAAAATCGAGGGGGCCATCAACACCATCAGCTCCATCGACGAGCTGCGCTCGGATTCGTCCGAGGGCGTGTCCCGGGTGTTTGTGACGTTTTTGCTGGAGAAGGACGTGGACGTGGCGGCGCAGGAGGTGCGCGACAGGGTGAACGCCGTGCTCGCCGACCTGCCCCGGGACATCCAGCAGCCGGTGATCACCAAGATCGACCCGGATGCGCAGCCGATCCTGTATGTCTCCCTGCGGGCGCCGGGGCGGTCGCAGAAGGACATCACGGACCAGGCAGATCGGGTGATTCGCCGCCGCATCGAGAGCACCAGCGGCGTGGGCCAGGTACGCATCATCGGCGGGGAGAAGCGCCAGGTGAACGTGTGGGTGGACCCGGTGAAACTGCGGGCGCTGGGCCTGGCGGCCAGTCAGGTGGCCAGCGCCATCGACGCCCAGAACCTGACTCTGCCCGGCGGGCGCGTCGACGTCAGCCGCGACTTCCTGACGCTGCGGGTGCATGGACGGGTGAACAGCGTCAATGAACTCAAGCGCATCGTCATCCAGGAGTCCGGCGGCGCTGCGGCGCGCCTGGAGGACGTGGCCAACGTCGAGGACGGCACCGAGGAGGTGGAGACGGCGGCGCTGTGGAACGGCGAGCCCACGGTCCTTCTGACCATCCGCAAGCAGTCGGGCACCAATACCATCGAGGTGGCCGACGCGGTGCGCGGGCGCATCACGCAGCTAAAGAAAGAGCTGCCCGACGGCTACACCCTGGAGATCCAGCGCGACGGGTCGGAGGTCATCCGCACCGGCACCAAGGCGGTCACCGAGCACCTGATCCTGGGGGCCATCTTCGCGGCCATCATCGTTCTGATCTTTTTGGGCAATTTGCGCTCCACCGTCATCGCCGCGGTGGCCATCCCGACTTCGATCATCGGCACCTTCGCGCTGATGTACGCCCGGGGTTATACCCTGAACACCATCACTCTTTTGGCGCTGGCGCTGGCAGTGGGCATTGTCATCGACGACGCCATCGTGGTGCTGGAGAACATCTTCCGTCTGGTCGAGGAGAAGGGCCTGGCCCCCATGGCGGCGGCCATCCAGGGAACGCGGGAGATCGGCATGGCGGTGCTGGCCACGACCCTCTCGCTGATCGCGGTGTTTTTGCCCATTGCTTTCATCGCCGGCATCCCCGGGCGCTTTCTGGCGAGCTTCGGCTACACCATGGCCTTCGCCATCTCCGTGTCGCTCTTCGTGTCGTTCACCCTGACCCCGATGCTGGCCTCGCGCTGGCTGAAAGCCAAGGCGCCGGGCGACCACAAGTCGGCGCTGGAACGGGTGGTGGACCTGGTCTACCGGCCCATCGAGCGGGTCTACGGCGTGCTTTTGGCCTTTTGCATGCGTCACCGGTGGATCGTGGTAACTGCCTCCCTGCTGACGCTGGTGTCCACGGTACCGCTTGCGGCCATCGCCAAGAAGGGCTTCCTGCCCGTCGACGACCGGGCGCAGTTCGAGGTGCTGGTGCGCCTGCCCGAAGGGCGCAGCATCGCCGCCACCCAGGTCACCGGCGAGCGGGTGGCCCGGCAGATCCGCGAGCTGAAAGAGGTCGTCGCCACCCTGGTCACCATCGGCGACGACGACCAGCGCACGCCGAACCAGGCGCGGATCTACGTCAAGCTGCTGGACCCGGCCAAGCGGTCGGCGACCCAGGACCAGATCAAGGACCAGATCCGCCAGCACGTGTTGGCACAGCTCCCGGCGGACCTGCGGGTCTCCGTGGCGGACGTGAACGAGTTCGGCGGCGGGCAGTCCACGGCGCGCATCCAGTATCTTTTGGTCGGCCCCGATCTAAAGCGCCTGGAGGAAGCCAACGCCCACGTGCTGGCCCGGATGCGGCAGATCCCCAACGCCGTGGACGTGGATTCGTCCCTGGTGGTGGGCAAGCCGGAGCTGGGGGTGTTCATCGACCGGGACCGGGCGGCGGACCTGGGGGTGCAGGTGCTGGACATCGCACGGGCACTGCAACTTCTGGTGGGCGGGCAGAAGGTGTCGACCTATTCGGAGAACGGCGAGGAGTACGAGGTGCGCCTGCGCGCCACCAGCGAATACCGCACGGATGAGGACCGGTTGCAGCTCCTGACGGTGCCCTCGCGCAGGCTGGGGCTGGTGCCGCTATCGGACGTGGTGAAGATCCGCGCCGGGACGGGGCCGGCGACCATCAACCGCTTCAACCGGGAACGGCAGGTGTCCTTCCTGGCCAACGCCGCCCCGGGCACCAACGAGGGCGCCATCGGCGACTCGGTGGTCAAGGCCCTGCAAGCCGAGAACCTGCCCCGGGGCTTCAACATCCGCCCCTCGGGACAGTCCAAGCTCATGGCCGAGACCGGCAGGAGCTTCGTCCTGGGCCTTTTGGCGTCGATGGTGTTCATGTACCTGATCCTGGCGGCACAGTTCGAGTCGTGGCTGCACCCGGTGACCATCCTGCTCTCCCTGCCGCTGACACTGCCCTTCGCCATCGCCTCGGTGATCCTGTTCGGGCTGTCGCTGGACATCTATTCGTTCCTGGGGATCTTCGTGCTCTTCGGGGTGGTGAAAAAGAACGCCATCTTGCAGATTGACCACACCAACAAGCTGCGCGAGGCGGGGATGGCGCGGCTGCCGGCGATCCTTCAGGCGAACCGGGACCGGCTGCGGCCGATCCTGATGACGACCTTCGCCTTTGTCGCCGGGATGATTCCCCTGGTAACCTCCCGAGGGATCGGCGCCGGATTCAACCGGGCCACCGCGGGCGTGGTGGTGGGCGGGCAGGTCCTTTCGCTGCTCCTGACCCTGGTGGCGGTGCCGGTGGCCTACTCGTACTTCGATGATCTATCTACCTTTTTGGCCACCTTTTTGGCCACCTTTTTGGCCGCCTTTCCGGGGCGGCTCTTCCGCCGCCGCGGCGATGGCCATGGCTCGCCGGGATCGCCGACTACCCTGATGCCGCCGAGTTAGCATCACCTTGCATTGCCAAAAAAATGTGGCATACCCTGAATTAGGAGAACCCCATGTCACGCCCCCCGGCACGAAGGACAAGGATCGTAACGTTTCCGTTGTATGCATCGCTTCTGGCCTCTGCGTTGTGGCTGGGCTGTAACACCGAGAGTCCGGGGCCCGGGGGCGTGCAGGACCTGCGGGGCGCCGGACAGCAGACCGGCGGGTCGATCGATCTGGATGCGTTGCTGAAGTCGGGCTGCGAGACCGGGACCGCGCCGGCTGCCGCGGTGCCGGTCTACATGCACTTCGTGCTGGACGGTTCGGGCAGCATGAGCCAGAACGGCAAGTGGGCGGCGGCGGTGCCGGCGCTGGACTCGATTTTCGCCAACATGAAGGACTCGGCGGACCCGGCCTTTGGCGCG
>JBBRLA010000244.1:0-11136 GCA_038231615.1 Polyangia bacterium | reverse complement strand
ATTGCTGACCTGGGCGGCTACACCGGCAAGTCATCGGGAGGCCCTCCGGGTGCCATCGTTCTCAGACGCGGTCTGGATTACATCCGCTCCGCTGTCCAACTTCTTTCCGTCGAGAAGATGTGATCAATGCTCAGGGGTGAGAGTCCCCCGGTCTACTCGGCCCACCCAGGCGCCGCCTGTAGCGCCGTCGCGATTGGTGGTGCAGACCGAGTGGAACTTTCCCGATGGGGCGCGGCCCGAGCCACCTGCTGCTTCGGCGGGGGACCAGACCGCGGCGCCGACGCGGGATGACTACGCCGATCCGCCTGCTGCACCAGCGTGTGACGAGTTCGCTGATTCGCCGGCTCCAGCCCAGTGGGATGACCGAGCGCCGGTCTGTCGCCATCGCATAGATCTAGCAACCCACGACGCGGATGACGTGGGCGCCGTGCTTACGCTTCTTGTTGAAGAGTCGCTCCTTCCACGAGCGTCCCTTGCGCAGGTCGAAGAACACCAGCCATCCCTCGGTCAGGCCGGTGCTGTCCAGATAGGAGCTGATCTGCACAATCCCCCTGCCTTCGCTGCGCTGGTCCCGACGCAGCTTGATCTCGATGACATGGCGCTCCACCTGACCAGAAGGCAGCGGCCAGAACAGCAAGAGGTCCAGTGCCCTGCGTCCAAGCCCATACTCGCGGTTGATCTGCCCACCCCCGTTGACGATTCGCTGCAGGAACGCCATCAGCATGAGGTGCGGCCCGGCCTCGCGGTAGCGGAAGCCCGCCGCCGCCAGGTGGCCGTCCTCGCGCCAGAACTCCTGCCAGGCGGCCATGATCTTGGGCAGGTCCAGTCCCCCGTCCGCCTTGCGATACCACTCGGTGCGCTGCTGGATCAGCATCTGCTGGTCGTAGCTCAGCACCCGGGGGATCACCTCGCGATAGATGGGGTTGGCGATCTCGTAGCCGCCGCCGCGCTTGGCCAGGATCCCCAGCCCCAGCACATAGCTCAGATCGTCGTTCAGGCTGTCGTATGGCCCGATGTTCTCACCGGCCAACATGGGCTCGATGATGTGGCGCACCCGGTCCTCGTTCAGCCTGGCGATCAGCGAATCGATGTGCGAGCGCCGCTCCTGGATCAGGGTCTCCTTGGCCGAGTCGATGTGCTCGGCGGTGATCGCCACGGAGCGGTCCTGCACGTCGCGGTTGACCACCTGGTCGGCCAGGGCGTTGACCAGCCACGGGTGGCCCTGGGACAGCTCGAAGATCCGGCCGACTGCCGGGGGCAGGAAGCGCTGTCCGGTGTGGTCGGTATGCTGCGCGAGTAGTGCCGCCACGTCGTCGGCAGAGAACATGCCGAGCGTCGGCGCCTCGGCTGTGATGTTGAACGGAGACGAGGTGCCCAGCCAGGAGATGACCTTCCGGTCGTCCATCACCAGCACGTAGTCGCGCACCTGTCGCCTGCCGATGAGCACCAGGCTGTGCGGGAACGGGGTCACAGAGCGATCGATGTAGCCTTCCCGGATCTGGGTCAGAAACGATACCATCGTCGGCCCGATCAGGCAGTCCGCCTCGTCGATGAGGACCGTAAGGGGCCGCGGGCAGGCAGAGGACAGCGCTTGCAGGGCCTGGACGATGGCGGTCTGGGGCGTTGCGAGCAGCGGCAAAAGGTCCGGCAGCTTGACTGTGGGCAGGTCACGCCGGGCCGCGTGGGCGATCTTCTCCAGCACCACGCGGAACGCCACGGCGGGGTCGGGGATCTCGCGGGCGGACTGGAGGTCGATCCAGACACAGGCGTGGCGTTCGCCGCTGTTGTAGTGCTGGACCAGCCAGCGGGCGCAGGTGGTCTTGCCGGTCTGGTGGCCGGCGTGCAAGGCGAAGTATTTGCGGCCGTCGATGAGCGCCATGACCTCGCGCAGACGGGGTAGGGGCGAGAGCATGTAGTGCTCGCCGGGGACGCACGGGCCCGCTGTGTTGAACGATGGAACCATGACTTTGAACCCTAGCTCACCGATCCTTTCGTGTCCAATGCTCGACACGCTGCCGGTGGAGCCCTTCCTGCTGGACTCCATCAAGGCATGGATCGCCTCGCTACCGAAGAGGTAGCTGAAGCCGAGGCGGTCCGGCCACGCGCTCCGACATCTTCTCCTTCAGCTTTTCCCTGACCAAGCTGTCGAAGAAGGCGACTATGTCGGCTTCCAGGATGACTTTGACCCCCCGTAGGTGACGATCTGGTTCAGACGCCTCATCGCATCATGGGCACTGCGCCCCGGCCGAAACCCGTACGAACCCTCATAAAAGAGGGGCTCGTAGACCAGTTCCAGCACCTCGCGCAACGCTTCCTGCACGATCTTGTCCTCCGTCGTGCTGATGCCGATGGGCCTCTTTGTCCCGTTCTCCTTGGGGATATGCACCCGCTTGATCGGCTGGTGCCGGTACCGCTTGGCGACCAGTCGCTGGTGCAGATCCTCAAGGCGAGCTTCCAGGTCGCGCCCGTACTCTGCCTTGCTGACTCCGTCTACTCCGACTGCGGCTTTAGGCCGCAACCCCTTATAGGCTCGTCGCAAGGCTGCCACATCGATGAGTCGGGCCAGGGCGGAGAATGTCCCCTGCCTTTGGCGTCTGGCTCTTTCCGCTACCTCAAGTCGTTCCGGTGACATGTTTTCCGTCGTCTCGGCGCCGGACATGTTTCCCTCGGGCCTCGAAACCAGCCCTTGATTCACCTACACTCACACTCTGTCCGATTCAGTGCACCAGCTGTCCGGCGGAGTGCACCAGCTGTCGGATGCTTCAGGCGAGCCCCGGGCCGCCGCCGTTAAAAGAAGACGAGAGGAGCCTGTTCATGACCGAAGCCATGGCAGAAACCCTGCGATACACGGCGGAAATCCGCAGCCAGGGCGAGGAGAAGGTGAAAAGAAGGGCATCGCCGACACCTTGCTGCGCATCTACGAGCAACGGCTGGGGGCGGTTCCGCAGTCGGTCCGGGGCGCCCTGTCCGCCATCGAGGAGCCTGATCCCTCACTGCGCTGCTCCTGCTCTTTCTCGGCGGCGACGCCGAGACCATTGCCTGCGCCCTGCTGTCCTGACCGCCTTCGACCGGCTCGTAGGGCGGGTAGGTCCGGCGCCTGGATCGCGTATGATGCGCTCCATGTACTATCAAATGTTCTCCCAGATGAAGAAGATGCTCGGCCAACTCGACAAGTGGCTCGAGGCCGCAGCTTCCTTCGCCAAGACGAAGTCCTTCGATCCTAACGTGTTTCTGGGGCTGCGCCTGGCGCCCGATCAGTTCGCCTTCGCGCGCCAGGTCCAGACTGCTTGCGATACCGCCAAGCTGGCAGCGTCGCGGCTCAGCGGCAAGGAGGCGCCCGTGCAGCCCGACTCCGAGCAGACGATCGAGGAACTCCGCGCTCGCGTTCGCTCGGTCATCGCCTACCTCGACGGCTTCTCGGCGAAGGACTTCGAGGGCGCCGCGGCCCGCGTGGTGACCCAGCCGCGCTGGGAGGGGAAGACGCTGACCGGCGACGATTACTTCATCGAGCACGCCGTGCCGAACTTCTTCTTCCACATGAACCACGCCTACGCGATCCTCCGTCACAACGGCGTCACGGTTGGCAAGCGCGACTACCTGGGCCCGCTTAGCTTCCACGAGCCCAAGGTCTAGCCGGCTCAGGAAGCCGATGCGGTCCTTGCGGACCTCCTGCGCATGGCCGACAAGGCCCTCGCCGGGGAGCATGGGCACGTCGTCGATGGACTTGAGGTCGCTTGCAGACATGGGGGCAGGATAGCGGGGCCGAAGTACATGTCGAGTCCGGCTGGCAGGTGTATCCTTGACTCCATGCTCGGCGACCTGACCCTGGCCTTCTCTGTCTTCGTGGAAACGGCCCGCGCCAGGCGGCGACGCGGGCCTTTGCGGCCCTCCTGGTCCTTCTTCTTCGAGGTGGCGGTGGCCCTCTTGCGCCGGCAGAATGAGCGTGTACGGTCCCTTTCGCCAGAAGGCAAGCGCGCGGCCTGGGCGCGCCTGTCCCTGCCGGACCCGGCGCTGCTGGGGATGCGGCGTCATGTCATCGAGGCCGACGGCGTGCCCGGGGAGTGGTTCGAGCCGCGGCGGGGCGTCGGTGCCCCGGTGCTGCTCTATCTGCACGGCGGTTCCTACATCTTCGGCTCCACCCGCACCCACGCCTCGCTGATCGCGCGGCTGACGAGAGTACACGGGGGGCGGACCCTGGGGCTCAACTATCGCCTGGCGCCGGAGCACCCCTTTCCGTCGGCCATCGAGGACGTGCTGAGGGCCTACCGCTGGCTCCTTTCGCAAGGCGTCCCGGCCCATCGCATCGTCGTCGCGGGCGACTCCGCCGGTGGCGGGCTGACGCTGGCGATGCTGGCCGCCCTGCGCGACGCGGGCGACGTCCTGCCCGCGGGCGCGGCCCTCCTGTGCCCGTGGGTCGATCTGACCGCGCGCGGCGGCAGCCTGGTCGCGTGCATGCCCTACGATTGGGGCAGGGAGGAGGACATCCTGGCCTGGGCCGAAACGTATCTGGCAGGCGCCGATCCCCGGGACCCGCGGGCCTCGCCGCTCTTCGCCGACCTGCGCGGGCTGCCGCCGCTGCTCATCCAGGTGGGGGAAGCGGAGATGCTCCTCGATCAGGTGCGCGACCTGGTGGGGAGGGCCACGGCGCAGGGCGCCTCCGCGGAGCTTCAGACCTACCCCGACATGGTCCACAACTGGCACCTGCTGAGCCCTCTGTTCCCGCGCTGCCGGGCCGCCATCGAGAGCGCCGGCCGATTTATCCTGACGCGTGCCACCCTTTCGACGCTCTCGCATGCTTGATGACCAGTGGACGAGGTCCAGCGGCTGGTGATCATCAAGGCCGTCTGGGGGATGTTGGCGGGGGCTATGAAAGCGCGGGATTCCGGTGAAGAGCGCGAGATGCGATCAGCTCTGATCTGATCGGAGAAAATCGAGCAACTCGGTGGTGGCGTCTGGCAGGAGCGCGATGCTTGGTGCCGGCGCTGGGGTGGGAGATGGTCGTCAGGGTCCGCTGAGCGTCAGGAAAGCGGGATACGGAGAAGGCATGGAGGCGGCGTCAGCAGCTGTGGCGGGTGTGGACGAAGCATGCGCTTGTGGGAGGGGGAAACCTGGTGCCAGGTAGACCGAGACAGACAGGGGGGCGAGTTGCCGTCTGAGGACGCCTCTGCTAAGAGGGACAAAAAGCAGAGGCTCCAAGCTAGTGTGACACCTGTGGAGCCTCTGGGAACCTGTCCACGGACGGTGAAAGATTCCGCAGGCACTATCAAGCAAGAAGAAGTACCTGTCCAGTCGCTTGCGGTGCCGAGAGGTTCCCTGGGAATCGGGGCGGCTGTATCTGTGCGTGCGGTGCCGGAAGCAGGTCGTGGTCTGCCGAAGCTGTGACGAGGGGAATCAATACTGCCCGGACTGTGCGCCCGAGGCCCGGAAGGAGCGACTCCGACGAGCGGGCAGGCGGTATCAACAGACCCGGCGAGGTCGGAGCAAATACCGCTGCGTGTTCATGCTGCGGGAGGTCGAGGGGATGGATACAGCAGAGACGGCGGCCTGCCTGGGGCTCACTGTGGATACGATCAAGGCGCGGCTGCACCGCGCCAAGGCCATGCTGCGCGACGATCTGTATCGGCGCATCGGCTCGCAATCCGTGGAGCGCTGCGACCGGCTGGTCAAAAGCGTGATGGACCGGCTGGCCCTCCCCCGCCCGCTTCATTTTTTCGGGCTCAGCCAGCCTTGCTGAGGAAATTTGGGCGGGTTTTGGAGAGACGACCTCCAGTCAATCGGCAGCCGGATACGTGACATGTGAATCTTCTATTGTCGCGAATGAAGTAAGTTCGTGCGCCTGTGTCCGGGTTGCGCTCATGATGTCCTCAACCGCGATGCCACGCGCCTCCAGAGCATCTCCTATTAGCGAACGATGACATCGCCACGGTACCGCTTCGGCGCACATGATTGCGATTTGCTCTCGTTTTGCGGCTTGAATGAGTGTCTTGAGGCCGGCTTCGAATTCCGGAGTTTGCATGTAATCGGCAAAGCCGCGGAACGAAGCGTTGTGCCATCCCGTGTTGAGTGAGTCTTTCCGGGCGTGGCGCAACCCGCCCAGGTCCTCCATGTGCGTGTACCCTATGCCAGCTTGAAGCAGTGTCTCCGGCAAGGCATCGCGATTGAATTGTGGATTGTGCCGGGAACGCGGGATGCTCCGCACATCCACCAATCGCTTTATCCCGTGAGCCTCGAGCATCTCGATAAACGCCTCGATGCTTCGGGTCGAATGCCCAATCGTGAAGACCATCGTGGGACGGGCTTTCGAATTGGCATGGGTGGACTTTGTGGAAGTCTTCAGCATCTAGTTTCTCCAGCGGATGTGAGTGCCTCGCTCTTGGACGCGATGGACGCCAGCATATCGTTCCAGGACTTGACGAACGCTTTGGCCCCTTCGTCCTGGAGTTGGGCAGCCAGGGCGCCGGTGTCAATTCCGGACTCGGCGAACTTGGCCAACACTTCGTCGCAAGAGCGGGCACGCGCGGGCAAGGTCTGGTCGATCTCCCCGTGATCGGCGAAAGCTTTCAACGTGGTCTCGGGCATCGTGTTCACGGTGAACGGTGCGGCGAGCGCCTGGATGTACAGCGTGTCGGGGGCTTCGGGGTCTTTGGTACCGGTGCTGGCCCACAGGAGTCGTTGCCGGCGGGCACCGGCGTTCAGAAGACGTTGCCAGCGCGGCGAGTCGAACAAAGAGAGATACGTCTCGTAAGCCTGCCCAGCGACGGCGATGCCAAGCTGGTCGCGCAGCGCCTCCGGTACCTTGCCCATCACCGCGACGTCCCAGCGACTGATGAACATCGATGCAACGGAGCCGACCTCAGGGTTCAACCCGGCGGCGATGCGTCGCTCGATGCCGCGCAGGTATGCCTCGGCGGCCGCGACGTACTGCTCGCGGGAGAACAGGAGCGTCACGTTGATCGGCACACCTGCAAAGATCGCCTCCTCGATAGCGGGGATACCCTCCTTGGTACCCGGGATCTTGATGAAGAGGTTGGGCCGTCCCGCACGGGCATGGAGTTCCTTGGCTGCGGCGATGGTACCGGTCGTGTCCTGGGCCAGCACGGGCGAGACCTCCAGCGACACCCAGCCGTCCGTGCCGCTGGTCTGGTCGTGGATCGACCGGAACAAATCGGCTGCCTGCCCAAGATCCTCCAGCGCCAGCTCGAAGAACAGCGCCTCGCCCGAATTGCCTTGCTTCACTTTCTGGCGGATGGCGTCGTCGTAGTCATGGCTGTTCTTGATGGCGTGGTCGAAGATCGTGGGATTCGACGTGAGTCCGGTGATTGCAAACTCCTGGATGTAGCGGCGAAGCGTACCGCTGGTTAACAGGCCGCGGGTGATGTTATCGAGCCAGAGGCTCTGGCCCATGTCGTGGAGTCTTTGGGTCGCTTTCATGCTTTGTCTCCTGACCTCGCGGGCGTCAGATGTTGGCCTGTTCGCCGAAGTATTCGTGGTCCTCGGCGTAGCCGCCTTCGCCCTTGTTGATTGCCTTGACATCCTCGACCAACTCGATCGCTTGAATCCACTTGACCATCTTGAACCCGAGTTGGTTCTCGACACGCAGCCGCAACGGGGCCCCGTGCACAGATTTCAGTGGCTGGTCGTTCATCTCATAAGCCAGCAAGGTCAGCGGGTTCAAAGCGTCTTTGATAGAGAGGCTGTCGTAATACTGGCCGCCCGCGACGCCCGTGGTGAAATCGACGCCCTCGCTGAACGAGTAGAAGACGACCGCCTTGGCATTGGGTCGCGCTCGAACCAACTTGATCAGTTCCGCCAGCGGCAATCCACCCCATGCGGCGATGCCCGACCAGCCCTGGATACAGTGGTGCAGCGTGATCTGGGTCTTCTTGCCTAACGCCCGAAGGTCGTCCAGTGACAGTTCGACGGGGTTCTCCACCAGGCCACGTACCTTGAGCCGGTAGTTCTTGAACCCATCGGCGGCCAGCGCCTTCCATTCGTCGCAGGTCGGCATGTTGCCATTGACCCAGAAGAAGGGCGACACGTCCTCGCGGCGGAACTCGGCCCGGGGGGCGGGCCGATCGAGAAAAAACCCCATGACCGGGCTGACGATCGCCTTGGCGGCGTGCTGGACCGCCCGAGGGTGCTTCCACGCCGCCAAGTTGGCGAACACGTTGAGCAGGACGACCACGCCGATCCCGAGCAGGCCGAGGACCAGTCCGACCGGGCGCGCATCGTCCGTGCCCAGCGCGATATGGTTCATGTTTCGGACGAACCCGGTGAGAACGACCAGGGTCACGTGCATGAAGATGAACGCGAGGAAAGCGCCCATGACGAGGAAGTGGAGAGACCGGCCGACTTGCCGGTTGCCGGGCAGCTTCGGGTACCACGTGAACCGGGCCGTGAAGGCCGGCGACATCGAGGGACCGGTCAGCATCGCCAGGGGGGCCAGGACGAACACGACCCCGAAGTACGCCAACTGCTGGAGCGCGTTGTAGTGGTAAAAGCCGTTTGGCTCCGGCGGCAGGTGGAAGGTGGCGTAGTGGACGAAGACGGCCCAGGCGTCGGGAATGATCTGAAAGGAGGTCGGCAAAAGGCGTCTCCACTGGCCGGTGCCAAACAGAAGGACCACGAAGAAAAGGCCGTTCCCTACCCAGAACAGGACGCTCAGGAAGTGCCAGTGCCGGGCCATGCCGACTGTGTGCCGTCGGCCGGGCAGGCCGATGAAGGGGGAAAGGTAGCGGGAGTCCTCCTTGGCCGTCCAGACGCGGTCCTTCGGCACCTCGACCGGCGTGAGCCGGAGCCACTCGGTGCCGGGGGTGCAATGCACCTTCCAGTAGAGCCGCGGGTGGTCCACCAGGATCTGGAGGCCGCTACGGATGAGCAGGACCAGAAACAGGAAATTGACATAATGGGTGATGCGCAGCCAGGCCGGGAAGCCGTGAGGTTGCGCGGCCGTCTCGGGGGTCAGATGGGGCCCGGCCGCCAGCGTTGGAAGACCGGCCGTCCCCCACTGGACGTAAGCCGCGGCAACCAGGAGCAGCAGCGGCGAGACGAGAACCAAAAATGTCTTGAGTCGAATGTGCATGATCATCTCGGAAGCATGAAAAAGGAATCCAGACTCCTGACGCGACTCTCAGTCGTTCGCCTTCTTCAGCGCCGAGCCTTTGTGCATCGCAATGTGGTCGGTCTTGTCGCTTTTGATTTCATACTGCGGATCATCCCGACTCGCGTGGTGCGTATGCCCCTTGTAATCAGCATCTTTCGTATACACCTTGATGATCTTGCCGCTGACATGTCCGGCCTCCGAGTTCCAGGTGACATGATCGCCGACTTTGAAATTTCCGATCATGATGACTCGCCTCCGATTGGATGGATGAGCCCCCGCGACAGCAGTTGCGCACCCAGGTTATAGAAGTAGAGGTAGCCCCGCTGCTCGCCGAAGCGTCTCACGTAGTCCTCGTAGTCGAAGAGGCGATTCGCAGGCAGATCGAGGAGGCGGGCCAGACCGCGGGCCACGCCGACGTCCCCGCTTGGAAACGCGTCCATGCGCCCCAGCCCGCGCAAAAGGAGCACCCCGGCGCTCCATGGACCGATGCCGGGCAGGTCCATGAGCAGCCGCATCGCCTCATCGGTGCTCAGCGCGGCGAGCCGCTCCTCGATGAGATCGCCGCGGAGGACGCGCCCGGCCATCTCGTGCAGGCTGCGGGCCTTGGCCCCGCTCAGCCCGATGTCTTGCAGTGCTGCGACCGAGGCCCCAGCGATCGCCCCGGCCTCCGGGAAGGCGAACCAGGTGCGCCCCGCAATCACCGACGGTCGGCCGAAGCGTTCCACCAGGCGTGCCACGATGGCCGCGCCAGCATCGAGACTGACCTGCTGAAACGGGATGACGTTGGCGATGGCCTCGAAGAGAGTCGGGAAGCGTGGGGGCCGCATCCCATGGAGGGAATGGGCCAGCATTCGGAGCGCCGGGTCCTCGCCGGCCAGCCGCTCGAAGGCGACGGGCTGCTGATCGAGGCCCAGCGTACGCCGCAAGATCGCGCCGCTGTGCCTCCGTTGCGACGCCGTGGGACGGCCGTTTTGCAACACCGCGCGGATATCCGGCTCATCGACCGTGCCGGCGTTGGTCACCGACGCCAGGAAAAGATCGCCGTCAAGATCGAGCAGACGCAGGTAGCGGTCGTCCTCCCAGACATCGATACGATTGATCGGCCGACGCTGAAGCAGCCGCACGGTCGCTTCCAGGTGGAAGGGACCGGCGACGTCCAGAGGGATCCTTGCCGAGAACCTCGGCGAGTGCCCGCGGGCTGGGGCGGTCGGGATCATTCAGCCCAATGTGGGCATGCAATCGAGAATGGCAAGCAAGCTGTACCTATCTATCGAGTACACCGCTTCAGGCGCCTGGCCGGCGGTGAAACTCGACCAAGAACAGCACCGGTCCATCCGCTGCGACGTGATGGAACACCTCGGGCAAGACGATGCCGGGGTTCTTCGGGTCGAGGGCAAGCTCACGACCATCAAGGCCGTCGATGTAATAGCGGAGCCGCCCAGAGAGGACGTGTGAGCTCTCCTCAGATATTCGGGCATTCATCGACGGGAAAAACTTTTTGAGCATTTTTGATCGCTCCATAGTTTATGTATATATTGCACGCTGAAGACGGTGAGGGGCTCCTGTCCAGCGCTGGACAAAATCGGCCATGGACAAGCCGCAATTCGGCGCCGCCTACCCCATGGGCCGCTCTCGTGGTATGGCAATGACATGTCCCGCGTCTTCAATGTCTCCGGCAGGTGCCTTCCCGACGACCACTACATGTTGCCGCCGCTGCCGCGCCTGCCCACGGTGCGTCGCCTGATCGACAGCAAGGCCTACTTCGTCCTCCACGCCCCCCGTCAGGTCGGCAAGACCACGACGCTCCATGCCATCGCGCAAGACCTGACCGGCTCGGGCGAATACGCGGCGGTTCTGGTCTCCATGGACATCGGCAAGAGCGTAGGAAAACCGGTGCGACCAGGCAAGGCTGGTCGGAGAGGAGTGAAGAAATGCGATGACTTCATGAAACTTCGTTTGTCGTCCAGCGGGTGCGAAACCCGCCTGGCCAGGGAGTCCGCCCGGCCGGTAGTGAGCCTTGCGCCAGAGGTGGT
>JBBRLA010000243.1:0-11210 GCA_038231615.1 Polyangia bacterium | reverse complement strand
TACCGGAAGGTGCCATAAAACAACACGTACCCTGGGCGTACGTCACACCGCGACCGGCGTGGGCTGCGTCAACCCGCCGGTGGGTTCGTCGTTCTATCCGATCTTCACGGCGGGGCGGTTGCTCGGCGATGACGACGATGGGTTATGCTATTGGCAGCTCGGCGGCGCCCACCTGCCCGGGACCACCCACACTTTCGGCGGCACCTCCGCGGCAGAATACGGCCCCCTGCTCAAGCTGACCTACGCGGAGCCCGGCCACACCACCTTCTCGGGCTTCGAGGACTTCCGCAACATCCTCTCGCACAACCCCTGCCGGCTCCTGCCGGGTCACGACTGAGCGATCTCCGCGACCGCTGTCTCAGGGTCAAGGAATTCACTTATTCTGGTGAATTTCCCTTCTTTCTCAAGAAAACTTCATCTCGATCAGGTAATTTCCACGGCCATGACCCCCGTGACCGCCCTTTCTTCCCGCCGCGGGAGACGTTGACATGGTGCAGAAGTTCGTCGCCGTCGCCCTGCGCCTTCAGGTGGGGGTCTTCGCGCTGACCGTCGCCGTCCTGTGCCTGGGCCTCTATGCCTACCGTGAGCTGGACATCGAGGCCTACCCCAACCCCGTCCCGCCGATGATCGAGATCCTCACCCAGCCCGACGGCTGGAGCGCCGAGGAGGTCGAGCGCTACGTCACCATTCCCCTGGAGACGGGCCTGAACGGCATGCTCGACCTGGACCACATCCGCTCGCAGTCCCTTTTCGGGCTTTCCAGCGTGAAGTGCTACTTTACCTGGAAGGTTGATTACTATGCTGCCCAGCAGCGCGTGCTCAACCGGCTGGGTTTCGTGCCCCTGCCGACCGGCCTCCAGCCCAAGCTCTCCCCGTGGAACGCCATCGGCGAGATCTACCGCTACCTGGTGCGCGGCAAGGGCTACACACTGGCCGAGTTGAAGACCGCCCAGGACTGGATATTGGAGAAGCAGTTCCGCCAGGTACCCGGCGTCATCGACGTGACCGGCTTCGGCGGCTATACCAAGCAGTATCACATCGAGGTCGATCCCTACCGCCTCAAAGGGCACGACATCGCCCTTTCGCAGCTTACCAGCGCCGTGGCCAACGCCAACCAGAACGTCGGCGGCCAGCGCCTGACCCTGGGCGAGCAGTCCTTCAACGTCCGCAGCGTCGGCCTCATCCGGTCGTTGCACGACATCGGCAGCATTGTCGTGGCCCAGAAGAAGGGCGTGCCCGTGCGTATTCACGACCTGGCCTCGGTGCTGGCCGGTGCCGCGCCGCGCCTGGGCATCGTCGGCAAGGACCAGGAGGCCGACGTGGTCGAGGGCATCGTCCTCATGCGCTACGGCGGCGACTCCCTGAAGACCATCGAGGGGGTCCACGAACGGGTGGACTACATCCGCAAGAACCACATCCTGCCCCCGGGCATGGACATCGAGCCCTATTACGACCGCGCCAGCCTGGTGAAGGTGACCACCCATACGGTATTGGAGAATCTGCTCGTCGGCATGTTCCTGGTAACGCTGGTGCTGTGGCTCTTTCTGGGCCACACCCGGGCGGCGCTGATCACCGCGATCAACATTCCGCTGGCGCTGCTTCTGGCCTTCATGGGCATGGTCGGCACCGGCACCCCGGCCAACCTGATCTCCCTGGGGGCGGTGGACTTCGGCATCGTCGTCGAGTCCACCGTCATCATGATGGAGAACATCTTCCGCCACATGGGCGCCCACGGGCGGGGTTCGAGCCACGATCGCATCGTCACCGCCGCCTACGAGGTCGGGCCGCCGATGTTGTTCTCGACCTTGATCATCGGCGTGGCCTTCGTCCCGCTCTTCACGCTGACCGGGGTGGCCGGGGTGATCTTCTCGCCCATGGCCCACACCTACGCCTTCGCCATCGGCGGCGCGATCCTCATGGCGGTGACGCTGACGCCGGTGTTGGCGGCGCGCGGCCTGAGGTTCAAGACGTCTCACGGCCCAAGGCAGCCGTCGAATGCCGAACACGAGCACGATAGCTGGCTGATGCGGCGCCTGAACCGCTTCTACTTGCCCCTGTTCCGCTTCGCCCTGCGTCGCAAGGGGGCTGCGCTGTGCATCGCCCTGTCTCCGGTGCTGGTAAGCCTGCTGCTCTTCCCCTGGCTGGGTGGCGAGTTCATGCCCAAGTTGGAGGAGGGCAACTTCTGGATCCGCGCCACCCTGCCCATGTCCATCTCCCTGGAGCAGACCGCGAAGTATGTTGGGCGCATGCGTGCGATCCTGCTCGGCTGCCCGATCTCGGGCTCAGGCGCTGCCGAAGGCGAGATCCCCTGCGATCCTCGGCTGCGCACCCGACCCGAGATCGAGACAGTCATCTCCCAACTCGGCCGCCCCGATGACGGCACCGACGTCTCGGGCTTCAACAACGTGGAACTTCTGGCCCCCCTGCGCCCCCACAACCAGTGGCGCTCCAGCGTGACCAAGGAGAACATGACCGAGGAGCTGTCCCGGGCGTTCGCCGACGCTTTCCCCGGCGTCATCTTCAACTTCTCGCAGGCCATTTCCGACAACGTCGAGGAGGCCATGTCCGGGGTGAAGGGGGAGAACACGGTCAAGGTCATCGGGCCCGACCTGCACGTCAACGAGGGCAATGCCGAGGAGATCGTCAACGTCATGTCGACGGTCCGCGGGGTGCGCGACCTGGGCATGTTTCGATCGCTGGGTCAGCCCGGCGTGCGCATCACCCCCGATCGCACCCAATGCGGCCGCTACGGGCTGAATGTCGGCGACGTGGCCGCGGTGGTGCAGGCGGCCATCGGCGGGCAGGCGATAACCCAGGTCTACGAGGGAGAAAAACACTTCGACCTGACCGTCCGCTGGGCCGAGCCCTACCGCAAGGACTTGAAGAGCATCCGCAACATTTTGGTCGCCACGCCCGACGGGTCCCAGGTGCCCCTGGGGCAGCTCGCGCAGGTGATCAAGGAGACCGGCCCTTCGGTGATCTACCGCGAGGACAACCAGCGCTACACCCCGGTGCGCTTCGCCGTGCGCGGCCGCGACCTGGCTTCGGCCATCGGCGAGGCGCAAAAGCGGGTCCACGACAAGGTCAAGCTGCCCTACGACACCCACCTGGACTGGGCCGGCGAGATCAACCAGCTTCGCGAGACCACGCAGCGGCTTTTGGTGATCATCCCGATCACCCTTTTTCTCATCGGCTTCCTGGTCTACTCGGCAGTGAAGAACGGCGCCGACACGCTCATCGTGTTGCTCGGCATCCCCGTCGCCTGCAGTGGCGGCATTCTGGCCTTGCTGGTGACCGGGATCAACTTCTCGATCTCGGCGGCGATGGGGTTCATCTCGATCTTCGGCATCGCCATCCAGGACTCGCTGATCGTGGTGACCTACGCCCAACGGCTATGGCGCGAGGGAGCCGGTCTGGAGGAAGGCGCCCGGCTGGCGGCGGAGCGCGGCCTGCGCCCGGTGCTGATGACCACCTTCGTCGCGATGATCGGCCTTTTGCCGGCGGCGCTCTCCCGGGGGATTGGCTCGGAGACGCAGAAGCCGCTGGCCGTGGTGGTCATCGGCGGGGCGCTGATCCTGGCCATCCTGCCGCGCATCCTGCAACCCCCGCTGCTGGTCCTTTGCGATCGCTTCCGCCGCAAGGACCCCGGTGTATAGTCACCTGGCGTCGATGAGCGGCGCGCTATCGAAGGAGCGAATGGTGGCGACCAGGGCGGCGCGGACGTCTGGGCTGCGGCTGCTGTGACCTCCCCTTTGCACCCACACCAGGCGCGCCCCGGGCAGGGCCTGGGACAGGCGGTAGGCGGCGATGGGAGGGCAGACGAAGTCCAGCCGGCCCTGAATGATGACGGTGGGGATGGCCCGCAGCTGCCCGGCGTCCTGCAAGAGCTGACCTTCCTTCAGGAAGCAATGATGGGCGATGTAATACGCCTCCATGAGGCCGACCGTCTCGACGTCCTTGTCGCTGATGGCCTTTGTGACCTCCTCTTCGGTGCTTTCGGGTCGGGCCAGGCGGGTCTCGAAGTCGGTCCAGGCCCGCGCCACCTTCAGCCTGCGTGCCGGGTCGGTCCCCTGCAGGACGGAGACGATCTGCTGGGGGTAGTCATGGCGCTCCGGGTGGGGCAGGCTGTCGCGGGCCTGCTCGAACGACTCGGGGAAGAACGAGCCGGCGCCGCCGTAATAGAAGAAGTCGTCCTCGGCGGCGGTGGCCAGGTACACGCCGCGCAGCACCAGGGAGGAGACATTTTGCGGGTAGCGCTCGGCGTAGGCCAGGGCCAGGGTGGAGCCCCACGAGCCGCCGACGATCTGCACCTGGCCCAGGTGAAGGTGCTGCCGCAGGGCTTCGATGTCTTGGACGAGGTGGGGGGTGTCGTTATCGCGCAACTCGCGCAAGGGGCGGCTCTTGCCGCAACCGCGCTGGTCATACTGGACAATGAGCCAGCGCCGGGGATTGTGCAGTCGCCGCCCATCGGGGGAACTGCTGGAGCCGGGGCCGCCGTGAAGCAGGATGGCCGGGCGCCCCTTCGGGTTGCCCGAAAGTTCATAGTAGAGTTCGTGGGGCGGGGAGACCTTCAGCATGCCCGTACGGAAGGGTTCGATCGCCGGGTAAAGCGCGTCGGGCTCGGCCGCCCGTGCCGGGGCGGCGAGACAGATGAGGAGCAAGACCAGGGGTACGAATCGGCGCATCATCATTAAGGCAATGTAGCAGAGGGCGGAGCAGGCGGCGGGTGGAGACGAGCGGAAACATACCACCAGAGAGGAATGCAGCAGGCGGCGGGTGGAGACGAGCGGAAACATACCACCAGAGAGGAATGCAGCAGGCGGCCGGGAGGCGAGTGGAAGCATGCCATCAGGGAGGGGCGACTTCGCTTTAGGGGGCTTCTTTGTCTTCGTCTTCAGCCTCTACCTTCGGGGTCGCTGCCTCTTTCCGCGAGGGACCGCGTTCCACAGCCTCGTTTGGCCGGGCCTCCTTGTTGCGTGCCTCGCCGCCTTTCTTGCCCATCTCCGAGTAGCCGGCGGCGCCGATGTCTTGCCTACGACTCTCGCCGCCCTTCTGCCCGATCTCCGAGTAGAACTCGGGACCATACTTCTCCTTCACGGTCTTGCCGCCCTTCTGCCCGATCTGCGAGTAGAACTCGGAGCCGTACTTCGCTTTCACCGTCTGGCCCCCCTTCCTGCCGGCCTCCGCGACGGTCATTTTACCCTGGCCCGACCCCTGTTTCTTCTCCGCCATCGCGTTCCTCCATCCCTCCCAATGAGTTGCTTTTGAATGAACCTCGGCGCTTCGCGACCAGCCAAGCCCTAGCTCTGTCTTTCCTCATGAGTATGGGGCCCCCCTATCGCTGCGGCAAGGTGGCTCAAGCATTCCGCCCCCGAACTCCACCGGAATCGCCATCGATCCAGCAGATTTATAGTAGCGTCCGTTCCCATGCTCTGGCTCAGTACGCCGCCACCGGTTGTTTATTCCGCCAGCGGCGAGGATCAGCTCGCCGAGGTTTGGGTCAGAGGCGCAAGAGTTCCAGGTAGTCCTTGGGGGTGCCCTGGCAGTGGGCCTCGGCCTCCTTGCGGGGACAGGCGCGGCTCATGGCGATGATGCAATTCTGTAGCGCGGCGCGGGCGTAGTCCCCGGGCTGCGTCGCATGGAACTGCCGGGTCAGCGCGTCGATCACCGCGCCCACCCCGGTGGCGGCATCCAGGGGTTTCACTTTCAGCCGGGGGGCCACTTGATCTCGCAGCGCGGCCTCGCTGCCCCGCAGGTTCAGGCTCCGGCACAGGGCGTCGCGCAGCAGGTCGCCGTTCAGAAGGCCGGTCAGGTCCCGTAGGTCGCTCTCGGTGAAGGTGCCGCGCCCCTGGATCGCGCCGAGGATCTTGGTGAAACGCCCGGCGGCGGCGGCCCCCTGGTTGGCCTGAATATCCAGTGTGGCGGCCCGCGCGGACTCCATCGCCTTGCCGCGGAAGCCGCGGATGAGCAGTTCCTTGGTCAGCTCGATGACCTCGAAGGCGTTGACCCGGGTTTGTTCGGCCAATTGCATCGTCGCCCGGAACTGCTGCTTCGCCGCGTCTTCGCCGCCGAGGAAGCGCGTGTAGGTGCGCATGGCGGCCGCGCGAAAGCTGGCGGGCTCCTTGCGCCAGTCGCCGTCGAGCTTGGCCATGACCGGCGGGCTGCACACGTCGGGGAGGCCGGGGTCGGGGTGATCGTCGGCGGAGGCCGTGCCGGAAAAGAGGACGCCCAGGGCAAGAAGGAAACTCAGAAATCCGGAGCGGGACAGGGAGTTGGCCAGGTTCATCGGTCTCCAGGTGACCGGGCGCGGCCGGCGGGGGAATGATGGCACCTCGCGGGACCCCCGGCAACGCCTCGTTGTACCGCACCGTACCGCACCGCCGCGGCCCGCGCATCGCCTCGCTTCGCCGCCACACCGGAACCTGCCATTCTCCCCGCGGAGAAATCGGGTCCTGGCCCCGCTGCTCGTCGGGGCCGCCCGATCGTGGACCGCTTCATCTACCCCGAAGTGAAGCAATTCTGGGCTTTACCGGGTAGACTGCGGGGATTCTGCTCGCCCATCCGGTTCAGGGAAGTTTTGCTTTTGCCGTCTGCCAGAGGGGCGCCGAACCGGCGCTCAAGGAGGAGGTCGCGCGCCTGCGTCCCGGGTGGCGCTTTGCCTATTCGCGTCCGGGCCTGGTCACCTTTCGCGCCGACACCCCGCTGGCGCCGGACTTCTCCCTGGGCGCGGTCTTTGCGCGGGCCTTCGGAATCTCCCTGGGCCAAGTCGACGACGAAGATCAGGTCATCGCCGCGACCCGCCGGCTGACGGCACAGGGCACCGGCGCAACTGCCGGGCCGCCGGTCCTGCACGTCTTTGAGCGCGATCGCGCCCGCCCAGGGCCAAGGGAAGAAGCTGACGCAGGGGACACCCGCGGCCCGCTGGCCGCCGAGGTCGCCACTCGCCTGCTCGCCGCCGCCCCCGAAGGGACCTTCGCCGGGACGCGCCCGCCCCGCCCGGGCGAAGGGGTCCTCGACGTCATCGTGGCCCCTTTGGAACCGCCCTGGCTGGGCTTCCACATCCACGGGGGCGACCACTCGCCGCACCCGGGCGGACGCGTGGCGTTGACCCTGCCTCCCGAGGCCCCCTCCCGGGCGTGGTTGAAGATCGAGGAGGCCCTTTCATGGTCCGCTCTTTCCTTTCGCCCGGGCCAGGTCGCCGTCGAGATCGGCAGCGCCCCAGGCGGCGCCAGCTGGGCGCTTTTGCAGCGGGGGCTGACGGTGATCGGCGTGGACCCTGGGGCGATGCACCCGCGGGTGCTCTTGCGGCCGACCTTTGCCCACTTGCAAACGACCCTGGGGGACCTGCGCCGCGAGCACTTGCCCCGGCGGGTCGACTGGCTGCTTCTGGACGTGAACCTGGCCCCGCAGGTGGCCCTTCACGGGGTCCGGCGCATCGTTTCGACGCTGCGCCCGACGCTCCGCGGGGTGGTCTTCACGCTGAAGCTGAACCAGTGGAAGATGGCCGCCGAGGTGCCCGCGCTTTGCCAGCGCGTGGCCGGCATGGGTTTTTTCGCCGTGCGGGCGACGCAGCTTGCCACCCACCGCCGGGAGATCTGCGTGGTGGCCGTCACGCATCAGCAAGGAGCGCCGCGCTCCACTTGAATCCAGGGTGCCGGTGCGTGGTATCTTGCGCACCATGGCGGCACCACCATCCAAAACCATCGCCCTCCTTTTGCTCTCCTTTGCACTTGGCTGTGGAGGTACCGATGCACCACCCGCCGATCTGCCCCTGATCCCGGTGGGCGCCGACGCCTACACCCGGTGGGACCACTGGGCCGACCTGCGCGTTGGCACGCGCACCTCCATGCGCAGCACCTACGACCGCCAGGGCATCCGCGAAAGCGGCGCCGCGACCGAAGACACCGGCAACTTCCTGCGCCGCGAAGGCGACCTGTACATCCCGCTGGACCTGAGCGGCCCGGGGGTGCTGACCTTTGCCAGCACCGATCACTGGCATGGCAGCCCGTGGCACTACCGGGTCGACGGCCAGGAGACAGTGGTCTCGGAGTCGAGCACCAAGGACCCCAACCATCCGGTAGCGGGCTCGATCTTCGTGCCCACCGACGTCTTCCCGACACCTCTGTCCCAGACCTGGTCCAGCACGCACGGGGCGGACCTTTCCTGGGTGCCCATCCCCTTCGAGCAGACCCTGCAAATCGCCTACAGCAGGACCAGCCGCGCCACCGGGACCTTCATTTACCAGCAGTTCCCCTTCGGCGCGCAGAACCTGTCGTCGAAAATCCAGGGCCAGGGCCAAGGCCAGGGATCAAACAGCGGGGCCGCGCCCGGCTCGCAGGCCCTGGCGCTGCTTTCCGCTGCCGGGCAGGACATCGCCACGGGGGCTTTCGGGGCCGAGATCGGGGTGTATCGCGACAGCGGCCTTTTGAATCTGCCTGCGGGGGACACCGTGCTGGTCAAAAAGATGAACGGCGGGCCTGCGATCATTCGCGCCCTGCGCCTCTCGGTCGCGATGAAGGACGCGGTGGCGCTGGGCCACGCCCGCCTGCGCATCACCTGGGACAACCGAGCCATGCCGTCAGTAGATGCGCCGGTGGCCCTGTTCTTTGGCACCGGCACGCTCTTCAACCGCGACAATCGGGAGTACCTGGTGAAGGCGCTGCCGGTCAACGTCCACTTTATTGGGGACTCGGCCACGGGACAGGTGCAGCTCTCGGTGTACTTCCCGATGCCCTTTGCCAAGAACGCCAAGATCGAGCTGATCTCCCAGGAAGCGGTGGGTCAGGTGGCCTGGGAGATCCGCAGCCAGGCCCGGAGCGAGCCCACCAACTGGGTTGGGTATTTCCACGCCACGTACAAGCTGTTCGAAATCTTCGACCCCGGCCAGGACCTGATCCTCCTGGACACCCCCAAGGAAGAGGGCGGCGGCGACTGGTGCGGCACCTTCACCGGCACGTCGCTGGTGTTCTCCGATCGGGCGGACCTGTCGAACCTTGCGGGCGACCCGCGCTTCTTCTTCGACGACAGCCAGACGCCCCAGGTGCAGGGCACCAGCACCGTCGAATGGGCGGGGGGGGGATATGAATCGGATGGGACCCAGATCTTGCCCTGGGGAGGCAAGAACACCACGCTGCCCCTTGCTGGACACCCCAGCGGCGCCCCGAGTCTGAAGGAGTCCTCCGGGGTGGAGGACCGGCTGGAGTCGGCGTACCGCTTCCTCCTGGCGGACGCCATGCCTTTCGGCAAGAACGCCCGCATCCAGTTGGAGCATGGCGGGCTCAATGATTCGATCGAGCATTATCGTACGCTGGCCTACTGGTACGGGCTGCCGGGGGCCTGCCTGAAGCAGACCGATACGCTGCACGTCAGCGACCCCACCGACGAAGCCAGCCACCGATACACGGTCCCCATGGGGACCCCGACCGATGCCCTGACCAGCCGGTACGAATGGGGCGTGGATCAGGTGGGCAACGTCGTGATTTACCCCGAGACGACCGACACCGGGCGCCACCACAACGGCACGTCGGAGTTCACCCTGAAGATTGATGCGGCCAATTTCGGCGTGCTTCTGCGCCGGAAGCTTGACTATCAGATCGCCGACCAGCGGGCACAGGTGTTCGTTGCCGATGACCGCACCGGGGCGCGGTTCGAACTGGCGGGGACCTGGTATCTGGCGGGGTCGACCCAGTGCGTCTACGCCAACCCGGAAGGTGAACTGGACATCCCCAGCTCGACGACGGTGGCGTCATCGAATCATCGCTGGCGGGACGACGAGTTCCTCCTGCCGCGGCTGCTGACCGAGGGGCGCGACGCCATTCGCGTGCGCATCGTCTCCCATCCGTTGAGCCAGTTGCTCTACCCCGGTGCAGCCCCGCAGCCTGCGGGCTTCAGCGAGTACCGCTATACGGCCTACGTCTGGACCCTGCCGGCGAATCCGTGATGTATCCGCGGGGTCAGAAGGCGGCGCCCGCGCCAAGCAGTGCGATGGCCCCGGCGCTGGTCCCCCCGGAAGGGCCGTTGTCGTCGATGACAATGGCGTGTGCCCCTACCTCGGCGATCAGCGCCACCGGACCCAGCGAGACGCTGGCCATCGGCCCGGCCACCATGTCGAAGGCGGCCTCAGGCGGGCTGCCTGGCAACGGCGAGCCTATAGAGCCGCCCAGGTCGAAGTGGCTGCGCGCCTCCAGGCCCACGTTGTAGCGGCTGCCGATGGTGTACAGGCCGCTCAAGCGCACTTCCCCGTCGCGTTCCTGCCGCTCGAAGCCCTGCCCGTAGACCAGGTTGGCGTAGAGGCCGAAGCGGTTCCAGCGGCGGCTGCCGGCCAGCGCCAACTCGATCTCGCCGTTGGATTGATAGAACCCCTTTTGCTTGTACTGAATGAGGACGCCCAGGTCGATCCCGTTGAGTTCCTGCCGCAGAATACCGAAACGCAGCCCGGCGGTGACGCTGCCGCCGGACTGGCTTTGCAGGTAGTCGTAGCCGACGCGGATGGCGACGCGGTTGACGATGGCGCCCTCGACGACGCTGGTGAAGACGCCGCCCTGCGAGGCGTTGCTGTCGTAGCCGCCGAAGGTGAAGGCGCTGATGCGCTGATCGCCGATGCGGGCGGCGAACGTGCCGGGCAGGAAGGTGCCGTCCTGGGTGACTGACTGGGCATCGCGCCGTTTTGGCGGGACCGCCGCGTTCTCCCGGCCCAGGGCCGCGGCGGGAGCGGTGTCGGAAGGCGCTGCCTCTGCGCTTCGCCGGGCGGGTTCGGGCGGGTCTAAAGCTTCGGGGGCAGGGCCCTTTGCCGCTGCAGAAAGGGAAGGAACGGACACCAAAAGGGCGGCGACGATCAACCAGACGGGTCCCGTGCGGTTCATGGTAACTCCTACAACATTGTCACTAGAGGAAGGTCTTGCTCGGAGCAGCTCACTGGAATTCGAGAGCCGCGGGGGACGTGATTCAAATGGGTATAAACCCCCACCCCTAAACAGAAGCACATGGCCGGGCATCTTTTGGCGTACCTCCTCACTCCCTTCGGTCACGTACAGTAGTACGCTCCCTCGGTCGCTGCGGGGTGCGCCAAAATCTGCTCCGGCCATGTGCTTCTTCCTTAGATGACTTTTCATCATCTGACGCGACCCTGTATAGGTAAAATGAAGATCCGATGAAGGACGCGTTGCGTTTCGATGAAGGCTACGCCTCCGCTTGCCCCGGCTCATCTCATC
>JBBRLA010000242.1:0-11211 GCA_038231615.1 Polyangia bacterium | reverse complement strand
TATAGACACGGTGCCCGAAGCCCATCAGGCGCTCGTTGCCGGCCTTCACGCCCTCGAGGAAGTCGGGGATGTTCTCGACGGTGCCGATCCGCTCGAGCATGTGCAGCGCCGCCTCGTTGGCGCCGCCGTGCAGCGGGCCGTAAAGCGCCGCGACGCCGCCCGCGACGGCCGTGTAGGGGTCGACCTGCGTGGAGCCCACGGAACGCACCGCGCTTGTGGAGGCGTTCTGTTCGTGGTCGGCGTGCAGGATGAAGAGCACGTCCAGGGCCCGCTCCAGCACCGGGTTCGGCGAGTAGCGCAGCTCAGCCATCTTCTTCATCATCGAGAGCAGGTTGCCGGCGAAAGACAGGGAGTTGTCCGGGTAGACGAAGGGGAATCCCAGGCTGTGGCGGTAGGACCACGCGGCGATCGTCGGCACCTTGGCGATCAGCCGGATCGCGTTGCGCATCCGGATTTCCTTGTTGTCGACGTCCTTGGCCTCGGGGTAGTAGGTCGAGAGGGCCCCGATGGTGGCGATGAACATCCCCATGGGATGGGCGTCATAGCGGAAGCCGTCGATGAACCCCTTCACGTTCTCGTGCAGGAAGGTGTGGACGGTCACCTCGGAGGTGAACTGCCGGAGCTGCTCCTGGGAGGGCAGTTCGCCGTGCAAAAGCAGGTACACCACCTCCACGTAGCTGGACTTCTCGGCAAGCTGCTCCACCGGGTAACCCCGGTACTGGAGGATGCCCTTGTCCCCGTCGATGAAGGTGATCGCCGAGCGGCACGATGCGGTGTTCAGATACGCGGGGTCGTAACCCATCAAGCCGAAGTCGTCCGCGCCGGTCTTGATCTTGCGCAGATCAAGGGCGCGGATGGTGCCATCGGTGATGGGGAGCTCGTAGTTCTGTCCGGTGCGGTTGTCGGTGATTGTCAGCGTGTTTTTCGACATGGTGCCTCGGTCTCTAAACCCCGAAAGGGGATGTGGCCTGAGTCAGGCCAGGCCAAAGGGATATAGGACAATGAGGGTTGGCCAGGCCAGGACAACCCTTGCCTTGATTGATAACGGGCGAGTTTACTTCATGCGACCTCCTCAGTCATCCCCGATCGTGCGGCTTTTGACAAGGCCCCCAAGGCCTGTGTCGTGGGTCACAGGGAAGATCTACCCCCCAAAGGGCGGCGAATTCATGATAAAGTGAACCCGAAGCGGAGTGCCGCACAGACCCAATGACGCGCGCCCCCAAGGAGATCCTGCTGGAACGGAAGCGCTGTTTCGAGTGCGGCGCCACCTACCCCAAAGAGGCGTTGAACTGCGGGCTTGACGGCACGCCGCTCTGCTTCGACATGATCGGGCGACGCTGGAAGGTGGAGGGGTTCCTGCGCAGGCGGGCCGGGGGAGGGGTGTTCGCGGCGTTCCACCTGGGCAGCGGGGCGCGGGCGGCCATCGATCTGGTCCCCTGGCCGCTGACCGAGGATCCGGCGATCGGCGGGCGCCTATACGGGGAGGTCCAGGCCCTGCGGGCACTGGAGAAACACCCCTGCGTCCCCCGGCTGCTGGAGACCGGGACCGACCGGGACGGCTCCCGCTTCACCATCACCGAGCTGGGCGACGCGCGCTCCCTGGCCGAGCTGATGGACGAGTGGCGGCGGCCCGATGGCGTGGTGGTCGCCCCCTCGCGAGCCACGCAGCTCCTGTCCCCGGTGATCTCGCTGCTCGGGGCCGCCCACCGCATCGGCGTGGCCCATGGCGAGCTGGACCCGTCCTCGATCGATGTCAGCGCCGCCGTCACTGGGGGGGGGGCTGTCGGCGGCGAGCAGGTGCGTCTGCGCGGCCTCGTGCTTCACATCAAGGACGGGGAGGACGCCGCGCTGCGGGAGGCCATCCGGGCCGACGTCCGTGCCGTCGGAGTCCTCTTGCAGCAACTGGTCGGAGGCCAGGCCGCGATGGGCCCGCGGATGGCGATGCTTTTCGCGCGGGCCTTCTCCGGCGACTCGTCCGCCGAGGCCGGCGTGGGTTTCGCCACCATCGAGGACCTGGGGCGGGCGCTGGTGCTGGCCGCGCCGCCGCCGGTGCCGATTCACGGCGAGCAGCGACGGTTCTCGCTGGGGATGCCGGTGGTGCCGTCGCGGCTTCAGCATGGGGTCCCGTGGCGGACCCAGCAAAACGCCGCTCTCCTGTCGGCGGCGCCGCTGGCGCCGATCACCGCGCATCCGATGCAGAAGGCGGGGTTGACCAGCGAGCTGCACCAGGTAAACCTCCTGGACCTCATGCCCGAGCCGGAGCGCCGCCAGACCAGCGAGACCCTGGCGGTGTCAAAAAACCGCCCCTTCACCACCGCCGAGATGGAGCTGACCCAGGCGACAAAGGAGGCAGGGCCGGGGCAAAAGACCCTGGCCGGCGAGGTAGACGCCGGGGCGGACCCAGAGGACTACTCCCTGGTGGTCGACTACAGCGAGGCGCCCGAGGAGTTCTCCTACCCCAGCATCGAGGTGGCCCAAAGGAGTTCGCTGCCCTTCGCGGTCTCCCGCACCAGCGCACCCTCGCGGGTTAGTACTAGCCAGCCTTCGCGGGTCAGCACCAGCCAGCCTTCGCGGGTCAGCACCAGCGGCCTGAGTGCCTCGTCAATGAACCCGATGCCGCGGCCATCCGGGTCGCCCGCTCGGCCCGTGCCTTCCCGCGGGATCGTCCCCCAGTCGCCGACTGCCCCGTTCGGGTGGGAGGAGCCGAAGGTGGCGCTGATGCCGCTTTTCTTCTGGGGGGCCACCGGCGTCATCTTCGCCGCGCTGCTCTCCGCCCTGGCGCTGACGGCGGTAAAGCTGCGCCGGCCGCGCCCGGTCCCCAAGCGGGCGGCGATCGAAACGCCCATGCCACTTCGGCCGCTCAGCCCGACGCCACCCCCCTTTCAGCCTGCCGTGCTGGGGCCCCCGCCGTCCTGCCCGAAAGAGATGGCCGCCCTGCCCGCGGCGCGCTTCCTCATGGGGAGTTTGGCGGAGATCGGCGAGCCCAACGAGCACCCGCGGCACCCGGTGGAACTGTCCGCGTTCTGCCTTGACCGGTACGAGGTGACGACGGCCGAATACCGGCGCTGCGAGCGCCACGGCATCGGGACCGACAAGGACCGCTGTACGCCCGCCTGGCGGCGTTTCGCCGATCGGCGCCGGGCCGACTTCAGCAACCGCCGCCAGCCGGTGGTCGGGGTCACCCAGGGTCAGGCCGCGGCCTACTGCACCCTTCAGGGGAAGCGCCTGCCCACCGAGGCGGAGTGGGAGTACGCTGCCGCCGGGATCTCGGGGCGGGCCTACCCCTGGGGAGCGGCGCCGCCGACCTGCGATCGGACGCTCTTCGGGGCGGACTCCCGAACCGACGCCGCTGGCTGCGAGGCCCGATGCAGCACCAGCCAGGAGCCCCACTGTGTCGCCCGCTGTCTTCAGGGCGCCGCCTGCGCGGGCCTGCTCCCGCCCCATCCGGCCCCTGTAGGCAGCCACGGGCAGAACGCCACCCCAGAGGGAATCCAGGATCTCGCCGGCAACGTGGCCGAGTGGATCGCGGACTTCTACGCCGAGCGCTACTCCACGGACGGGACCGTCGCTAGAAACCCCGGCGGGCCGGCCATCGGCCTGGATAAGGTGGTGCGAGGAGGGGGCTGGCTCAACCCGCCGCAGCTCCTGCGCGCCGCCGCCCGTGACCACATGGACCCGTCCGTGCCCGACCTGGTCGGCGTCGGCTTCCGCTGTGCCCTTTCTCCGAGGTATGAAATGACTCGCTAAGCGCCGCAGGGGCCGCGGCACTGGACGGGGTCCGTCGGCCCTCACGGCGCCGGCGCCTCCGCCAGCCTTCTCTGCTCGGCCGCGGGAGGGAGATAGCGGATGAGGATGGGATGGTAGGCCCCCGGCGGCAGGGGCCCCTTGCCCGTAGCGTCGCCATAGATGCATAGGCCGTGGGCCTCCGGGTCCGACGGCGAGTAGGACACTTCGAAGCTCAACGTATGCGTGCCCTGCCGCAGCGCCACCAGCAGGGCGGGATCGTCGATGGTGATCCGTTCAAGCCGCCCGATTCCGTCATCGGGAATTGCCGCCACCCGGCCCACCAGCGCGCCATCCACCCGCACCTTCACCAGCGAGCCGCCTTCCGGCGGCGCCGACGTCCCCGGCCACTCCGACGAGAGCCTGGCCTGGATGTCGATCCGCGCCGGCCGCGCCGGCCCCAGCGCCGAGACCGGTGCCGCGAACCGGTAGCGAAAGGACCCGCTGTCCGCCCCGTACGCATGCTCCAGCGCCCCGCCGGTCCACACTCCCGCGCGTTCGAAGCGCGCCCGCGCGAACGCCACCGGCGGAATGGAAAGGACCGCGTCCCCCTCCGGCGTCCGCCGCCAGGCATGGTGGGTCTCCTGCGTGCCCGAGAGGGTCAGAAGCGGTTCATAGAGCAGCTCCTCGGCCCGCCCCGCAGAGAGCCGCGGGTTCTTCGACTCAGGACCGGCGGCGAAACGCCCCACCCGCTGGCGAATCGCCGCGCGCACATCATCCGTGTCCGGACGGTCGATGTAGATGCCATAGTCCCGGGGCTTTCCCGAGAACGGCTCATAGATCCACGCCAGCGCCCCGGCGCCGCCATTGTCGAGGATGCGGTCGAGGAAACGCCCGAACCAAGCGGCCCGGGGCGCCCCGAGCCACGAGAGGTCGCCGTCGGTACGAAAGCCGAACTCGCCAAAAATGAGCGGCTTGCCGATGACATACCGCGCAAGCTGCGCCCGATCGTCCAGGAAATCAGCCAGCCGCCGCGGCGAATCCACCTGCCCAGAGGCCTGTGGATACAGGTGGCTGTCGCAGTAATCGATCTCCTTCATCTGGTGCACGGCGATCCACTCCGCGCGTTCAGCCCGCATGGCGTATCCCAAAAGGCCCGCCGACACCAGATGGTGGCCGTCGCGGGCCTTGATGTAGCGGGCCATCTCGCCAATCCAGCGCCGCCTGGCCGCGATTCCCCGCGCCGTCAGGACCTGGGACTCGTTCATCAGTTCCCAGGCGAAGATCGTCGGATCGTCGACATAGCGCGTTCCGGTCACCGTGTTTCGGCGCGAGAGCAGATGATCCAGCCCGGCGCGGAAGTAGGCGCGCAGCTCTTCGTCCTCATAGAACCGCTCGAAGGCCATCCCGTCATTCGGCAGCCCGGCCCACGCCAGGTACATCGGCACCCCGCCGTAATCTCCCCAGTGGTTCGAGAGCGTCACGATCAGACGCACCCCTTCATCACGTGCCGCCGCCAGCACCCGGTCGAGCTGCTGGTAGGCCTCCTCGATGAAGCCGGCGGGGCCGGCGCGGAACAGGTCGTTCTTGCGGGAATCCGGGCTGGGCTTCTCCGACCCTTCTCCGACCACCCACACCCGCCCCACAGAGAGTCCGTCGGCGGCGAGGGTATGGATGATTTCCCGGTAGCGCCTGCGGTTGCTCTCGCCGTGCAGCGGATCGAAGTTGGCCCCCAGGAAGAAGAAGGGCTTGCCGGCGACGACGAAGCGCGTGCCGTCGGCCTGGACATAGGCACCGTCGGGGATGCGCCTCGGGTTTGCGGGCGGAGCGGCCCACGCGGGGCGGGCCGGGGAAAGCGCCCAGAGCACGGGCAGGACCCATCGCCAGAAGAGAAACCAGGGTAGCACGTAGCGAAGCGGAGTGCCGTTCGTTGGTAGCACGTAGCGAAGCGGAGTGCCGTTCATCTATGGGATGATAGTAGGGCGCGGCCTCCTCGATCCAAGTACTCAGTGGGCGGCGTAGGCTTTTTCGCCGACTGGCAAGGCCACTGGGAGGTTGTTGCTCCTGGGGGGCAGCGGGCAGTGGAAGTAGTGCGAGTAGGCGCAGAGCGGGTTCCAGGCCTGGTTGAAATCCAGCGGGACTGCATCTCCCGGCCAGACCCTGGCGTAGAGAAAGCGCCCGGCACCATAGCTTCCGTCGGGCTGTCCGTTGGTCTGGTCCTTGAAGATCAGAAAGAGAAGAGCCGGGTCTCCCGCTTCCCCAAAGGCCTCCATCGAGCAGGGTGTCCCGGCAATCTCGAAGTGCAGGAGGCCGATCGCCTGCATCTTCTGCGGGCCTCCCCGAGAGGCCTCCACCGTGACGGTGCGCGGCGCCGGATGGCGCTCAAGGTGGGCCAGAGCGACGTAGCGTGAATCGTCGGGGTAGTAGCGCAGCCCTTGGTAGGCGCGTCGGGGCGCCGCTTCCAGGTCGTAGACCGCCAGCTCCGGCAGGGCGGGCAGCGCCGCCACCAGCAGACGAACGCGGCCCACCGCGATCACGTCGCCGTTCTTCAGATCGCCCTCCGTGCTGGGCTTCCCGTTCACCGGCACCCCAGGGTGGGCGCGCATGATCAGCCTGCCTGCCCCGGGCGGCGCCACCAGGCGCAAGTCCCCGACATAGGGGGCCATCGCCTCCGCCGGCAACCGCACCTGCGCCGCCGCATCGGGCCCCACCCGGCTCTCGCCCGCATCCAGGTGCAGGTAGTCGATTCTGCCGAGCGGGCTCAGTTCCCCCCGCAGCTCCTCGTCTTTGTGCTGGCGGAACGCCTTCCGCTCGGGCCCGAATCGGTGATCCAGCTCCGTCGCTGCTTCTGTTTCCGATCGCCGCGCTCGGTCCAGCAGATGCAAGGCCGTCCCGGCAACCAGGACCGTCATGACCAGGAGGCAGAACAGGATGATCCTCGGGGCCAAGGATCGCCGGGGCTTTAGCGGTTGCTCCATCATGCGACGCCTAATGAAGGACCGGGACAAGGCCCGATACCGATACGACAAAAGAGTTTTCAGCATCTCACCTGATTTGAGCGAAGCACAAGATAGAAAGAAGCCGGAACATGGGTTATGCTCAGCCGCCGTGGAGTCGTCGGACGAGCATGCCACAGCCCACTTGATTGCCGAACGGACGCTGGCCCTGGCCGGGGCGCCGGAATCGAGTGAGGCCGGACAACGGACGCGCGGGTACGTCCTTTTGGCCATCGTGGCGATTTTCGTCGCCGCGGTGGGGGGTGCACTGATTTTTTTCCATCCCTTTTCGCACCCCGCCCAGCCAGACCGGGCGGCCGGGGTCGGGGGCCCGATGGACCCCTTGGCAGGATCGTCGGACGCCGCCGATAGCGGATTTCTCAACTGCAACGCCTGGCCGAGCGCCAGGGTGTACCTGGACGGCCGCCGCGGCCGTTTTTTGGGCAACACGCCGCTTTCCCGGGCTCACGTACCGCCCGGGATCCACATGCTGGTCTTCGTCAGCAGGGACGGTTCCTTGCGCAAGGAGGTCTCCGTGACCGTTGAAAAAGGAGAGACCCGCACCCTAGCGGTCTCGCTGGAGCGATGAGCATTCGTCTTCTGGTTTCGGCAGTCCCCAGGGCCCTGGCCTCGGTGGTGCTGGCCGGCGTCGTGCTGGCGGGCTGCGCGGATCCGACCGTGTCGGCGCGGGATGCGGGTGCGGCCTCGACGATTGACCTGGGGCTGACGCCGGCACAGCGGCGCTGGACCGTCATCCGCCCGCCCATGAGCGGCGAGCCGACCCTCTTTTCGATCTGGGGCGAGAGTGCGGATCACTTCTTCGCGGTGGGCACCGGCGGCGTCATCCTGCGGGCGACCCCGTCCGAGGTCGTGGACCTGGGACCTCCGACCCTGTCCTTCACCCGCATGCAGAGCCCCGCGCAGAAGGACCTGCACGGCATACATGGCACCAGCGGCTCCGACGTCTATGCCGTCGGCCTGGGCGGGACGATCCTGCACTACGATGGCAATGTCTGGAACGTGGAGACGCCGAAGAAGGCCATGCCCAACGATCCGGCCTTCACGACCGACCTCTTCGGGGTGTTTTCCTACAAGAGCAACGCCGTGGCCGTGGGCAACGGCGGGACGTGGATCAAGCGCGACAAGGGCCTCTGGGGGACGCCGCCGGCGCCATTGATGGTCGAAAGCCTGGCGGCGATCTCCGGCGTATCTGCCGAGGGGAACCGCTGCAACCTGCCGACGTCGAAATGCGACATCTACGCCGTGGGCGCGACCGGTTTTGTCTTCCATTATGACGAGATGAACAACTGGCAGCCGGTCTCGCCCAACGGATTTACCACCACCCTTGCGGGCGTATTCGGCAGCGCGCCGGACAACGTCTACGCCGTCGGGCTGACCGGCTCGATCTTGCGCAAGTCAACCATGAACATGGGCAACATCTTCGATTACGGAGCCACCGTGGACCCCGGCTGCGGGAGCGGGCCCCTGCCCAAGGCCTACTACCGCAACGGCGTGGTCACTCCATCGGGGGCGGCGGTCCTCATCGGGTGGGAGGGGGCGATCACCCGGCTGAGCGAATCGACCTGCAAGGGCAAGCCCGGCGTGCCTGGCGCCACCGACGAATCGGGCGTGACCGATCACCGCCTGGAGGGGATCTGGAGCTTTGCAAAAAGCGGTGTCATCTACATCACCGGCGCCGAGGGAGTGATCATCCGTGGCGAGTAACAAGCGCCTCCTTTTTCCGGGACTTTTTTCGGCCCTGGTGCTGGTTCTTGGGCCAGCCTGCGGGACGGACCTGGGCGGTTTCACCGGCGTCCGGTCAAACAACATATGCGATGGCAGCTACCCGATCTGCAATACTGCCGGGGGCTGTGTCCTGACCGAGTCAGAGTTCCTGGAGGGCACGCTGCCCGGCGAGCGGAAGTTCATCTTTCGGACGCCCGGCCCGGCCCAGGTGCGGGTATTGCTGCTCTTCACCCAGGAACTGTCCGCGGGGAACAGCACCCAGATCGAGTGGAATGAACTGGGCTGCGGCAGCCAGCAGATCTATTCGACGATGGGGCGGGACGTGTTCCAGATCGCCGGGGATCAACAGCAGCTCTCGGCACAGAAGACGCTGCAGACCGCGGGGGACCACCTGATTCGCCTCACCTCCGACGCCATCGCCCGGTACCAGCTTCGCACCCAGATCGTTCCCTGATCGGGGGTGTTTATGGAGCAGGGCGACCCGGCGATGCGGGGCCTTTGCCGTGGGTCTCGGTTCGCCTCTGTCGGAGGCGTTCCAGAAAGCCGAGATCTAGCTCTGCCCGAACCAGGCTGTCCAGTGCGTCGATAGACGGCACGCTGCGCAAGAGGATGCCATTGACCGCGAGGGCCGGCCCGTTGGTGAGACCCAGCGATTGCGCCTGCGCGATGTCGCCATCGACCAGCCGCTGGGCGTCCCTTTCGGCCGCCGCCGCGAGCTTCCGCGGGTCGACACCCACCTGCGCAAGGAGGCGGGTCACCTCGGTCTGATTCAAGCGGAATTGATGGTCCAGCGCCTGGGACAGCAGGTCATAGGCCTGGAAGAATTTTTCCGGGGACACCCGGCCAAGCTGTGCCAGAAGCAGGGCGGTCTGCCTGCTGGCAGCGGTGGTGGGGACGTGCTTGAAGTAAAGGCACAGGCGATCCGGATGGCGGCTGATCACCTGCCTGAGGGGCGTGGCGAAGGCGTGGGTACCATACAGGTCCATGGCGCCGAAGAGAACCAGCCTGACCGGGGCGACGCGAGGGCCACGGGAGGGGGCATCCTGTACCTCGATGAAGGCCCGTCCGGCGTGTCCCCCCGGCTCGCCGGGGCTGTCGATGAAGGTCGCGCCGCGGGCCTGTTCACCGGGGCGCTCTTTGCGCAAGAGACGATCGTACACCTTGTCGGGTGGTACGCCGTCGGACAGGAGTTCCTGGGCCCGTTCTCGTGCCTGGGCGATCTCCAGGCGCAGCGGGTCTTCTTTCTGGACGCTGCGAAGGCGCTTGCCATTGATCCAGACTTCGGGCGGATAGCTGACAATTGGGCGCTGGCTGCGCCATTCCTCGGCGACCTTCAGGGCGTGGCGGTGGACCTTGAGCGCCTCCCGCAGGGGCGCCTGGGCGACACCGAGGCTGGCGAGGGCCTGCAGAAGAGCGGGCTCGTTCTCGGGCAGGACCAGATCCGGGTGGGAATGAAGGAACTCGCAGACCGGCCAGAATCGGTCCTTTAGCCAGGCCTCCCACAGGATCTGGGCGCCGCGGTCCGCCTGGGTGCTGCCGACGGGGACCAGATGGTAGGTCAGGCGCACGTCCTGCGCTTCGCGGGCTAGGCGCAGCAGGACGGGAAGGATTTGGGTCGACAGGGTGCTTCCGACGGGAAGGAAGAGTTCGATTTGGACGGGGGCGAGGATCGGGCCCAGGACCGGCGCGGTGGAGTGAAGTGCGGGGGTGGTCTCGTAGGCGGAGTCGGTGTCCAGGGGGGAACGGTCCTCGGACGCGCGGAGATTGCCGCCGGGAACGGGGAGCAGCAAGACAACCAGCGCAAGGCCAAGTAATTCGACCGATGAGATGAACCAGCTCAAACTGGCTCTCGTCGTGGAGTCATGCCCACCCTATGCAGCGCGGTGACGTGCTCCTCGAATCGCTTGAACGTATCGCATTTCCGCAAGTGGTTGAGTGACGTCAAATGCTTGGCGAACCTTTGCGCAAATTGCAGGTCGACATAGACCTTTCCAGCTAACTTCTTGAAGAACGAGGTCATTGCCCCTTTTGGATTCTTGTGCTGGTCAGGCGTTCCCTGCTTGGGGACACGCCCCGGGTACTCCTTCGTAGAAAGCACGCGTTCAAGCATTTTGTGGTCAAACAACAACCAGGATTCGAATTCTCTCTCTATGCATACCAGATATACCAGCGCCATGGGCACACCTGCCAGGCACATCTTGGCCAGAATCTTCTCTTTCCGCGGTGCGGGCCCTGATGCGGGTGGCGCGCTGCTCTTGGGTCTCCTTGGGCCGGGCCTTGCCGGGCCGAGCCTCCTTCCTCTTGAGTCGGGCCTTGGGCTTCTTTGTCGGCCGGCGCCCTGCTTCCATCCAGAAGAGCTAAGCGCCGCTCGCAAGACGTCAAGGGCGAAGGTTTGTCGCTCATGAGACCGAGCGGATGAGGAGCTGGGACGGTCAGCTTCTCTCAAGTGTAGGCAGGGTGTGGTTCGCCCTGAAAGGTTCGGGTCTCGACGCCGATCTGAGATAGCCATTTGACGGGCGGCTCGCTACCGATCAGGACGAAGATGTAGTCGCAAGGTATAGGGCGGCGACCTTCTTTGTCTTCCAGCTCGACGCGGTCGGAAAGAATCTCCGTCGGGCGACAGGATGTGTGCAGGTGCAGCGATCCCTGATTCGCGGCCTGCTGAAGAGCCTCGTGGTTATCCGGCTTCACCCGATCGAAGCGCGCGCCGCGGTGGACCAGGTGCACGTCCGTATCAGGCAAGCGC
>JBBRLA010000241.1:0-11276 GCA_038231615.1 Polyangia bacterium | reverse complement strand
TAGCCCACCCGGATGACCCGCAGGCGCACCGATACATGCAAGAGGGCCATGATGACCCCCAGCGAGATGGCCAGGGACGCGGTGACCGAGAAGCCCCGGGCGCGGACCCGGGAAAGGACCGCCCGCTGCAGCCGGTCCAGACGAGCCCGGCTCAACGTCCCCCGGCGGGGGGTAGGCATCTCGGCGGGCGTTTCGGCGTTGGGTCTTCTCTTGCTCGTCATGACCGGCCGATTCTCCCGGGCCTGGGGGGCGTCGTCGGGTTCGTCACGGAAGGGGCCCGGCGCATCGCAGCCCGCAGCCGCGCCGAGCGGGCCCGAGGATTTTGCGCCACTTCGGCCTCCGTGGCAAAAATCGCCTTCCTGGTGAGCAGCGTCAGCACCGGGGCCGGACCCGCGTCCGGCAAGATCATGCCGGGTCCCCCGCCGGTCTCCTCCTGGCTCAGGCTGCGCAGGCGGTGTTTGACCACCCGATCTTCCAGTGAATGAAACGAGATGATCGCCAGCCGGCCGCCGGGGTGAAGCAGGTCGGGGGCGCAGTGGAGCAGCTGGTCGAGCTGCCGCAGCTCGTCGTTGACCGCGATGCGCAGGGCCTGGAAGCTCCGGGTCGCCGGGTCCTTCCCGGGCTCCCATTTGGGGACCGCCGCCGCGATGGCCGAGGCCAGGGCCAGGGTGTCGGCAAGGCGCCCCTGCTCCTCGGCCCGCTTGATCGAAGCCGCAACCCGCCGGGCGAAGCGCTCCTCGCCGTAGACATCCAGGATCTCGGCGAGCTGCCCAGCAGAAAGGCGCCTGATGAGGTCCAGGGCCGACTCTCCCGAGCCGGGGTCCATGCGCATGTCGATGGGCCCCCGTTGCTGGAACGAGAAACCCCGCTCGGGCCGGTCGATCTGCGGCGACGACACCCCCACGTCCGCCAGCAGGCCGTTCACCCGGTTTACCCCGCAAGCGGCCAGCAACTCCGGCAAGTCGCCGAAGCGCCCATGGACCGGAATGAAGCGCGCCCCGAAGCGGGACAGGCGCTGGGCAGCGGCCGAAAGGGACGTCGGATCGCGGTCCACCCCGAAGACCCTGCCGTCGGGGGATGAGCGTTCGAGCAGGTGCTCGCTGTGCCCCCCTCCACCCAGGGTAGCGTCGCAATAGACCCCCCCCGGCCGCGGGCAAAGGTGTTGCAGCACCTCTTCGACCATGACAGAACTATGGGAGTAGACCGGCGACGCAGACATCTGTGTACCTGGGGAACGGCGATTTAGTAAGACATCAGCGACGGGACGTGTCAAGTTTTTGGCCGGCGAAACCAGCCCAGGCGAGAAATGACCGAGTGGCGCGGCGTCGCCAGTCCTATACAAGGTCACGTTGATGAAGAGTCATCTCAAGACGAAGCACATGGCCGGAGCAGATTTTGGCGCTCCCCACGGCTTCGCATTCGCTCAGCCGCGTGGGCCCATTCCGCAGCGACTGAGGGAGCGTACTGCTGTACGTGACCGAGGAAGCGTGGGGCAGTGCTTCTGTTTAGTAGTAGAACGGCGCGTCGGTCTTGAAGGGACCGTAGCCGAAGGCCTTGTGCAGCGAACGCATGACCTCGATGTTCGAGACGAACTTGTCCATCGCGGTCTTGGCCACCGCGATCTGCCGGTCGCGGGTGATGTCGTCGATCTTGATTTTCAGTGCATCAGTGTAGCGATTCTCCAGCGTTTGCAGCATCTGCACCATCCGAGTCCCCGCCTGGGCGCTCAGCACCGACGGGCTTCCACTCACCGTCAGGCTGGTCGAGCGCGGCACAGACCGCGAAGCGTACATCCGGCCATTTTGGGACGAGAAAACAAACCACTGCTTCTTACCTACCAGGCAGGCGTTGAATGCGTCCGCTGACTGCGTTGGATTGCAGGAGGAGACCAGGTTATCCGGCTTATCTGTCGACAGGCTGCCCGCCGCATCCGGGGAGCCCAACTTCACATCCGGCACCGTCGCCTCGCCGTTGCCGACGATGAAGATCTGCGTGTTCTCGATGACGCTGTGATCAAACCCCGAGGTGATCTGCGCCAGCATGTCCAGCCCGGCGTAGATCTGCAACGTGAAGCCCGTGGCCGGCTCGATGATGTCCGTATCCGGCGGCGGCGTGCCGGTAGAAAACTTGCCGGTGGTCCAGCTCTGCATTGCCAGCGGAGAGAAGCTCCCCGGCGCCCCGGCCATCGAGAACCGCGGCGCATACAATTTGTAGTCCCCGGCCAGGATGGCCCCCAGCTTGTCCTGCATCTGCTGCGGGAAAAGCCGGTAGTACCCGATGGCGTACTTGCGCACGTCCGTGGCCGTGTCCCGGCCCGTGAAGTAGGCCTGCGACTCGGTCAGGATGTCCAGGGCGATGGTCTTGTCGATGAAGTACCCGATGCGGGTCGTGCATTCATCGTACCAATAGTAGCCGCACCTGGCGAAGTCCCAGGTGGTGTTCTCGTGACGGCCCTGGCCCACCGCGATGTTGCGGATGCCCGGGTCCCCGAAGGGCGTGTCGCGGAACTGCTGCCAGTAGGTGTACGGATAGTCATTGCTGTCTTCCTTCGGCACGGAGATGAAGCTGCCGTAGCTCGGCCGGGCGATCACCTCGCCCAGGGTGTCGAAGCCCAGGGTCACCGCGGCGGTGAAGCTGCCCCACTGGTTCTCCTGGGCGAAGAACTCGTTGGTCTTCTTCACCACGTCGTCCGAGCTGCCCGTCCCGAGGCGCGCGGTCTGCGCCAGGAAGTCCTGGAACTCGCTGCGCAGAAGGGTGTACCAAGTCATCTGCTGCCGCAGGACCTCGAAATAGCGGGTGCGGATGCGGCTGACGTAGCCCTTGCCGGCGAAGTAGGGGTAGCGGTTGCGCTTGAAGTTGTTGGCCAGGTAGAAGTTGTTGTACCGCGAGATCACGTCCTGCGCCTGCTCGTAGGCGTCGGCGCCGGCGTCGAAGCGCTGACAGGTGAGGTTGCCGGCGTATTCGTCGGAGCAGAAGTAGTACGGCACGACGGGAAAAGTCTTGCCCGACTTCTTGGTCCCAAAGATGGGGTTCTGCCCGTTGAAGTTCTTCGCCAGCTCCGCCGGCAGGTCCGCCCGCTTGCTCATCCCCGGGATGCCGCTCACGAAATAGTTCGGAAACTGGGTATAAGTGATGGCGTTCAGATCCTGGGTCGGCTTCAGCGGCGTCGGCAAACCATAGGACGAGCTGGCGCTCTGTAGCGCCGAGAAGTCGTTGAGTTGGTCCTGCTTGACGTCGGTGAACGCCTCCAGGTACTGGGCATAGCTGAACTTCATCGCCGCCTTGTCGTAGCTGCCCAGGCCATGCAGGTCGGAGTTAAACTCCGCGCCATAATCCATGATCGACGAGTACTGGTACTCCCGGATCGAGCCGTTGCACTCGACGTCCGAGGTGGCGCCGCCGGGGCGGTTCACGTAGCGCGGGCGAAGCTGCCCCTCAAAGGGGTCGCCGACCACCGGGGGGCCGTAGGGCTGGCCCAGGCAGTTCTTGGTCGCGGCCCGGCCCTTGTCCCGAAGCTGCCAGTAGTCGGGGAAATAATTCATAGCGTCATACGAGGCGCGGAAGTTGTGCCGCAGCCCCATGTTGTGCCCCATCTCGTGCAGGGTCACGCCAACGAAGATGTCCTTCTTGAGCTGCAAGCGCAGCTTCTCCGAGTCGAAGCACGTCTTGTCGCCGCGGCCGTCGTCGCAGCCCTTGTTGGTGGGGTCGACCAGTGTGGGGTCCTTCTGCGCCAAAAGCACCCGTTGCAGGATGCCCTCGTCGAAAAAGTCGCCGAAGTCGACGCCCAGAGCGGCCATGTTGTCCAGCCGCTGGCTGACCGCCTCTTCCACCACCTGCGAACGCAGCGGCGAGACGCGCGCCTTCTCGGCGTCGGTCAGGGCCTCCCACTTCACCGGGGCGCCGCGGCCCAGGCCCTGAAGCTGGTCGGGCTGGATCAACATCGATTCGAGCGGCTGGTTGTGCAGGCGGTTGCGCCGATCCGCGGCGGGATCGCCCTGGCCGGTGCCAAACACCCCGGTGGCGTAGATCCGCTCGGAGCGGGCGGTCATGGAATCCTGCATGCTCTGGACCGTGTCCGGCTTCAGCGGCGCCTCGGGCGAAAGGCCCAGGGCCCAGTTGAAGTCCATCGACAGCGACCGGTTCATCAGATCGTCATGGGTGAAGGTCTTCTCCTCCCGGTTGGCCGTCCCGTTGCGGTTGGCCTGTACCCAGGCGGCGACATTGGCCCCGTCAATATAATCAGAGGACTTGATCTGATTGATGAGCAGCAGCGCCAGGTCGCGGGACCGGGTCGCGTAGGTCTCCAGCGCGGCGCCGAAAATGTATGCCTGCCCAGAAATGGTCTCGCCGGTCTGGGGGTCGAAGAGCGGCGGGCCGTAGCCCAAGGGGCCCGAGGCCTGCATCTGGTTCACCCAAAAAATGGTCGAGCGGCGCGGGTCGCCCTGTCGGGGCCGGTAGACCGGGTCGCCGTTCTCATCGCGCACGTCCACCGGGTTGCCATGGGTGTCGTAGTAGCGCAGGGGCGTCAAGTTCTGCCAGCAGGCGTCCGCGTCCTTGGGCCCGGTGCTGTCGTCGCGCAGCTTCACCGGGACGTGGCACAACACCAGGATGTCGCGATCCGCGATCTTGCCGGCGTTGTCGGCGGCCAGAAAGCGGTCGGCGCCGCGGTCCTTGGTGGCATCGGTGTAGGCCGTCTTCAGCGCCTCGTTCCACTGGCGCACCACCTCCACGCCGCCGTCGTAGATGCCGGCGCCGCCGAAGATGTCCCGGTCGTAGAAGCCGACCTTTCCGGTGTGGCGCTCCCGTTCCGACGATTGGGCGTAGTAGGGGATGGTGCGAAGCTGGCGGTCCTGGGGCGCTATCTGGCATACCGCCAGGATCTCCGTGCCGTCGGAGTATTCGCCGCACTGGAGGCCCGGCTCGCTGTCCGCCCGCGCGTTCCCCAGGGCGTTCTTGTCGCCGCACTGATCGTTGCCCTGCCCATCGGCGCAGGGAATCAGCTTGACGTGGCCGCTTTTGTCCTTGGGGTAGCTCTGTTTCCACAGGTTGAATCGGGCGGCGTGGCGCACGAAGCCGGTGTTGGTGATGCCGTAGTTGCGGTTGTAGGTCAAGCGGTTCAGGCCGACGTCCCAGATGCCGAAGCGTTGCATCTGGATGCCGTCCCAGTCCCGGGCCACGTAATCATGCTTGTCGGAGATCTTGGCGAAGCCGTGGCGCACCTTGATGATCTGCGAGGCGCAGTCGTCGATCTCGTTGGCCAGGAAGCACTTGGGGTAGGAGATCTTCTGCTGCGTCCCGTTCTGCTCGGCGACCAGGTTCAGGTCCTGTGGGGTCAGGACGATTTCATTGGTGACGTCGAAGTAGGTCAGCTCGTTGGGCTGAAACTCCGCGTCCAAAAGTGCCTGAGAAAGGGGGTCCCCGGCAAGGGGCTGGCCGGTCATGTCAGTCGGGGTCTGGGCAAACTCCTTGTAAAACCCGTCGGGCGAGGTGGGGTCCGCTTCCCAGAAGCTGACCGGCTGCACGGTGATGCCGTCGTCCTTGCCGAAAAACAGGTTCAGGCCGATGCCGATGTAGTCGGTGACCAGGTTCTGCGACCAGTCGATGCGGATAAACTCCCGCTCTTGCCACGGGCGCTCTTGCGACTCGATGATCTTGTTGGTCTGCTCGCCGGTGACCGAGCTGTAATCGCGGATCAGGTCGAAGTGGGAGCTGACCTTCCAGGCGGCCAGCGGCTGCCCGCGGTAGCCTCGGGGGTCATAGGCCTTCATGTCCTCCGTCCCGCCGATCTGCTCATAGCTGCGGCGGTAGTAAAGATAACCCTCCTGGATGTCGAAGCGGCCCTTGATCAGTTCCGAGGACAGGCCGACAAACATCGTCCCGTTGCTCGGCGGGGCGTCGATCACGGTTTGCAGGTAGTACCACGTCGGCAACGGGTTTGTGGCCGCCCCCGTCATCGCGTTGTTGTAGCTGGCGAGGTCGCCGACCAGGTCGGCCTTCCTCATCAAGTTGGGCTGCGCGAAGGAGCGCACCGGGCGCTCCTCGGAGCAACCCGTCGCCAGCGAGGCGAGCGCGAGGACCGCGCCGAGCAGCGCGCAGCTGTGACGGGTAGCGCCGTTTGTCGACATCAAAGGTTCCCTCCGGGGAGACATGTTAATTTTTCCTCACAAGGCTTGACGCCAACCCCTCGACCGAGACGCTGACCCCCAGGCTGACCGTGGTGAAGGCGTTGGCGTCCGCCGACCACAGCCCCTGACGGTAGCTGCGGGTCGACTGGCCGTCCCCCACGGCAGAAGAACTGGGGTCGTTCTGTGTGCTGGTGGCGTACTTCCAGAAAGGCGTAGCGGTGATGTAGGACAAGCTGACTCCCAGCCAGGGCAGGGCCTGGTAGGCCACCGAGGCCCAGAAGAGCTGGGTGTCGCGCCACGTCCGGTTGGACACGCTGCCACTGTCGGCGGCGGGGCCGCTGCAAGTGGCCACCGGCGGGCCCCCGTCAAAGGCGGGGGTGTCCATGCAGTCCGTCCGATTGGCGAAGTTGACGTCGGAGATGCGGTAAAGGAGGGTGGCACTCAGCAGTCTGGTGATGTTGAGCGAGACGCGAAAGGTGTTTTGCAGGAAGAAGGACGGGTTGGTGCAGGTCGGCTCGCCGGGTGAGCACAGGAGGCTCTGGTGCTGATCGTCCGTTCCGTAGAAATTGGAACTGAAGGCGACCGGGTTGGCCAGGAGCTGCTGATCCGGGGTGCTGTTCCCGTTGCTGAGGTTGGGGACGCCGGAGTTGTAGCGGTAAAACCCCTTGCCGAAGCCGAAGCTGTAGCCCAGGCTGACGCGGTCCTTCCACAGTTCCTTGCCCAAGCCGACCTGGAGCAGTACCTGGGTGACCAGCGTGGCGAAGCGGCTCTCTGCCGAGGCCGGCAGGATCACCCCGAGCAGCGGGTCGACGTGGACCCCGACCACCGGGAGGGTATAGATGCGCGGGTTGGCCAGGATCAAGGAGAGGTCCGAATAATCCGCCCGCCGCGGGCCATTGCCGTAGTCGCAGCGCGGGACAACGACCCCGCCGCCAGTCTCGGTCACCGCGCATGGCTGCTGGGTCGAGGACGGGGGCGAGGAGCTGGTGAACTGGGATTCTTCGACCCCGGCGAAGGGCACCTCAAGGGCGAAGCGTAGCGACAGGGAAAGCGAGTTGAAAGGCCCGTGGCCGATGAACCGCTTGCCGATGGCCCACGAGGGCAGGATAAGGATGCCGAGGTCGTTGCGATAGGCCCCGCCGCCAGCCCACAGGACCGTCTGGTCCCAGGTGGACAGTTCCAGACCCAGGCCGGCAAAGGGCGGGCGCTTCACCACCTCGCCCTGGGCCTCCTCACCCGGGGGCAGGGCCTGAGCGTGGGCGCTCCGTTCGACGAAACTCCCCAGCCCCAGGCCCACGACGCACAGGCACAAGAGGCGAATCAACTTCAAGCAGGGCTCCTTCAATGAACCGCGGCGCTCGCGGCGCTCCGCGACCCACATGAACCTTAGTACGAATCTATGGTTATTTCGAGATCCTAATCCTCAAACCATATAACAACCTCATCCTGCAAGACATTTTGTGCTCTCCGTCAGGGCCCTTGGCCCGCCTGTCGGGCCCTTCCGGGAAAGGTGCCGCCATCGACAGACGGAAAATTGCCCCTGCCAAGGACCTCGGCAGGGCAAAATTGGTGATTTTCGTCACCGAAATGTAACCCCGGTTACTTGACATGCTTCTGCTCAGCAGTATAGAATCTGCCGCCATCGGGCATGAAAGAGACCCACAAAGTCGAGGCCTTGCGTCGGCCTCCTGACCATAGGCACTCTGCAGGTTTTGCCAGAAGACGAGCAAAAGGAGCATCCTCATGGAGGAGACCCGGTTTTTCGAGTTGGACGCCAAAGTCGAATCATTGCGCTTCCGCGTAGGCGGGGAGAATACGCATGCATTCGCCGAGTTTGGCGAGAAACTCGGCATCGGGTGGATCTATCACGATGACGCCCTCGAGGGGGTCGTCCTCTCGTATCAGGAGATCAAAGAGGCCATCGACAGAAAGATGATCTCTGACGTCAGCCTGGTGTCCATCTACGAGGAGATCAGGAGCTACAAGGCTGGAATCGACTTCGTCCGTGAGATGGCCCGCACCCAGGCCTCCCATCGGAGGAAGAAGGGCCTGGTGACAGTCGACCTGATCAAGCAGATCCACGAAATATTGACCCCTGACGACAAGGCTCGGGGAAACCCCTACCGGAAGGATAACCCCCTTCACCGGACCTACTTTCACGAGATCGCCCTGCCGGACAAGATCCCCATCCGCATGCGCAAGCTCTGTGAATGGATCGACGACGAGGCCTCCGAGGGGCTGCACCCGGTGGTGCGGGCCGCGGGGGCGCACTTCCGCCTGATGGCGATCTATCCCTGGGCCAAGAACAGCGGCAAGGTGGCGCGGCTCTTCATGAACCTTTTGCTCCTGCGGGACGGCTACCCCCCGGCGGTGATCCACAGCATCGAGCGGCAGCGCTACTTCGACAGCCTGCGCTCGGAGAACGGGGTGCTGACCTCGCTGGTGCTGGACTCGCTGCACAACTACGCCGACACCGCCCACCGTTTCCTCGACGAACTCGCCGAGGCCCGCCGCTCCCGCGTCGCCTCCTGACCCCGGCCCCCTGGTCGACGAGGTCAAGCAGGCCCTGGACCGCGAGCTGCACCCCGACGGCTACAACATCGGCTGGAACGCCGGCGAGGCGGCCGGACAGACCGTCATGCACCTGCACGTCCACGTCATCCCCGCTTCACCGGCGACATGGCCGATCCCCGCGGCGGCATGCTAGAGTGAACCACCATGCAGCGCAGCTCGAAAATTGAATTCAGCGACGAACTGCTGGCCGGCCTTGGCCTTTCGCCTGATCAGTTTGTTCAGCAGGTGAAATTCCTGGCGGCAGCAAAGCTTTACGAACTCGGCAAGATCACCTCCGGTCAGGCCGCCAACTTTTGCGGATTGGAGCGCGTTGAGTTCCTCCTTTCCCTCCCGCAGATCGGCATGACCGGTAGCAACATGGTCCCTGAGGACGCTGAAACCGAACTCGAATTCGCTCTCCATGGCTGAGCGAATCGTCATCAACACCGGCCCGCTTATCGCCCTGGCCTCGTCTGACGTGATAGATATCGTTGGTAAATTGCCCTACGAGTTCTTCTGTCCCCAGGAAGTGCGCAACGAACTGGACAATGGGCAAACGCGGGCATATCTCAAGATCAAGCCCACCTGGCTGACCGTACTCCCCTGCGCATCGCCCTTGCATCCAGTCGCCGTTGCCTCGCTGGACGTCGGAGAAGCGGCGGTCATCCAGTTGGCCATGGAACAAGGCATTGGTCGGGTCTGCATTGATGAGTCCAAGGGGCGACGCACGGCGCAAGCAGTGGGACTGAAGGTGACCGGTGCCCTCGGGCTTCTCGCCAGAGCCAAGACGCTGGGCCTGGTGCCGGCGCTGGCCCCTCTCGTAGAACGCATGATTCACCATGGAGCCTGGTACGATCCGGAACTGGTACGACGGGTCCTGGCAGGCGTGGGGGAGTAACCCAGCCCCCTGACCCCTTCGCGCCGTCGTCCCGCCGCGCTATCCTGCGGCACCGATGAAGGACTTCTCCGAAATCCCCCGCTCCCTGTGGGTCGCCCACAACCCCCTCTGCTTCGCCATCCGCGACTCCTTCCCCGTTGCACCGGGCCACACCCTGGTCATCCCCCATCGCGTGGTCCCCACCTGGTTCGACGCCACCGCTGAAGAGCAGCGCGCCCTGCTCGCCCTGGTCGAGCAGGTCAAGCAGGCCCTGGACCGCGAGCTGCACCCCGACGGCTACAACATCGGCTGGAACGCCGGCGAGGCGGCCGGACAGACCCGCGCCACGATCCCGAGGTGACGGGGCTGGGCCGCGGGACGATCGTGCTGGTGGCCCCTGCCGGGGTACCGCGTGCCTACCGGTGGACGGAATCGCTGGATACGAGGGACTCGCTGGTTTTGGAGACGATCATCGTGATGGGCCGGCTGCGAACCGCTTCGGAGTGAGCGGGCGTCTACTGGGGTATCGTGTTGGGATTGGGATTGGCGGGATCGAAGGGAGGCAGGCCCTCTAGCACGCGCAGCAAGATCGGGCAATTCGACACGATTCCCAGGGAGTTGATGCCCAAAACACTTCCGACGGGAGTGGTGTCCTTGAAGTCCGCATTCCGGGGGCCGGTGGCGCCGGGGAACCCGATTAGCAGGGGCCCGCCGGCCGACAGAAAGCTCTTTATTTCATCGTCCATTCTCAGACGCTGGCGCTTGGCGGCCGAGATCGAGCCGGGCGTCCACTGGACCATGGTGATGTCCCAGAGGGGCGAGTACTCGGGAACGTCACCCGGCCTCGCCCCCATGACGTTGAGCGGATCGCCTTGACCCAATGCCGCCGACTCCACGCCCTGCCGCTGAAAAATCCGGTCAACGCCTCGGATGCCGTTGAAGGTCGGCAGAATCGTCTGCCGCGCGCTCCCGTCCGCGAAGAAACGATTCCCCCCGATGGGCGTCAGCCCGAGGTTGGGAGCGAATACCCCGCCCTCGAAAGCGCTGATGAACGGATCGGAGGCGTCCATTCGTAGGTACATAACGAAGTGGAAGTCGTAGATGCCCATCACGAGGTTAAAGGTCACAGTCCTTTCCTGGAAATTGATCTCCGGGATGAAGTCCTTGATCCCCGTCGCATTGGCGACCTGCGAGGCGTTGAGGACGACATGTTTCCCGTCTTCGTTGACCAACGAGATCAGCGGGCTGTAGGTGGCGTCCCCTATCGAGCCCGGCTGGAAGGGCGCTGCCGGCGGCAAGAAGGGGCTGGCAGCCGATCCTGCGGTAAACTTGCGCACGTTGCCGAAAGCCACGGTACCGGGGAAATGGATCGCCCCCGTCGAATCTCTGGTCACGGACATGGTGGACTTGTTTACCGGGGTCCCGTCGGGCTTGATGAGGAGGCCGAGCTTGGGCGCGTAATTGACCCTCCGCTCCCTCGCGTCGTCGCAATCAGACGACTCCGTGATGATGTAGTAGACGGGAAAGTCGTACCCGGGACCGTAATAGCCTTTGTGCAATCGCAGGGTTGCGGTCCTGGCCTCCGGAGAAAGCTTGACAGCGCTGGTCATGAAGGTTTCAAAGTGTATGCGGTCGTCATCCATCCTGTGTGCCCGACCCAGGCACGCCGTGTCGTTGGTCAGCCCTTCCCTGGGGGGCGGGAGCGCCTGGGCGGCCACCCG
>JBBRLA010000240.1:0-11312 GCA_038231615.1 Polyangia bacterium | reverse complement strand
CGGCACCCGAGCCTCCCTGCCCGGCACCCGAGCCCCCCTGCCCGGCACCCGAACCTCCCTGCCCGGCACCCGAACTTCTCTGCCCGGCACCCGAGCCTCCATACCCGGTGCCCGAACCTCCCTGCCCGGTACCCGAACTTCTCTGCCCGGCGCCCGAGCCTCCCTGCCCGGCACCCGAACCTCCCTGCCCGGCGTGATCGGCCCCCTGTTCCAAGAGAGCGGACTAAAGTCAGCGCCCTTTCGCGACTTCCACAACCCGCCTGCGACCCCCCTAAAACCCGCCCACGAACCGCTCCAGCCGATCGCCACTTTTCTTGCCCCTTGTCGATTCCCCATTGACCTTGCGCCCGCGGTGCCGAGATCGGCACCATGCACGACAAATCCGACCCCAACGCATTGACTGATCCCGGCGCGATCGCCATCCACCGCTTCGCCGAAGGCATCCTTTCCGCCACCGCCGGGCTGCCCTGGGTCCGCCTGCTCCCGTCTCGTCGACGGGCCCTGGGCGCGTACCACTTCCCCGGCGCCGTTGACTTCGTCCGCTGCGTGGTCGACGGCATGCGCCGAGAACGGGCGCTCTTCGCCGACCACCCCGACACCCCTTTGGACCCGGAGGCCATCATGGGCCACCAGGAACGGGCCCTGGGCTGGCGCCTGGTATGCAACACCCTGCGCGACGCCCTGCAGGCCGCTTCCGACGCCTATCTTTATGAACAAGCGGCGGCGGTGCAGGGGGCCGGCGCGGCGGTCAAGCAGGTCCGTGACGAGTTCTACCTGCCCGTCCCCAGGCGCGGCGCCGTCGAGCGGGCCTGGCGCTACCTGGCCCTGCGCACCGGGGCCCTCCTGTTGGAACAACACCACAAAGATCGCCAGCGCGCGGCCCGCATGAATAAAAAGGAGCGGGCGATTTTAGCCGGCGACCCCTTGCCGCCGATGTCCAAGGACCGACAAAGAAGTCTGGCCAGCAAGTCAGCCCCTTCAAAAAGGGTCGGCGAGCTGCTGGTTCACCTTGGAAACAGCGCGACCCCGACGTTGCTTTCCGAACTTGCTACACGTCGGTAAGAGCCGACGTCCGAAAGGTAGATGACATGGACTATCCGAAGATTTTTCCCATGATCTGGAACCCCGACCTCCCTTCCCTGGGCAATTGCCTGACGGTGACCGCGGAGCAGATCGCCGCCGAGGTCGAACCTTTGTGGAAAAACCCTGACCAGGCGACGCTGCCCGCGCTGTCTCAGGGGCAGTTCAACTATGTGCTGGGCAAGTCGTTGGCGGGCGACGAAGGTGTGACGATGGCGCTGTCTCGGGCGCTTCTGCGGCGGCAAAAGCGAGGCAAGCCGGTGGTGGTGGTGCCGGAGCTTCTGCCCGAGGTGGTGGCGCGGCGCCGGGAGGTGCGAAACTACGACAAGTCGGCCACCGATCTGTGCCTGCGGACGGGGGACGCGATGATCCTCTTGCGGGCGACGATGGCCGGGCGCAGCGGGCGGGCCATCGAGACGGCCAAGGCGCTGATGGTGGATGCAAAGCGGCCCCGGGAGGAGCGGGCCGCGCTGTCGGCCACGTGGTGGGACGTGATCGTCAAGCAGCAGCAGCCGATGCAACTGGCGCTCACCAAGAAGAAGTCCAACAAGAAGGTACGGGCCGCACAGGCGCAGAACCACAAGCGGGTGGTGGGCCAGAAAGCGGTGACCAAGGCCAAGGGGGGGTTGCGGGCCGGCGGGGAAAAGTCGTTGGCAACGACCTCGCTGCCGGGCAAGGTCGGGATCAAGGGCCAGAAGGTGACGCTTGCGGGGAGCGATCCGACGGTCGCGCAGGCGCCGCCCCGCGGTCGGGCCCGCCGCTGAGAAATGACGCCCGAGGGACCGCGCGGCCGGGGGGCATGAGTCCTCCTGCCCGCGGTCCTTTTCGGGTCCACAGGAACACGAGCGACAAAAGGAGCACGAACATGAAGATGGACATCAGCAAAATCCTGCCCGAGGGCGTGTCGTTGAAGGGGTACATGGATTTCCTGCAGCAGGAGGTGCTGCGGACGGAATCCGCTATCCCCGACGGCAACCCCGGCGGAGCGTGGGGCCAGAGCGCGAACTGGCTGAGCCTATCGGCGGACCAGCTCTATGAAAAGCGCATGTATGTGGCGACGCTGTCGGAGCGACTGACCTACCCGCTTTTGACCAGCGAGATGCGAGCCAAGGTGGGCATCCTGGCCACCAAGCAGCAGCGCATCGTGGCCGATGCGGTGGCCTATGCGCTCTCGCGACCGGTCAGCCAGCCGGTGGTGCAGATTTCCGGGGTGGACCCGGGGCTCCTGCGAACCGAGCTTCTGGCCAAGGACGCGGAGGTGATGCGCGGGCTGGAGGCGGCCTATTTGTTGAAGATCCGCACCACGGAAGCGGGCCTGGTGCTGGACACGGTGCAGGCGGTGATCGCGGAGACGGCCTTCGCGGCGTATGAGGCGGAGCGGCTGAGCTACCCCGAGGGGAGCCCGCTGCGGGCCGAGATCGAGGCCGACTACGCCGAGGCGGTGAAGCTGCGGGACGACCTGGCGAAGCAGCGCATGGACCAGCGGAGCGCCACGGTCGCGCAGCGGGCGCAGGAGTTGAAGGACCTGCAAGACGCGGACGCCGACCTGCTCATGGTGGACGTGATCGAGAAGCTGAGCAGCGACCAGGCCGTGGACCCCGCCGCCGAGGCAGTGGCCGCGGCGCGGTTTCAGGCGCAAGAGACGCGCAATGCGGCGGCGGCCGACCAGGCGTTCCAGAACGAGGTGGATCGCGGCCAGGCGGCGCCAGCGGCCTCGGCGCGGCGGCCCCCCAGCAGCCGGCGCCCCGGCTGGCGCTCCAGCAAGCGGTAGCCACCCCGCGGCGCCCGGCAGGCGGGTGCTTGGGCGCCGGTACCGTGGTAGAGTGCGATTTTGGCGATTGACTCCGCCCCCGGCTATCTGCCATGAGTCTCAGGATTTTACCGAGACCCCGATGACGCGCCCGCTTCGCCCGACCCCCGACCTGCGACCCTTCCCAACCGGCTCCACCCCCGGCGCTTCCGGTGCACCGGGCGGCGCCCCGGCCGGCACATGCCTGCCCCGGGCGGCCGACGCTTCATCGCAATCCCCATCGCAGTTGCAATTGCAATCGGAAGAGACCGACGAGCGTCGCCGGGCCATCGAGGTCTACGAAGCGGTGCTCCTGGCCGCCCGCACCCGGGGGCAGCAGCGTTACGAGGCGGACGCCCTGCACAGCCTGGGCCTGGCCCACCTGGAACTGGGCGAAGCCAAAAAGGCGCTGGACATGCTGGAGGCGGCCCTGGCGCTCTTCCGACAGCTCGGCGATCGAGGCGGGGAGGGCGGCACGCTGACCGCGCTGGGCCACGCCTGCGAGGAACTGGGCGACGGCGACCGGGCGGTGGTTTTGTTGGAAGCGGCGCTGGCCATCTCCCGGGAGACGGCACAGCGGCGGAATGAAGGGACGGTGCTGTCCAACCTGGGCCTTTGTCTCTACCACCTGGATCGGCATGACCGGGCGCTTTCGTGCTTCGAGGATGCGCTGCACATCGCCCGGGAGCTGGCAGATCGCGGCGATGAGGGCATGGTGCTCGATGCCCTGGGGCAGGTACACCTGCGGAAGGGGGACGCGGCGGCAGCGGTGGCGGCGTTCTCGGCGGCGCGGGCCTGCTTCCGTGAACTGGGCGACCGCGAGCGGGAAAGCAGCGCGCTTGGCAACCTAGGGCTGGCCACCGTCGAACTGGGGGACGTCCGCGGGACCATCGAGATCTACGAAAAGTCGCTGGATCTGCTCCGCGGCCTGGGGCGGCGCCGCGACGAGGGGGTGGCCCTGTCGAACCTGGGTACCCTGCATGCCAGCCTGGGGGAATACCGCCGGGCAGTGGACCTTTTGGAGCAGGCGCGGGAGATCATGCGCGAGGTGTCCGACACGCGGGCCGAGTGCGAGGCGCTGGATCGCCTGGGCCGGGTGTACTACCAGCTCGGCGACTATCGCCCCGCGGCGGAGGCCCACAAACAGGCGCTGGTGCTGGCCCGGGAACTTCACGACCGGGCCGTCGAGTGCGACCTTTTGTGCAACCTGGGCGTGACCTACAAGTACATGCTGGAACCCAACCTGGCGGTATCCTGCCTGGAGCCGGCGCTGGAGATGTTGCAGGCGGCGGGGGACCGGCAGCGCGAGGCGGTGACGCTGAGCAACCTGGGCGCGACCTACATGGACCTGGGAGACGGTGAGGTGGCGGTGAAGCTGGTGGAACGCTCGCTGGGGATCGCCGACGAGATGGGCGACCGGCTGGGGCAGGGGGCGGCGACGGCGAACCTGGGCGACATCCAGGTCATGCTGGGGCAGCACCGGCGGGCGGTGGTGCTTTACGAGCAGGCGCTGGGGATCTGCCGGCAGCTCGGCGTCCGCCGCCACGAGGCCGATCTGCTGAACAAGCTGGCCGACGTGTTCCTGAGACTGAGCATGACCAAGCGGGCCCTGGAGTGCTACAAGCTGCACCTGGGGGTGGTCAGCGAGCTGGGGGACCGTTCCGCGGAGGGCCTGGCGCTGCACCGCATCGGGCGGATCTATTCCCGGAGCGGGGAGCCGCGGCGGGCGATCAAATACTTCGAGTGGATGCTGGCCATCGCCAGGGAGCGCGGCGACCGCAAGCAGGAGGCCAGCGCGCTTTATGATGCGGGGCTGGTGCTTTGGGACATGGAGCAGCGGGACAAGGCGCTGGAGCAGGTGCGGCGGTCCCTGGACCTGTTCCAGATCTTGGAGTCGCCCTTCGTCAAGACGGTGCAGAACACCCTGATGTCGTGGCAGAAAAAGTAGCCCGGTGGGTCTACTCTGGGCCCATGTGGCCGTAGGGATAGCCGGTGGGCGGGGCGAATTCAGCGGCTCATTCGCACAGGCCGGCGCCGTCGCACAGGCCGAAGACGTTCTTGCAGGTGGTGCCGGCGGGACAGGCCGGGGTGGGCTTGCCCAGGTGGCACAGCTTCTGGCACGTGCCGGTGCCGCCCATGAGCACGTCGCACTCATAGCCTGGAATGCAGTCGGTCACATTGGTGCATGCGGCGCCCGGGGCAAGGGGCATCGGCGCGTTGGGGATGCAGGCCGTACCGCGAAAGAAATCTCCGGACTGAGTCAGATCGATCTCGATGCAGGCGGTATTCTCACCGAAGATGTCGGGGTCGCAGGCGTCGCCCGGCTGGCACAGGGCATGGCACGTGCCACCATGGTCGTCCTCGACGGCCGCGCGCAAGCAGGCCCCGAGCCCGCCGGTGGCCGCGTCGGTGCAAGGGGTCGTGCTCTCGGGGTTGCAATCGAAGTTGCTGTCGGGAAAGCAGCCGGCCTGGACCATCCCGCCGGAGACGCTCAGCAGGGTGCATACGTAGCCCGGGTGGCGGCAGGTGACCGCGTCGGCACAGCCGGCGATGCAGGTCTTGCCTTCGGCACCGAAATCCACGCACAGGTTGCCGCTGCCGCAGTCACTGTCCGCGGTGCAGGCGGAAGAGCTGCAATAGCCCCCCGCCACGGGCAGATACATCGCTTTGTTGAAGAGGGTCGCGGTCCAGCACACGGGCTTGGTGCCCTGGGTACAGTCCGTGGTGGCCAGGCAGGAGGCGCCGATCTCCTTGGGATGGATCATGTGCCCGGTCGGCGCGGCGCGCAGATCCACTGGCACGGTGCCGCCGTCACAGATTCCCCCATCGGCGCTCAGGTCCGGCCGTTTCAGGTCGAACATCATCGGCAAGTCGGGCATCGCCGGCAAGTCGGGCATCGCCGGCAAGTCGGGCATCGCCGGCAAGTCGGGCATCGCCGGCAGGTCGGGCATCGTCGCCAGATCGCCGCTTCGCGCCAGGTCGGGCGGCATCGCCGGCAGGTCGCTGCTCCCCGTCAGGTCGCTGTTCCCCGTCAGGTCGCCGCTCCCGGCCAGGTCGGTTGGCATCCCGGTCATGTCTCGCTCGGGGCGCAGGTCAGGGCCGGCACCAAGGTCCGCGGGGGCGCCGAGATCGGGCTCGCCGGCGTCTGGAGGGAACCCCAGATCAGGAGGGCCTTTGGGGCCACACGCCGCGGTGAGCACCAGAGCTGACAACATCAGTTTCTTCCGCAGCGTACTGTACATTCGTGCCTCCTTTGGATGTGGCAGGCGCACTATAACAGCAGCTGTGCAGAAGTTTTACAGAAGGGTGGCTAGCCGCGCCGCCCTTGCAGGATCTTCAGGAAAGAGCGCGACCGCAGCTCTGCAAGGGTCAGCCCGGTGGCCAGGGCCTCGTCCTCGCGGATCGCGCCGCACGAGAGGCCGCGGAGGAAGAAGTTCAGCAGGCCCTGTCCGGTGGCGGCATCGTCGAAGACATCGCCCACCAGCGTGGCCTGCGCCGCCTTTTCGACGAAGTTTTTCAGCCGCTCGGAGGCGGCATCGAGCCCCTCCAGGAAGAAGGCGTACACCGAGGCGTAGCGTGTGGGGAGTTGGGCGGGGTGCAGGTCCCAGCCCTGGTAGTAGGCCTGCACCAGCGAATGACGGATGTGCCGGCAGTGCAGGCGCCAGGCCCCGTGTACCGCGGCCTGGTTCTCCAGCATCTGCTGCGCGCTGAGCGGCGGGCCGCCCGGAACGACGCGGTGCGGGGCCACCGGCATTACGTTGGTCGCCCCATCGGAGAGCCAGACGCCGGTGCCGGCCAGGCAGACCTGCATGACATGCTTGGCGAAGTCGCAGGCGGGGTGGTCCATGGCCTGGTAGGCGGCGGTGATGTTGCAGCCAGCTGTGTAATCGTAGGTCCCCAGGTGGGCGGCGGTGCACCGACCCCTGCCGGCGGCTACCAGCGAGGGGACCGCGGACTGCCCGCGCCAGTCGAGGATCGACTGCGGCGTCTCGATCATCACCTCGAAGCGCAGCGAGCCTGTGGGGAGATTAAAGCGGGACTCGAAGAGATCGCAGAGGTCGGCCAGCACCGCCACCTGCTCGGGCACGGTCACCTTGGGCAGCGTCACTACGAAGTTGTCTGGGAGGTGCCCGGAGGTGCCGGAACTCGGCGCCAGCAGGGTGGTCAGAAAGAGGTCGAGGGTGCGGATGCTCCGGGCGCGCAGGTCCTCGGTGAAGGGCTTGATGCGGATGCCGATAAAAGGGGGCAGGGTGCCGGCCTGGAAACCTTTGGTGATCTCGTTGGCGGCGGCGGCGGCGTGGCCGTCCTCTTCGGCGTCGGGGCGGTTGCCGTAGCCGTCCTCGAAGTCGATGCGGAAGTCCTCGACCGGTTCGCGGCGGAGCTTCTCCAGCACCCGCTGGTACAGGGTGTGGGCCAGCCAGGCAGGGGCGTTGCCGGCGCGGGCGCTGATGGGGTCGCGTTCGACCTGGGCGCGCAGGGCCTCGGACTCGGCGAAGGAGGTGGGCAGCCGCTCGGCTCCCATGAGGCCGATGGCGCGGGCGAAGGTGACAAAATCCGGGGCGTACTGAGAAAGGGCGCGCTGTGCCAGGGCGCCCAGCTTGGCGGCGGAGTCGGCGGTGAACAGGTGGGCACCGCCATAGACGGTGTGCACGGGCTGGCGCTTTTCGCCCTCGCCGGGGTAGCGGCCGGCGAAGGCGAGGTTGGCCTCGCGAAGGCGGCCTGAGGGGCCGACGAGCTGCTCTGGCGTGAGGGTGGTCTTCACGGTCGCTCCTTTCTATATAAGAGTGGCAGAGATCGGGACGAGCGCAAGGTAGCGGCGTTTTCGGGCGGGGACAAGGGCTGCCGCGGGTTGGTTCCTGGGGGCGGCGCGGGTTGCTGGGGAAGGCATGGGTCGTGTGCAGGCGCTACTTTAGGATGCTGATCTTGTCGGCGCTGCCGCCGTGCCCCGGCTCGATGAGCAGGCAGGCGGCCGGGGCGTTGAGCATGCGGGAGGACATGCCCACGTCGATCAGGATGAGCTGGTCGTCGTAGCGCAGGGTGATCCCCAGGTCTTGCACGGTGTGGCCGATGACCATGCGCCGCGCCTTCTGGCCGGTGAGGAGTTGCTGGACCTGGCGCTTCTGCACCTGCTCCTGCCCCGACTCGGCGAGGCCGCGGTACCACAAGGGCCCGTCCGGGTCCATGGCGATGCCGGTGCGAGGGTCTTTCCGGCCGGCGAGTTCCTGGCGGATGGCCTGGTTTATCTCGTGGAGATCGCGGCCCTGGTATTTGGGGCTGATGCCGCCGTGAAGGAAAAGGGTGCCGTCGATCTTGACGATGGCGTTGTGGGTGAGGATCCATGCGCCGTACTTGCCCTGCGGGGAGAACGCCGCCTGCAGGCCCGGGTAGCTGCCGGTGGGGACGCGCGGGATCGGGGTGCCGCGGGGGGGATCGCCGAAGGCGGCGAATTCGCCATCGGAGACGTAGCGCAGGTCGCCGATCAGGTTCATGGCCTCGTGGTTGCCGATGAGGGCATGAACGTGACCGCCGGCTTTCCGGGCTTGCGTCTCCAGCCGCATGAGGTGGTCCATTACCTTGCGCGAATCGGGCCCGCGGTCGAGAATGTCGCCGGTCTGGACCAGATGGGCCTGGCCCCCGATCCAGTCGCCCTTGTCGTCGATCAACCTGGCGAGGCGCAAAACGGCGAGGAACTTGTCCTGATCGCCGTGGATGTCACCCACCGCCACCACGCGGGCGGCCCCGGTGAAGAGGTCCTTGTCGACGGCGCGGGCGGTGGGCGAGAGGGCGAGCAGAAGAAAAACGCTGGTGAGCAAAGTATGCGCGCGTCGCTGTGGTTGTCGGGTGGGGCTCATCGGAGAAAAGTATATCAGCAGCAAAACTCTCTTGCCCGTGTCGCTGGAGATTGTCAGGATTCAGCCATCATGAAAAGAATGTCGACGAAGACAAAGACTGCGCATACGGGGCCGGAGACCAAGAAGGGCCGTTTCGGGAGCATCGAAGCGCAGGAAGCCAAACAAGAAGCCAAGATCGATCTCCCGCAGGAGCCGGTCGTTGCGCTGAAGAAGACCCTTCGCAGGTTGGCGCTAGCGAAAAAGATCCACGAGGTTGGCACAAGCCCAGAGGTCCCCATCGGGAAGGCGAAGAGGCCGGGGCGGCGGCGAAAAGTGGCGGTATCGAGCGAAGCGGAGGCGATGTCAGCGCCGGCTGCCTGGGTCGAATCGGAGCCAGTCGTCGCGTCCGCGCAGGGGGTCGAAAAGAAGCGCCGCGGGCGGCGGCGAAAAGTGGCGGCATCGGGCGAAGCGGAGGCGGCCGTCGAGATTAAATCTGCTCAGCCATCAACGCCCATCGATGAGGCATCAGCGCCCGTTGTAGAGCCTTCGCTGCCCGTTGTGGAGCCTTCGCCGCCCGTTGTAGAGCCTTCGCCGCTGGTCATGGATATGCCGTTTCTGCAAGCACTGTGGTTCGCTCGTCAGGGGCTGCCGCATACCCAGCGCGGCACTGTCGCCGAGGTGCTCGAGCGCACCGGCTGGCTGCATACGGGGGGCGGTCAGCTTCCCTACATCGCGCTCTTCGCGCGGGCGCGGCTGCCCCGGGCCGGGGTGGACGAGGCGCTCGCCGCTGGCAGCATCTGCGAAGTCCCCGCGGTACGCGGTTGCACCATGCTGGTGCCCGCGTGCGACGTGGCGCTGGCGCTGTGGGCCGGGCGCGCTTCCCATGAAACCGGCGAGGTCGAGGTCGCCCGTAAGCACTGCGGACTTACCGATCAGGAGCTCGGCGCCTTGTGCGCCGGGGTGCTCGATGCCCTGGCCGGCGGCCCCCTGGAACCCCACGAGCTGCACCAGCAACTTGGCGCCGGTCTCATCCGCAGCCTGGGCGACATTGGAAAGAAGAAAGGCTTTGCGACGACCTTGCCGATCGCCCTGGGTCGGCTGGAAGGCGAGGGCCAGGTGCGGCGCATTTCCCTGACCGGGCGGCTGGATACGCAGCGCCATCGTTACGCCCTGTGGCAGCCCGGGCCTTTCGACGGGGGCGGCAAGCCGCTCTCCAGGCCCGCCATGAATCAAGAGCTGGCGCGGCGTTACCTCCGCTGGGTCGGCCCGGCCACGGCCAAGGACTTCGCGGTCTTCGCCGGCATCGCCCTGCGGGAGGCGCGGCAGGCCTTGACCGCGCTGGACGCCATCCCCGTCGGCCCGGACACCGACCGGCTGCTCCCGCGGGAAGATCTCGCCGCGCTGCACAACGATCGTCCGCCCCGCAGCGATGCCCCCAGCGTGGCCTTCGTGCCGTACCGCGACCACCTCACCCACCTGCGCCGGGACCTCGCGTTCGTCGACCCGGCCTTGGGCGAACGGCGCGTGCCGGACTGGGAACACGGGCAGCGGCAGCTTTCCGAGGTGACCCGCCTGCACCTGCCGGCGATCCTCGACCGCGGGCGCCTGATCGGCTTCTGGGACTACGACGACCAGAAAGGCCGGATCGTGTGGGCCTCGCTGATGCCGCTGGACCGCAGCCTGCGACAGGCGGTGTATGACGAACTGGCGGCGATGCAGTCATTCATTCGCGACGAGCTGGGCGACGCTCGATTCAACGCCCTGGATAAAGAACGCAACCGGCGCCAACGTCTGGAGTCGATCGAGGAGCTGGGCCGGCAAGTCGGCTCGCCGCCATCCGGCGATCGCGACCCGCCATCCAGCGGTCGCGGCGTGCCTATTTAGGCACCCGGGCCGCCCTTGCCGCCATCGGCCACCAGCACGACGGTGCCGTGGTCGATGGCAGTGGGGGGGTGGCCGCCGGCCCCGATCACGGCACCTTCCACTCCTTGCGTGCCGCCGGCAGCACCCCCTTGGGGAGCTGCACCAGCACCGGGTGCCGCTTCGGGTCCATCCAGCGCGAGATCGCCAGCAGGTCCGGCTCGGCCATCGCGGTGCAGCCCACCGTGGGCGTGCTGGCGTCACGTTGCAGGTGCAGGAAGATGCAGCTCCCGGCCCCGGGCCTGGGGTGCTCCATGTTGTAGTTCACCACGATCAGGTATTTGTACAACTCGTCTCCCCGGCGCATGCGCTCCGCGGAACGCCACGCGGCGCCGGCTTTGGGTTCGGGGAGCAGCGTACCGTACTGCGGCGCGCTGACGTCGTCGACGCAACGGTCTTCCTGGGTGGCGTGGTGGTAAGGGACCTTGACCCCCCTTGGGGCCTCGTCATCGTAACCCCACATATCGCCCAGGGGCATGACCCCCGCGGGCGAACGCAGGTCCCCTTCGCGCTTCTTCGGTCCATCGACCAGCGGCTCTGGAGCATCCTGATCGCTGCGCCAGGCGAGCCCGGCCTTGCCCAGGACCACCCGGAACCCCTTGCCCACCTTGTGCCATGGCCCCGCGGGAGCCGGACGTTCATAACGCTGGGCCGTCCCGCCGCCGGCATCCCAGCCGCTGGTCGTCACCAGG
>JBBRLA010000239.1:0-11330 GCA_038231615.1 Polyangia bacterium | reverse complement strand
TATCGGAAATCCCAACATCGCCACGCTCTCGCTCCGGTCTAGGAGCACCGCCGTACCGCCCAACTCGACCATCGCCAGCGCACGGGCTCGTCCGGCATCGGAGCCGGTGGTCTCCAGCACGCAGATCCCGTGGGCCAGAAGACCGGCGCCCTGTGCCAGCTCGCGCACCTGCGCACGGCCCGCTTCGGGGTCCAGGTCAAGGCTGTCCAAGGCCAGAAGGGCATGATAGGGCGATGTGCACAGGCGTTTCCGTTCTGCGGCGTCCGGGCAGACCACCACGGACTGGCACCCCAGGGCCCGGATCACCAGCAGCGCCGCCGCGGCGCGAAACCCGCCGCCCAGCACCACGCACAGCTCGCCGGGGCTTTGTCCGGCGCGGACCAGGCCGGCGTAGGGGGAGGCCAGCGCGTCCGGCAGCGCGGCGTAGCGCCAGATGCCCTCCGCCTCCAGAGGGGCGGGCAGGATGGGCGGCCCAAGGGGCAAGAGGAAGCGCGAGGGGAGCACCTCCTCAGCGACCGGGGCACCGCGGGGGTGCAGGTGGGGGCAGGACGCGACCCGTCCGCGCTGGCACAGACCGCACTCGCCGCAGGGGAGCAGCCTGGGCACCAGCACCGTCTTTCCGACCCAGTCGGCGGCTGCGGCGCCGGCTTCCGTTACCGTCCCGACCACCTCGGCCCCGGGGTGGGCCCCCAGCGCCGAACCGATCACCCGGACCACGACTTCTCCGGGGGAAAGAGGCACCTAGCTTTCCTCTACTTCGTCCAGCGAGATCTCCGCGGAGGGGTCCCCCAATAATTTGCTCCCAGCGTTGGGGGCGCTGTGCTGCCCAGTCGGTGCGATGGGTTGCGCGGCCCCGTTTGACTGCCGCTGCTTGTGACGTTCCAGTGCCTGGTCGAGTTCGTTGAAGGGAATCATTACTCCACCTTACACCAGCTAGTCCACGATGGTCCAGCGAGCGATGTGGGGCCTTCCGTTGCGCAACATGTCCACGCGCAGCTCGGCGGCGTCGCGTACCTGCTCCCAGACCTTGATGAACTGATCAGGCTGCTCGATGGGCAGGCCGTTCACCTTGGTAACGACGTCGCCGCTGAGCAAATCGATGTCGCGGAAGCGCGGGTCGCCCGCGTAGAACGAGACGATGCGCCAGCCGCGAAACCGCCCGCCATCGATGCGAGGCTCGGACTCGACATTGCGCAGGAAGATCGCCGGCCGGGTGTCGAGGAAAGTCAGCAGTTGCTTGCGGGGGATCATCCCTGCGGGGCCGGCGTAGCGTACGGGCCCGGAGGCGCGCGCCGTCGCCCCTGACCCAGGATCAACGAACCGCGGTGCTTCGCGATCAGCCGCGGGGGCCGGGGCTGCCGTCGCTTGACCTGCCGGCGGCGGTTCCCCGGGGGCGGCCAGGGCGGCGGGTTCGCCGGAAACGGCTGCCGGTGGCACGACGTTGGCCGGGGCGGCTCGCTCGGGCGCCGGGGTGGGCCGGACCTTGGGACCGGCGCAGGAGGATATGGCAAGCGCGCCGAGCGCGCAATAGGACAGCAGGCGACCTCCCGGGGCCGCCAGACGGCGTTGTGTCATCCTTTTGATCGTGCCTGGAAGGGGCCGTCCAGGCAAGTTCGTAGCGTTCGCATGACGGCTTCACCCACATCCTCAATCGATCCGCCCCCGTCCAGCACCACCACCGGCTGGCCCTCCTGCTCGGCGCGGCGGGCCTCTTGCAGATAGGCGGCGGCGACGGCGCGCTGGGTGGCGTCCGTCTCATAAAGCTCGGCGGCGGCGGCGCGTTTGTGGCGGCGTCCGGCGGCCACCTCGGCGGTGACATGCAGAAGGAGGGTCAGGTCGGGGCGGCGCACCCCGGCGTTGGCGGCGGCGATCAGGTCTCGCTCGGCCCCGGCGGCCACCTGGTAGACCAGGGAGGACATGGCGTACCGGTCGCAGATCACGTGCGTCCCTGCGGCGAGGTGGGGGAGAATCTCACGAGCCAGGTGATCGCGCCGGTCGGCGGCGAAGAGCAGGGCCATTGCCGCCGGGTCCACCGGCGCGTCCACCCCCTTGAGGAAGCTGCGCAGGAGGCGGCCGATCGGCCCGGTGGAGGGCTCGGCGGTGGCGTGGACCGGGAGGCCCGGATGGGCATGGTCAAGCAACGCCCGCAGCCGCGCCACCTGGCTGGTGGTCCCGGCGCCGTCGATTCCCTCGAAGACGATGAAGTGGCCGGGTTGGGTCATGGCGGCAGAAGAATGAGGGGCGGCCCCGCCGCGGTCAAGGGCGGCGTTGCGTTCCGCGGATCACTCCAGCTCGAAGGCGACGGTGATTTTGGCGTTGATGGTGATCAGCCCCACCGCCGGGCTGTCCCCCGCCGCGCTGCCCGCCACCTGCACCGTGTTCTGGGCGTTCCCATAGAGACCTCCGCGGGCGCCTGAAGTCGCAGACCAGCCGTCGGCGTTCTCGGTGATCGCGTGGGGCTTGCCGACCCGCTGTCCCAACGTCCGCGCCATGTCGCCGGCCTTCTCCGCTGCCGCCTTCAGGGCCTGGACGCGGGCCTCGTCACGGTGCTTGCGAAGCTTGGAGGTGCAGAACTGCACCCCCTGGATGCTGGTCGCCCCCCCCTTCATGGCCGCGATGAGCAGGTCCTCGAAGCGCCGCAGGTCCTTCAGCCGCAGGGAGACGGTCCTTCTGGCGACAAAGTCCTTGAACTGGTTCTTGCCGTTCACGTACTCGACCTGCTTGTCCAGGGTAAGTTCGTCGGTGCCGATGTCCTTGGCATCGATCTTGAAGTCGTGGGCCATGCTGACCAGCTGCTTGACCTGCTCGGCGTTCTTGCGGGCGGCGGCGCTGATGTCCTTGTCGCTGGCCTCGACCCCCAGGGTGATGTTGACCTCGTCCGGTGGGACGCGCACGTCGGCGTCGCCGGTCACGGTGATGAGGCGCGGCTCGGGGGCCGCCAGCGCCGCGGTCGGCAAGAGGCAGGCAAGGGCTGCGATGTGCACGGCGCGGCGAGCTGAAGAGGGTAGATGAATAAACATGCAGCATAGTAACCCGCCACGCGGGCGGATGTTGTGCTAGTGTCCGCCCGCAAATGCGCGTCGAATTATGCAAAGAGTATCGCTTCGAGGCCGCCCACCGTCTGCCGCGGGTGCCCGAGGGGCACAAATGCGCCCGGATGCACGGCCACAGCTATCGGGTCGAGATCTACATCACCGGCGGCGTGGACGAGCACACGGGCTGGCTTCTCGACTTCTATGATCTCGATCAGCTCGTCCTGCCGTTTATCGCGGCGCTGGACCACCACACGTTGAACGAGCTGGAGGGGCTGGAGAACCCCACCTGCGAGAAGCTCTGCCGCTGGCTCTGGCAGAGGCTGGAAAGCGGCCTGCAGCAGCTTTCGGCGATCACCGTGTGGGAGACCCACGACTCGCGCTGCACCTACCGCGGACAGCCGTGAGCGCGGCGCCCTCGACTCGCCCGGCAGACGCGGAGCCAGCGCCAGCCGGGAGAGCGAAGTTGCGGGCGCTGACCTTGAATCTGTGGGGCGAGCAGGAGCCGCTTGTGCCTCGCATGGCCCTGTGGGAGCGGGACATGCGCCGGCTCGACCCCGACGTCATCGCCCTGCAGGAGGTGCGGCAGATCGCCGGGCAGCTTCCGAACCAGGCGCAGACGCTGGCGCAGGCACTGGGCTATCACCACGTCTTTGCCGGCACGGTGCAGTGGGGCGGTGGGCTGGAGGGGCTGGCGATCCTGTCGCGGGCGCCGATTCGCGAGAGCGGGCACATCGAGCTGCCCCACGCCACCCAGACGGAGCGCCGGGTGCTGCTGCACGCCATCGTGCCCACGCCCGCGGCGGAGGTGGCGGTGTTCTGCACCCACCTGAACTACCGCATGACCCACGGGGTGCAGCGGGAGGACCAGATCGAGGCGCTGGACCAGCGGGTGGACGAGGTGCTGGCGGGGATCTCCGGGCCGAAGGTGGCGGTGGTGATGGGGGACTTCAACGCCTCGCCGGAGAACGACGAGATCCGCTTTCTGCGCGGGCTGCACACCCTGCGCGGGCGGCGGACCCATTATCAGGACGCGTTTCTGCGCCGGCATGGCAGCCTGGAGCCGGGCTTCACCTGGTCGGCGAAAAACCCCTACACCCGGCGCCTGCGCTTCCTGGACGCCGACCGGCGCATCGACTATGTCTTCGTGTCGCCGATGTCCCGCGAGGGTTTGGGGGAAGTGCTGGACTGCAAGGTGGTGATGGATGAACCGGATGGGGAAGGGGTATTCCCTTCAGACCACTTCGGCGTGCTGGCGGAGATCGCCACCACTGGGAGTGGTTGAGCAGGACTTCGGCCCAGATTGATTGATTGATCGATCCGATCGAACAATCAGTACGTGGCATTGCGCAGGAGCTGTGCGTAGAAGCGGATCAGGGCCGAGTAGGCGTTTAGCGAGACGCGTTCGTCGATGCCGTGCACCCGGGCGTCGTCCGTCCTGTCGAAGGGGATGGGCGCGGCCCGGTAGCGGTCGGGGGTGATGGCGGCATAGTAGCGGCTGTCGGTACGTGCCATACACAGCCCCGGGGTGACCAGGGTGTCGGGAAAGACCTGGCGGAGCGATCGGGCGATGACGCGGAAGCCGGGCCCCTCGACAGCGGCATCCGGGAAGGGAGGGGCCCAATCGTGGAGCGGACGGAGGGTCACGCGGGGGTCGTCGATGGCAGCGCGGATGTGGGCCAGGGTGCCTTCGAGGGAGTCCCCGGGGAGGACGCGGCTGTTCACCACGGCGCGCGCCGTGGCGGGGATGACGTTCTCCTTTATGCCGGCCTGAAACAGGGTGGTGACCAGGGTGGTGCGGATGAAGGCATCGGAGCTGGGCTGACTGGCGAAAAGGGGTACGAGAAGCGGGCCGGTCAACCACAGGTTGGAAACGATGAGGCGCCACCCAAAGGGCATCTCGGCGGCGAGAGAGTCGACCTGTGTCCGGAACGCGCCATCCAGGTGCGCCGGCATGGGGTGAAGGCGCAGGCGATCGACGGCGCGGGCCAGGATGCTGAGGGCGGTCTCCGGGGGCGGTGCAGCAGAGTGGCCGGAAGGGGCCTGGGCGCTCAATTCAAAGCTGAGGTAGCCCTTTTCGTTGATGTGGACGAAGGCCACCGGGGCAGCCACCCCCAGGGCCCCGCCGATGACGCCGCATTCGTCAAGAGAGAACTGGGCATGGATGCCGCGAGAGACAAGCCGGGCGGCGATGGCCGGGGCGCCTTCTTGATGATGATGGGCATCCGGCGTGACCTCTTCGTCGTGGCCCAGGGCAATGTAGATGCCGCGGCGCGGCTGATAACCGATGGCCAAAAGGGCTTCGGCGGCTTCGAGGATGGCCATCAGGCTGTGCTTGTCATCCAGCGTGCCGCGGCCCCAGATGTAGCCATCGGCGACGTCCCCCGCGAAGGGCGGATGAGTCCACCGGGTCAGGGTCGTCGGGTCCGCCGGTACGACGTCCTGGTGGGCCAGAAGGAGGATGGGGTCAAGGCTTGGGTCCGTACCTGACCAGTGATAAAGGAGGCTGTAGGTGGCGACCGCTTCCCGGGTGAGGGTCGAATGCACGCGCGGGAAGACCCGAGTCAGATGCCGGTGCAGGCCGACAAAGGCATCGCCGGCCTGCGTCATGGCGGTGGCGTCGGAAATGACGGTCTCGAATCGCACCGCCGCCGACAGATGATCCGCCGCGGCTGATTCGTTGAATGGGGCCGGTTGATAGGGGGCTGCCGCGACCTGATGCGATCGCACGCCGAGGGACCGGAAGGTCATCACTACCGAAAGACCGGCGAAAAGGATGACCGGCGTGGCGATGAGCCACTTCAGCCGTGCATTCATGGGGTCAATTCTTCCATTGCGGGAAACGGCGCCTCTACTATGATGCGCCGGATGCAAGCGGATCGCCTTTTCTCCAGTCGTCATCGGCGGATTCGCCGGCCAGGTCACTTCATCGGTCACCTGGTCGGCGTGCTCCTTGCCCTGTGTACGGTGCTGCCCGGGGGTGGCGCGGACGCCGCCTGGCCCCCAGACGAAAGCCGGGGCAAGGTGGACTATTCGCTGAAGGAAAACTGGCCGAACGACCCGGGCTACCCCGGCATGTGGGAGATGTGGAGTTTCGCGCCCCAGAACCTGACCCAGCTGGACGAGCGCAGCAAGCGCCTGGGCACCGGCGGCCACTACGATCAAGCATGGGCGCGGACCCCAGGCGACCCCCGGGTGCTCATCGCCGAGCTGGATTCGGGCATTTACTGGAACAGCCCCGACCTGGTGAACAAGTTCTTCCTGAACCGCGGCGAGCTGCCGCCGCCCGACGATGGCTGCCAGTCACCGGATCATCACGGCGACAACCGGGTCCACGACGCCAACGGCGACGGCATTTTCAACGTCCAGGACTACACCAGAGCCACCGGTCACCAGCAGCCGGTCTTCGCCAAGGTGTGCGACACCCGGCTGAAGCTGAAGGGCGACGTCAACGGCAACGGCATCCTCGACCCGCAGGACCTCATCGCCGCGTTTTCGGACGGCAAGGACGATGACGGCAACGGCTATGTCGACGACATCGCCGGCTGGGACTTCTTCCACAACGACAACGATCCCGCCGACGACGTGCATTACGGCCATGGCACCGGCGAGGCGCACGACTCCGCCGGCGAGGGCGACAACGGCATCGGCGACATCGGGGTGTGCCCGCGCTGCATGGTGATGCCGCTGCGCGTGGGCGACAGCTTCATCGCCGACGCCAGCGCCTTCGGCATGGCGGCGACCTACGCAGTGGACATCGGCGCCTCGGTGATCCAGGAGGCCCTGGGGGCCCTCGACAATACGCCCATCTCGCGCTACGCCATCGATTACGCGTACGACAACCACGTCACGGTCATCGCCTCGGCCGCCGACGAGAACAGTTTTCACCACAACTTCCCCGGGACCAACAACCACACGATCTACGTCCACGCCATCCGCTACAATGCCGACACCCTCGACAACGCCACCGACGTCTTCGCCTTCAACAACTGCACCAACTACGGGGCCCAGCTCCTGCTCTCGGTGCCGGGGACCTCGTGCAGCTCGGAGGCCACCGGCAAGGCGGCCGGGCTTGCCGGGCTGCTCTACAGTGCCGCACTTTTGGCGGACCTGCCGGCGCCGCCGCCGATCCACGCCCGCGGTCTGAGCGACGCCCCCGCGGGAGATCCCGGGCCGGCAAAGGCGCGCGTGCGCCGGATCACCGCCGAGGAGGTCAAGCAGCTCCTGACCGGCACCGCCGATCACTTCTACAGCCCGACGGAGGACCACACCCTGTCCGCCTTCCCCACCGGGCCCGGCTTCGTCCGCCGGTTCGGCTACGGGCGACCCAATGGGCGCAGCGCGGTGGACCGGATCTTTTCGGGCGCCCTGCCTCCCGAGGCCGAGATCGAGAGCCCGGAATGGTTCCAGGTGCTCTACACCAGCCAGGGGCAGGTGCCGGTCAAGGGGCGCATCTCGCTGCGCACCCCGGGCGACAGTTTTGACTACTTGCTTGAATGGGCGCCAGGTGTCGATGCGACCGACGATCGCTTCCAGGCCATCGGCCACGGCGAGATGCTCAACCAGGGGATGGAGGGCACGCTGGGGTCGTTCGTGGTGAAGGACCTGCGGATCGACAACCCGGTGCCGGCGCGGGACGATCCGGCGTTCCAGCCCGATGATCCGGCCCACGTGCATACGGTAACGCTGCGGCTGCGGGTGACGCTGCATTCGACGGACCCGGGGCGCAACGGGCTGGTCGGCGAGGCGCGGCGGGCGGTGCATGTGATCACCGACCCGGACCTTTTGCCCGGCTTCCCGATCCGCCTGGGGGCGTCGGGCGAATCCTCGATCAAGACCGCGGACCTTCTGGGCGATGGCCGACGGGAACTGATCTTGGGAGATGCGGGGGGCCTGGTCCACGCCATCACCGCGTCGGGAACGGAACTGCCGGGTTGGCCGGTCCAGGGACCGGCGCTGCCCGCGTTGGCCGACGGGCCTTCGGGCCACGGGAGGGCCCCGGCGTGGCTGCCGGCCACCGGGCAGGACCAGATCCGGCAGCGGCCCCCGGGGTTGTCGCCGATCCTTTCGACCCCGGCCGTCGGGGACCTGAATGGGGACGGCAAGCCCGAGGTGGTGGTGGCCACCTATTATGGCGCGGTGCTGGCCCTGTCCGCGCAAGGAAAGCTCCTGCCCGGCTTCCCGGTCCACAGCATGGGCGATGCCGGCAAGGCGGCCATCGACCCGCGCCACACCTTCGATGACGGCTTCTTCGCCGCGCCGGTGTTGGTGGACCTGGACCGGGACGGCAAGCTGGACATCGTCGCCGCCTCGATGGATGGCCGGGTCTACGCCTGGCACGGGGATGGCAGCCCGGTGGCCGGCTGGCCGGTGCAGGTGTGGGACCTGAGCAAGCCCGACGATGGGAAGCAGAAGGACCCGCGGCAGCAGGCGCGCATCATGGGCACGCCGGCGGTGGGGGACCTGAATGGGGACGGCATCCCGGACGTCGCCGTCTCGACCAATGAGCAGTATGACGATGGCACGGGCAGGCTCTACGTCATCGACGGCCGGGGGAACCGTGCATCGAGTGTCTTTTTGCCCGGCTGGCCGGTCCACGTGCAGACCCAGTACGTGCTGCCGGTGGTCGGCCTGGGCCTGCCCAACGCCGTGGCCCTGGGGGACATAGACGGCGATGGGGTGCCAGAGGTCTTCACCAGCGGCATCGCCGGGGCGATGAAGGTGTTTAAGGCCAACGGGCAGCCCATCGCCCAGCAGCCGATCTTCGGCAGGAGCGGCTTTGGCAACGGCAGCGAGGCCAACGAGATCGCCACCGTGCCGGTCATCTCCAGCCCGGCGCTGGGGGACATCGACGATGACGGCAAGCTGGACCTGATCATGCCGACGGCCGGGATCAGCGTGGCCCTGGGCATGGCCAAGGGGTGGGCCCGATCGGACTATGAGATGCACATCTCCGCCTGGGACCTGGCCACCGGGTATCAGAAGGTGGGCTTCCCCACGCTCATCGAGGACTGGCTGTTCTTCGTGAACCCCATCCTGGCCGACGTGGACGGCGACGGTATGGAAGATGTCGTCGCAGGATCCGCGGGGTATTTCGTGCATGCGTGGAACGCCGCCGGGAAGGAGGCGCGGGGTTTTCCCAAGTTCACCGGCGGGTGGAACGCCGCCTCCCCGGCGGTCGGGGACCTCGACGGCGATGGCCGGCTGGAACTGGCAATCAACACCCGCGACGGCTGGCTCTTTGCCTGGCACATCGGCGGCAGGACCAGCGACCGCATCGATTGGGAAAGCTTTCACCACGACAACCGCAACACTGGCAACGCCGGGGTGAAGCTGGATCAGGGTGGGCACCCGGCCCGGCTGAGCGGGGGCTGCTCGATTTCTGGCTCTGGCTCCGGCGCTGGCGGGCCCCGGCATCCGATGTCGCGGGTGCTCTTGGGCGGGCTCTTCTTGCTGGCGCTGGCGCTCTTCCTGCGTCATCGCCGGCTTTCCTGATTCTTCAGCCTGCTCCTTTTGTGACGCGCTGCACACATCGCGACCCGATTTTCCAGCTTTCCCCGGCCCGTTCACGTGCTAAAACCTCTTCTGAATCTGCCTTGGAGACCCCGATGAACCGCCTTGCTCGCTTCCTTTCAAACTGGCCGTGCGCCGCCGCGCTGGCTCTCTCCCTTTCCTCCGCCGGCGCCGATGAGGGCATGTGGACCTTCAACAACTTCCCCCGGGACAAGGTGAAGCAAAGCTACGGCTTCACGCCCAGCGATGACTGGCTCAACCACGCCCGGCTCTCCGCCGTGCGCCTGGCCCGCGGCTGCTCCGGCTCGTTCGTTTCCGACAGTGGCCTGGTAATGACCAACCACCACTGCGCAACCGAGTGCGTCAAGGACCTCTCCTCGGCGAAGCAGGACTTCATCAAGAGTGGCTTTTTGGCCAAGACCGAGGCCGACGAGCGCAAGTGCCCGGGGATCGAAGTCAACCAGCTCGTCGACATCAAGGACGTGAGCGCCCGCATCCAGGCCGCCACCAAGGGCCTGGAAGGGCCCAGGTTCAACGAGTCCCAGAAGGCCGAGATGAGCCGCATCGAGAAGGAATGCGCCGGTTCGAATGAGCAGGGGCAGGACGCCAAGGTCCGCTGCGACGTGGTCACCCTGTACCACGGCGGGCGCTTCGACCTGTACAAGTACCGCCGTTTTCAGGACGTGCGCCTGGTCTTTGCCCCCGAGTTCCAGATGGCCTTCTTTGGCGGCGACCCGGATAACTTCAACTTCCCGCGCTACGACCTGGACGTGTCGTTCCTGCGCGTGTACGAGGACGGCAAACCGCGCCGCACGGACGATCACTTCCGCTTCAGCCCGGCCGGCGCCAAGGAAGGCGAGCTGGTCTTCGTCGCCGGCCACCCCGGCACCACCCAGCGCCTGCGCACGGTGGCCGAGCTGTCCTTCCTGCGCGACACGGCCTTTCCCGAACGCCTTTTGCGCCTGGCCGAGCTGCGCGGGCTCCTGACCCAGTTCGCCCGGCGCGGGCCCGAGGAGCGCCGCATCAGCCAGGGGCAGCTTTTCTTCGTCGAGAATGCAGTCAAGGCCATCAGCGGGGAGGAAGAGACCCTGCTGGACCCCACTTTCATGGCCAAAAAGACTGCCGAGGAGAAGTCACTGCGCGAGGGGATCGCCAAAGTCCCGGCGTTGCAGAAGCTTTACGGCGGCGCCTGGGACCAGGCGGCCCGGGCGCAGGCCGACCTGAAGCCGATCTACAAGCGGCTCAGCTACCTGGAGCGCGGCGGCGGTTTCCAGAGCGAGCTTTTTCACATTGCCCGGACGCTGGTGCGCGCCGCCGATGAACGCCAGAAGCCCAACGAGAAGCGCCTGCGGGAGTACCGTGAGTCGGCGCTGCCCTCGCTGACCCAGGAGCTGTTCTCGTCGGCGCCAATCTACCTCAAAATGGAGGAGCTGACCCTGGGGTTCTCCCTGAGCAAGCTGCGCGAGGGGCTGGGCGCGGATCATCCGGCGGTGAAGAAAGTGCTGGGCAAGGATTCGCCCGAAGACCTGGCGCGGGCGCTGACCTCGGGAAGCCAGCTCCAGGACGTGGCCCTGCGGAAGAAGCTGTGGGAAGGCGGGCCCCGGGCCATCGCCGCTTCCAACGACCCGATGATTCGGCTGGCCCGGCTGATCGACGACGACGCCCGCGCTATTCGCAAGCTCTACGAGGATCAAATCGAGGCCGTCGAGAAGAAGCACGACGAGCTGATCGCCAAGGCGATCTTTGCCATAAAGGGGCAGGGCTCCTACCCCGACGCAACCTTTA
>JBBRLA010000238.1:0-11332 GCA_038231615.1 Polyangia bacterium | reverse complement strand
TCGTAGTGAACGACCATGGAGCGCACCGACTCGCCAAAGCCTTGGTCCTCGGTGCGCACGACGAAGTAACGCCCGCTTTGGAGCAGGACCTGGGCGGCCTTGTCCTCGTCGGGATGGGCGGTCTGGGCATCCAGGGTCACGGCGCCATCGACGCCGACGTGGACGTCGCCGTCCACACCGGTAGGGGCCGGGGTGGCCGGGGTGGCGCCAGAGCAGAGGCCGGGGTGGCGCCAGAGGCCGGGGTGGCAGCAGATGCCGGGCCGGCGGTGGCGCGGCGGGAAGCGGTCGAACGAGGAGCAATCTTGAGCGTCATGGGGGACCTCTGTTGGACAAAGGGGTGCTGCCTCTTTGGCAGGCCCTTTGTCCTTTATCCATTTATCCTTAGGCAAGGTCCGTGCCAGAAGGCCGTCTCAAGAGGAATGCGGAGTTACGGGCAGTGGCCCTTGGGGCCTGTCCTCAAACTCGGATCGAGCCAGCCCGCCGAGAAGCAAGGTGGCGCCGGGGCGGCCGGCGTGGTAGATACAGGCGTGGTTCTGTATACACTTGGCCTGCTGACCATCAGTCAGCTTCGCGAGTTGGTCTCGCTCGAAGACCGCGGGGTCGTGCCGGCGCTCTTTGATGCGCGCGCGGTCGGCGAACTGACCCAGAACGATCAGCAGGCGCTTGCCGTGCTTCGGCGCAACATCCTGTCCTACAGGCCGCTTCTGGCCAATGAAGCCACGCTCTGGGCGCGCATGATCTACCCGCTCTTGCTCCTGGGCGAACGCGACAACATCCGCGCGTTTTCGCTGGTGCCACTTTCTGCGACTTTGCCGCGGGGCGAGTTGCGCGGTGAAGTGGACGGCGCCCTGGCGGCCATGGACATCGAGGCCGATGCCATGCCCCCGTACCTGCTGGTCGTGGAAGCCAAGCGCGGTGTGGAAGCTCGCAGCCCGGTGGCGCAGCTTCTCGGGGGGCTCTTGTGCGCGGCGTGGCACAACCAGCAAAAACGGCAGCAAACACAGCAAGTGCTTTATGGCGCCTACACCGTCGCCGACGTGTGGACCTTCTTGCAAGTCACTCTCACCGATCTCATCGGTGAGCAGCCGCGGATGCGGATCGTCTCGTCTCGCGAGTACACCGAGACCGGCGAGGCCGCTACCATCGTGCTCTTGCTCAAGTCTATGGTGAGCGAGCTTTTGCAGTCGCTGGCAGCGTAGTCCGTCTACCGACCCCAGGCGCGACACAACCCTTGACGAAGTGGGCTACTTCTTCGCCTGGTGCAGAAAGCGGTAATTGATGCGCACGAAGTGCGCCCCCGAGAAGGGTGGGAAGCGCAGACCCCGAAGAACACCCAGCACGCACTCCTTCTGCGGAACGTCCACCTCGGCGCCGGCCTCGCTGATCTCGCCGTTCTGCTGGACCACCACCTCCACCGGCAGCGTCCGCGGCACCGGGCCGGCGATGGGGTAGCACCCGCGGATCGCCGGCCACCCCTTCTTCAGCAGCACCCCGTCTACCAGCTCCTTGTTCACGCCGGTGTCAGGTCCCGCGCCGCGGCCCTTGGAAGTGATGATGCGCTTCTTGAAGATCTTCTCGACCCTGCCCGCGACCACCCCCGAACGCGCCTCCCCCTGGCCGATCTGCCGCCGGGCCTCCTCCATCCCCTTGCGCGCGTCCTTCAGGTCCCCCTCGGTCTCGGCGAGCTGCGCCCGGGTGCGCCCGTGGTCCTGCTTCTCCTTCGCGGTCTCCCCGGACAGGCTCTGCTGGGTCTTCTCGCTCTCCCCCCGCGCCGTGTCGGCCTGCGTCCGGGCCATGCGCGCCTGCGAGGCGTCATGGAAGAGCCAGCCGATGGTGCCCAAGAGCCCGACGATCACTGAGAGGAACGCACCGACCAGAAGGCCCATGAAGCGCCGCCGCCGCGCCTGCTCCTCCGCCAGCCGGAACGAGCGCTTCACCGACTGTTCCTCGGTATTGCGCCTCTCGGCCTCCAGCGCCGCCTGCTGACTGGCGAAGAGGAAGTCCCGCTCTTCGACGCTCAGATCGTCGCGCCCGCGGGACGCGCGCACCGCCTCGGACAGGTCGTCCCCCGAAAGGAGAAACTCGGCCCGCTGATCGTGTTCGCGGTAGCGCAGAAGGGGCGCGCAAAGGGCCGTCTGTCCCAGGCGCTCCTTGACCCAGGACTCGCTGAACACCCGGGCGAAGATGCGGTTGCGAATGAAAAGGTGCGTGCCTTCCCCATCGCAGCGCTCCACCAAAAGACCGCTTTCCCGCAGAAGGAGCTGCGCCTGGCTCTCGGGCAGCACCCCGACCCGCTGCCCCTCGCAGAGGCGGCGGTAGATCGAGAGCATCGCCGCGCCCCGGGGGTTGTCCTTGCCGAAGCGCCGCTCGATGTCCTGCAACACCGGGTCGGCGATCCCCAGCGCCGCCGGGGTCCTGCCCAGCCGGCCCTGGCCGCCGTGCTGGGAATACGGGCCGTGCGTCCCGCCGGTACCAGAGGAAAAATAAAGATCTTGCACCAACCCGTCAATGACCTCCTTCTCATCGGGCTCATCAGTGCCCTCCGGTGTCGGGGGGCGGCGAGAGAGAACCTGACAGATGCGCTGGGTCAGGGCGGGGTGGCCGGCGGTCCACAGGAGCACTGCGTCCAGAAAGACCTGCGGCGTGCGGCTGCGGACGCCGGGCAGGAACGCCCGCGCCTCCTCGGGGGTGAAGTCGGGCAGGGCGAAGGTCTGAGAGGCGAAGAACGGGCTGCGCCGGGGGTCGTCGGAGAGTTCGGTCGGGCCGGCGACCGAGAACAGACAGAAGGTCATCCGGCGAACCTCGGGGTCGTCGGAGCGGGCGTCGCGCATGGCCTTCAGCGCGCCCAGGAAGTCGGCGCGGGAGAACGACAGCGATAGCAACACATCGGCATCGTCCAGAAGGACGATCACATGGGCGGAGACCGCCTTTAGCACTTCATCCCGCAGATAACGCTGCCAGCGCAAAAGCGGCGGGGAGGCGGACTCTGCCCGGAAAAACTTTCCGGGATCAGGCAAGCCGAGCCCCCCTGGCGATGCGCTCCGCCAGAGCCAGGTAGAACGCCTCCTCTGGGAGGCCGGCACCGATGGCGGAAAGGTCGATGCCGGCGCAGCGCGCGCCCTTTACCGCGAGCACCCGCTGCACCCGGATGCGCAGGCTGGACTTGCCGCTCTGCCGGGGCCCCTGGACATGGCAAAACTCGCCGGAGAGCAGGGCCTCCGGCAATTCGAAATCGATGCGCCGACGGACATAGAAGGAGCCGTCCTTTACCACGCCGCTTTCCTGAAAGCTCAGGTCGATGGGGAGGGTGGCCATCTCCGGCAGAGGGGCCGGGGCGTCGGGGTCGCGTGGGGGAGCGAGGGCGGGGGCGTCGGGTTCGGTCGCAGGCACGGGGGCATCAGGGTCTCGTACCGGCGCGGGGCCGGACTGAGCGGAGGCCTGGCTGCTTGCGGCCTGGGCCGGGGTTTGGCGGATCTCGGCCTCAGCGGGTGGTTGATCGCCCACCTCTTGAGCGGGTGCGGGATCGCCTACCCCCTGAGCGGGTGCGGGATCGCTTACACCCGGAGCCTGGCCCGGCATCTCTGTGGGTTCCCTTGGGGCGGCCCCTTCTGCTGGGACGGCTGTGGGCTCTTCTGCGTCGTGTCGCTCTGGCATGGACGGTTGGTCCCAGGCTTGCCGCCTGGCACGAATAGCGGCACAACCATACCATCTTGGCGCCGAATATGCATGGAGGTGATCGAGAAAATCCCCGGTCGGATCTGGCCGCTCGCGGCCGGATTTCGTCCGTCGCAAACGGGACCACGCACCCGGTTGTCATTGACGAACGGCAACCGCGTTTCGCTGTGCGCTACCCACGGGCAACGCTCTTGCTGAGCGTGGGTGTCGGAGGGGCGCGCTAGGATGTCTTTGTTGGCCGCACAGGAGGAAGTTGAAAATGGCATGAATTTTGCTTAACTCTTTACCAAGGCTGTACAAAAGGACTCCACATGAGCACGAATTCTTTGCTGAATCTGTTTCAGCAAATGCTGGCGATGACGTCTTCGATCAATGCCCTTCCGCTTCGCTGTGCGCAATCCATGGATGGCGAGGGGGATGGCCAGGCAGGCAGTCGGGGGCCTTTTTTGCTCGGACGCTATTTCGCCCGACTGGCGCAGTTGGAAACGGCCTCGGCAGAGTCTTTGACCGCACTGCACGAGGAGCTGGCCGCGCGAGGGGCACCGCGGCGGCTGCTCCTCTCGGTCTCTCGAGCAGCCCGCGACGAGATCGGGCACGCCCGGCTGTGTTCGATGCTGGCCCGTCACCACGGCGAAGGTCCCCTGGCCGTGGCGCCCCTGACCGTGCGGGCCCGTTGCCTGCGGGACATCGCCATCGACAACGCCATCGAGGGCGGGGTAAGGCAACGCTACGGAGCGCTGCTTGTCGCCACGGGAGAGCGACATGGCGGCGACGCCCTGGTGCGCACCGCCATGAAGGCCATCGCCACCGATGAGGTGCGCCACGCCGACCTGCTCTTCTCGGTATCCGCTTGGGCCAGCGATCAGCTCGACCCCATCACCAGACAGCAGGTGCTGGCAGCGCGGCGGGCCGTGTCCGATAAACCCGCGGACATCGCCGGCAAGGGAGCAAGTTTGCCCGAGGCCATCGCCTGCTAATCGGCTATCGGTAGGTGGTGCCGGCGATGACGACGAAGCCGCAGGGAGTGTGGGTGTAGTGGATGACCGCCGCGGGGCCCTTCTTGTCGTGGGCCTTGGCGGTCGAGGCGGGGATGTACTCGCCCTCGACCTGGACGGTGTCGCCTGGGGCGACGGGGACCTCGTGGGGCAGGCCGCTCGGGTCCTTGGCGCTGTGGACGTTGAGCGCCAGCTCCACGTTGCTGGTGTCCACGATTGCGTTGTTGAAGACCCATATTGTGTCAGTGATGGTGCCGTAGATGATCTCGTGGTCGCCGTTGGCGCCGTGGATGACTCCCTGGTACTCATCGACATGAACCAGTGCCTGGATGGCGGTCACGCCTGCGTGTCGCATGTCGCACATGGCCGGTGGCGGGTCGGGGACGGGGCCGCCGAGGAGGTCGCCACCGCTGGCGAGGTCGGAGTGATGCGACAGGTCGGCGTTGGCCCACAGGTCGCCGGCCGCGAAAAGGTCGAGTGTCGCCGAGAAGTCGGACATGGAGGGGTTGGAGAGATCGGCTGCCGCTGCCAGGTCGCTGCTACCGTCGGGTCCGCCAGAATCGCTGCTACAGGCGGTCCCGATGCTACACAGAAGAAGCGCCAGCGGGAGGGCTAGGAAGAGTTGGGGTCTGCGGGAAGGCTTCTTCATCTTGGGTCCCTCGACCTCGCCGGCTGGCGGGTATGTGGCGGGACTGTAGGACGAGATGGACCTGGTGTCCATTGGGTCGCTTCCCATGGAGGCAGGGTGCCACGGAACACCGCGGCTGAATCAACCGGGCGGACAATCCAGCGATGCTCAATCAGAGATCCGTAAGTGATCTCCATGATCGAGATCCGGTGCAGGCCCTGACAATTTCCGCTAACGTGATCATCATGTCGGCGATGAACAACGTGACCACAGTGTTATTCTGTATCGCGGCGACCGCGGCGACCTACCTGGGGATGCACCTTCTGGTGGCGCCACGGCTCCAGCCGGCCGCGATCGATGTCCCGGTGTTGAACGGGCTTTCCCCGGATCAGGCCCGCGGCCTGACTGACCCGCGGGGGCTCATGCTGGTGCTCGACGGCGAGCGCGCCCCCGACGATGAAAAGACGGCACCCGGGACGCTCTTCGACCAGAACCCGCTGGGCGGCTCGCGGCTGCATCCTGGCGAAAAGGTCCACGCCAGCATCGCCCGGCCGGTGCCGCTGCCCCATGTGCCGGTCCTTCTGGGACAGACGGCGGACGCGGCCCGGCAGGCCCTTTCCGCGGAAGGGCTGCGGGCGGGGACGATCACCGAGGTCCCATCGACCACGGTGCCGCCCGGACAGGTGGTCTCCACCAGCCCGGCGGGGGGCGCGGCGGTGCACAAGGGCGATGCGGTGGACCTGACGGTGGCCAAGAACGATCAGGTGGCGGTGCCGAGCGTGCGCGGCAAGAGCCCGGGCTCGGCCCGGCAGCTTCTGGAGCAGGCCGGGCTGGTGTTGGGCGAACAGCGCCACGGGGTGGACGACAACGCGGGGGACGGCGTGGTGCTGAAACAGACACCCGCGGCGGGGACGCTTCTGCCCCGAGGGCAAAAGGTCGACATCGTGGTGAACGAATAGGCCCATGCTGCGGCTGGCTGAATGCATCGGTCGCCCGGAGGTCGGCCCCAAGGCGGAGCGCCTGGCCCGGGCGCGTCGGCTGGGGTTGCCGGTCCCCGACGGGGTGGTCGTGCTGCCGGGGGAGACATTGGACAAAGAGGCGCTGGCCGCGGCGCTAGCGGGGTTTCCGGGCGACACCTTCGTGGTGCGATCCTCGGCGGTGGTCGAAGATGTGGCCGGGCGCAGCGGGGCGGGTCTCTTCCTGAGCGAGGTCGACGTCCCGATGGACCGGGTGTCCCTGGCGGTGGCGGCGGTGCGACGCTCAGGGCAGCGCCCGGAGGTACAACACTACTTCGGTGGCGAGGTGGCGCTGGCGGTGCTGATCCAGCCGCGGGTCCACGGCGACCGCCTCGGGGTGCTGCACCTGCGCCGGGATGGTTCTTGTGCGCTCGAGGAGCGCCCCTTTTCGGCCCCGGAGTCCGGCGGGCAGCTGGAGCATCGGGAGCTGCCGGCGGGGAAGGCGGCGCGGGAGAATGAAGCTGACGAGGTCCTGCTTTCGGGGGCGCGGGCCCTGGCCGGACTGCTGGACGATGAGGGGTTGCTCGTCCCGAAGGGGTTGCCGGAGACCTTGCCGGAGGCGTTGATCGAATATGTCCGCGGCGCGGCCGGGCCGGTCTTCTTGCAGGTGCGGCCCTTCTTGCCCTTCGTCTCCGGGCCCTCGTGGCTGCCGCCGCCGTGCCCGGAGCTTACCTACCGGCGCGACCGCGAGCACAACCCGGACCCTCTGTCGGAAGCGCAGGCCGGGCTGGTGGAGCACGTCGAGGGGTCCGGGGTGGCCGGCGGCCTGCGGCAATGTGTGCGCCGCGGCCATCTGTATTATGCCCGATCCGCGATTGACAGCCCGGGCGCGCCGAGCGCCTTGATTCAAACCGCCGACCTGCCCCGTCGCTTCGCCGAGGAGATCCTGCCCGCCTGCAATCGGCTCCTGGCTCCGCTGGAGGCGGTGGTGGCAGAGCTTTTGCCCAGGGCGCGGGCCGGGCAGCCGATACCCGGGGCCATCGCCCTCCCCGAGGCGCTCTCCGCCTATCTGGGTGTCTATGGCCCCTATGTCGCACAGCTCGCCCCATCCCTGTCCCGGGCCCGGGCCCAGCTCGATCAGTTTCTTCTTGCTAACCTGGGCGAGGGGCTGGCCAAAAACCCGGCGCTGGTCACCGGGCTGCCCACCATCACCGCCCGACGGATGCAGGCGCTGTGGACCCTGGGCCGGGCGGAGGCCGATCTAAAAGAAGGGCTTCTGGCCGCCTACCTGGAACGCTTCGGGGCCTTCGCCCCGTGCTGGGACGTCGCCGCCCCCTTCGATGACGAGGTCCCGGAGCGGGTGCTGGCCCTGGCCACTGCCGTGTGCGCGGGGCGCTCGCCAGAGGAACGACTGGCCGAGGCAGAGGCCCGCCACCACCAGGTGCTGGCCGCCCTGCTCGACCGCTTGCCGCGGAGGTCCTGGGACGCGCTGAAGGCGCTGGTGCCCACGACCCGCGACGCCTTGGCCATCGCCGAGGAAGATGACGCCCTCTTCTTTCGCGCCCAGCGGGTGCTGCGCTGGGCCCTGCGCTGCCGCGGCGACGAACTTTTGGCACAGGGCCGACTCGACGACCCACGGGATGTCTTTCACCTGCCCCTGGTTCTTGATGGGTCCTGGGGGGACCTGGCCACCCGGGCGGCGGCGGCGCGAGATCGGCAGGAGATCCATCGGCGCCTGGTGCCGCCCGACCAATTCGAAGCGGGGCGGCCGGTGTGGAATGCACCGCCGCAGGCCGGGGCGGTACTCCGGGGGCTGGGCGTCCCGGGCGTCGACCCCGCGCCAGTGCGGGGCCGCGCTCTGGTCATCTGTTCTCTTGATCACCGCGGCGCTTCGCGCTTGGCGACCCCGGACCTGGCCGGCGTGGTGCTGGTGCTGCCGGCGCTCCTGCCCTCGTGGGCGCCGTTCTTGCTGATGGCGACGGCGCTGGTAACGGATAGCGGAGGCGCCCTGTCCCATGGGGCCACCCTGGCGCGAGAGGCAGGCGTGCCAGCGGTGCTCAACACCGGGACCGCGACCCTCACCCTCCGCGACGGCGACCTGGTTACGGTCGACGCGGCCCGGGGCAGCGTCCACTACTCGCACACCGGCAACACCCCGGCCTGGGTCCACGGCGCATAGGAGCTGGGTATGCTATAGGCGTCGCAGTCATGCCTTGCGTGGAAATCGATCACCGCGTGCCATATGTCGGTCTGGCTCCCGTCCAGCCCACGCCAGGGCAGGATGCGGCAGGGGGGCGTCTTGCCTGGATCGTGCGGCGAGTCCACCCGCATCTCGAAAGGCCCTCCCTGCTCGGGCATCAGTCGGCTGAGATAATGGTAGCCCAGCTCGGAAATCTCGTAGGCGTCGGCCCGCTTTACCACCAGCGAGGCCTTTCTGCCGGCCAGGCACTCTGATCGGCGCAGCGTCTGGTGGGGGCGCAAGGCGATGGCGTTGTGCGCGATCTCCGGCTTTCGTATGCAGTCGCTGGCGTCTTCGACGGCGGTGCGTACCCGGTAGACCAGAGGCACGTTGCTCTTGTTGGTGATCGACAGGACCAGTGTCTCGGCGCGGAAGCCCTGCGACCCGTCGGTGGAGGTACGCACCCGGTCGATGGAGAGGGTCAGGCGCAGGTGCGGGGTCTCGATCATGCCGTGGGGTTTTAGCACCGTCGGGGCGTGCAGTTCGTTGCCCCCCGAAAGCGGCTGGCGCAGTGCCTGCACGTCGGGCACCGGAACGCCATACTTCTGGGCGTCCCGGGTCAGCGTGGCACCATAGAGGGCCGGGTTGCAACGGGGCGCCACCGTTGGGGCCTGCGCCACCGGGGCGGCAACGTGATCCAGCGGCACTTCCTGGTCCAGGCGCGGTCGGGTCAGGTAGACGTTGGCGGCGATGGCCAGGACCAGCAGGAACGCGGAACCGGTACAGATGAAAAGGAAGAGCCGTGAGCTTCTGCGCCGCCCCGGTGGCTCACGTCTCTTCGGCATGGACTTCCTTGGCGGGCTGGAAGAGCGCGCGCTTGATGGCGTCGACGGGCACGCCGTGGTGGGCGGCGACCTCGGCGTAGGCCACGGACTGGAGGCTCCCCCCCGGCGGGCTGACGATGGCCGCCAGCACCGCCGCGGTCAGCCGCCCGGCCAGGACCGGCTCTCCGGCGCGCTCGTGGAATCGCTGGCAGGCGGCCAGGCATTCGTCGTCAATGAACGCCAGGGACGATCGACCCGGCAGGTGCAAAAGGGTCCAGCGGCGCAGGCGCAGCACCTCGCGCAGATGGAAGTGCAAGTCGAGGGCATAGCGCAACCAGGGCTCCTTTTCGTCCGAAAGGGCCTGGACCGGGCGCCTCGCCTCGGCATCGGCGAGCGCCTGTTTCACCACCTCGCGGCGGCGCAGGAGTTCCACATGCGGCTGAGTGTCCCATTCCCGCAGGGCTCCGGGAAAGCGCCTGGACAGGGCCTGCATGGCTTCCCGGCGTTCGGCGGTGCGCCCGGGGATCCCGCGAGACAGGGCGATCAGCATGTCGTACTTGTCAAGCAGGTCGGGCAGCCGCGCTAGCCGACCTTCCCCTTCCAGTCGAGCCGGGGATGGGGAGGGGGCCAGTTTGTCGCATGCGCCTGGCTCCATCTTGGTATCATACCACGCTGTCTTGCTTGGCGAAGCGGTCACCGCGGCGCCTGGCGATGCAAGTTTGTCGACGAGAGCCGGAATGGGACCTATATTATCCGGTGAATATGCAGTTTGATGGATGGATTCTTGACGCTCGCCAGGTGGGTGGCTGTAATTACGGATAGCGGAGCCCAAGAGAGCGGAGTTCAAATCAACGTGGGAAGAACAAGATCGCTCCTCTTGAGTCCAGGGAGGACAGCCCCCGCAGGGGCAGCCGGAGAGGGTCGGCGGGTTTTTGGTTTCGTGATTTTTTGTATGATTTCATACTTCTATATCATCTTCAATTTTAACTTCACCTTCGCCTTTGGTCAGGCGCGAGCGACGGTCAGTTCCGCGGACCAGAACAGCAAGCTGGAAAAACTTCAGCGGACGCTGCGTACCGATCCGAGCTTTCAGGTCCGGGTGCAGGCCGCGGTGGTGCTGGGCAAACTGGGCGACCGGGACGCGGTGCCGATCCTCATCCAGACCATGATGGAGGACAAGCACGAGCTGGTCCGCGCCACTTGCGCTGAGTCCCTGGGCAGGCTCCGAGACCAGTCTGCCAAGCCGGCGCTGAAGGCGGCCCTCACCGATTCCAGCACGGCGGTACGCGCCCAGGCGAATCAGGCGCTGAAGAGCTTGCTTACCGGCGATCGGCCGATTGTGCCTGAAGGTGCTGCGTCCCCCGAAAAGGCCGGGAGCGGAGAGAAGCGCATCCCGGTAACGCTGGGCCGCATGGGCAGCAAGGCCCGGGGCATCACCCCGGACCTGCCCAGGCGACTGAGGGAGGCCATTGCGCGCGAGCTGCGCGGCGCCCCGGACGTCGTAGTTTTCGATGAGGAACAGGAACCGGGCCGGGACCCCAGCAGCAGTGGCTTCACGGTGGAAAGCAGCGTCACCGAGATGTCCCGGCGCACCATGCCCGGCGGTCAGGTCGAGGTCACCTGCGAGGTCAGCATGGTGATCGGCATCCTCCCATCGCACGCCATCGTGGGGATGACCTCGGGCGGGGCCACCATCCAGGTGCCGCTGCAGCGCGCGCGGCTGAACAAGGCGGCGGCGCAGTTGATGGAGGCCGACGCCCTGGATCACGCAGTGCGCGGCGCCCACCAGAACCTGCTGGCATTCCTGCGCAACCAGAAATAGCCGCGGGCCATCCGACCCCTATCTCGTGTAAGAGTCCTACCGCGTCACGAGGATGATGCTAGGCTCACGTTCATGGTTCGCATTCCCGACGTGGCGCGGCGACTTTGCCGGGTCACGCCCATCGTCTTCGCCCCGCCCCTGAACTGCTACCTCAAGCTGGAGTCGCTCCAGCGGACGGGGTCGTTCAAACTCCGCGGCGCGGCCTTGAAGCTGGCCCGGCTCTCGATGCTGGAGCGGGTGGCCGGCGTGGTGA
>JBBRLA010000237.1:0-11432 GCA_038231615.1 Polyangia bacterium | reverse complement strand
GCACCACGTCCACGTCCGAGAAGAAGCAGAACTCGATCCCCGGAATCCCCAAAAGCAGCCGCTGCGCCTCCAGCAGACCGCTCTGCGTCCTGGGCGGCAAATCCACCTGCGTCGTGTCCCCGGTGATCACCGCCTTGGAGTCATACCCCAGCCGCGTCAGGAACATCTTCATCTGCTCGCTGGTGGTGTTCTGCGCTTCGTCCAAAATCACGAAGCTGTCGTTGAGCGTCCGCCCGCGCATGAACGCCAGCGGCGCCACCTCGATCTGCCCGCGTTCGATCAGCGCCTGCGCCTTGTCCATGTCCAGCATGTCGGCCAGCGCATCGTAGAGCGGGCGCAGATAGGGGTTGACCTTCTCCTCCATCGTGCCCGGCAGGAAGCCCAGCTTCTCCCCCGCCTCCACCGCCGGACGGGTCAAAACGATGCGGCGCACCTCCTTGTCCAGAAGCGCCTTCACGGCCATGGCCATCGCCAGGTAGGTCTTCCCCGTGCCTGCCGGTCCGACTCCGAAGACGATGTCCTCCCGGCGCATCGCATCGACGTAATGTTTCTGCGCCAGCCCCTTGGGGGCGATCGGCCGGGCCTTGGTGGACAGGATGACCGTGTCCGAAAAGACTTCCCGCACCGGCACGTTCGGGTCGGCCCGAAGCATCGCCAGGCCGCGGAGCACCTCCTCCGGCGAGAGCGGCTTGCCCGCCTTGCCCAGATCGTAGAGCTGCGAGAGCAGCGAACGCGCCAGGGGCACCGCGTCGGGGGGGCCGATGAGGGTCAGCTCGTTGCCGCGGGCATGGATCGACAGGCCGAGTTGCCGCTCCAGCAACTTCAGGTGGCTGTTGCCCTGTCCATACAGAGCGACCGCGCTGGCGTTGTCATCGAAGGTCATGCGCTCGCGGACGATCTCGCCGGGAGATTCAGGTTTTGTGGGGGACGTGGCGGGACTCCAGTGCAGGTGGAAGGAAGAAGGAGGTTCGCACAAATCTAATCGATGCGGGGTAGCCGGACAACCCGTGGACATGATTCGCCAGCCTGGCCGGCCCCTGATACATCTAACCCCATGCCCACGCCCACGCCCACGAATGAGCCCAGGAATGAAAACCAGAACCACAAGGACCCAAACCAGAAAGGCGCCCGCCTGACCGAGCTGGTGGAGATCATGCGGCGCCTGCTCGCCGAAAGCGGCTGCCCCTGGGACCGCGAGCAGACGCTGCGCACCCTGCGCCCCTATTTGCTGGAGGAAACCTACGAGGTCCTGGAGGCCATCGACCGCGACGACGTCCCCGGCCACCGCGACGAGCTGGGGGACCTTCTGTTCCAGATCGTCTTCCAGTCCGCCCTGCGCGACGCTGAGGGCGCCTTCGACATCGACGACGTCTCCGGCGCCATCGTGGCCAAGATGACGCGCCGCCACCCCCACGTCTTCGGCGACGCCACCGTGTCGGGGGCCGACGAGGTGCTGAGGAACTGGAGCAAGCTCAAGGAAAAGGAGCACGCCGACAAAGGGACGCCCAGACGCACGCTGGACGGGGTGCCCGCCGCGCTGCCGGCCCTCTTACGCGCACAGCGAATCGGGGAGAAGGCCGCCACGGTGGGCTTCGACTGGCCGGATGTTCAAGGCGTGCGCGACAAGGTGACCGAGGAACTGCGCGAGCTGGACGAGGCCATCCTTTCAGGCGACCCCCACGCCATCCAACATGAGATGGGAGACCTTTTGATGGTCCTTTCCCGCCTTTCGACGCACCTTCACGTGGCCCCGGAGGACGCCCTGCGCGCAGCGCTTTCTCGCTTTGAAGGACGCTTCGCCGCCGTCGAGGACCTGGCCGCCGCCGAAGGGCGATCGGTGCAAAAGATGAGCGCCGCGGACCTGGAGGTTTACTGGCAGCAAGTCAAGCAGAATCAGCGAGAGGGAGAGTTGCCTAAAAAATAGGCGCCTCCCCGGAAGTCCCGGCCCTTGGCCGATCTGGCGCGCTACCCACAGGGTTACCCACAGGTTGATCACAGACCCTGTGAACAGCCGGAATGTGAGAACCGGGCTGCGATGTGGGTCCTGCGACCTCATCGGAAGGGCCCTTTTGCTGAGGCAGATCGCCATGGCGGGTGGACGGAAATCCCGTGACGGCGCGGTGAACTCCCGTGGTTACGTGGGCTTGCCGATAAGCTTGCGCATCCGGCGCGGGGGGAGTAGATGCGCGCGGGGCGATGCGGGTGGGTCCGACCCAGGCTTCGGGGGTCCTTTGCGGCACTCCGGGCACTGGGCCTTGACAGGAGCGGTGGGGACAGGTACACGTAGCGAGATTTCCACACGTCCGGAGGAGCCCCTTGGCAAACGTCCCGTCCGCGGAGAAGCGCAACCGCCAGCGCATCAAGCGCAGGACCCGCAACATCACCCACATGTCCACCACCCGCACCTTGATCAAGCGTGCCACCGCGTCGCTCACCGGCAAGGACATATCGTCGTCACCGACGATGGTTGCCGCGGCGATCAAGCAGCTCGACAAGGCTGCGCAGAAGGGCGTGTTGAACAAGAAAACCGCCTCGCGGAAGGTCTCGCGCCTGACCCGGGCCATGCACAAGGCCGCCAAGCCCGCGTAAAGGGCCGATCACGCCCTCTCCCGTTCGCGGGAGAGGACCCGGTTTGTCTTTTTCACCATCAGGGCAGGTTCTGCGTATCACGCGTCCGCGGGAGAATTCCGGCAATCGCGAGCGGCTTCCCCAGACAGCCTATCCGCAGAGCCGCAGGATCAGCGCCTCCATGTGCCGCTGATCGTCGAGTTTCGACAACTTCAACGCCCGATCGGTCTGGTAGATCGCCTCGTGCATGCCCACGATGCGCGCTCCGCTCAATCGCCGCGCTTGATCCATCAGTTTCATGGCCACGAAGGGCGGCACCCCCAGCGCCTGCGCCACCTCCCCCTGCCCTGCCCGCTTGCTCCCCGTCAGCACGTCCCGCGTCACCCACAACTGCCGCACGTGCCGCGCCAGCATCGCCAGCAGGCGCAGCGCCGGCTCCCGCGCCGCCAGTATACCCGACAGGAGGGTCAGCGCCGCCTCGCGCCCGCCCCCGCCCACCGCGTCGATCAGCTCGAACACCGTGTGCTGCCTGGTGGTCGCCACGACTTCTTCGACATCGCTCACCCGGATCGGCTCCCCTTGGGCCACGTAGATCGACAGGCGAGAAAGGGCGTCCACAATCTGCCCCAGATCGGACCCGATCTCCTCGGCGATGCGCTCCGCCGCGCCGAATTCGAGCTTGGCGCCCAGGCGCTTGGCCTCCCCCTTGACGAAGGCGGGCAGTTGCCGCTCGCCCAGGGGGTCCAGCTTCAAGAGCAGGCCGCTCTTCTTGAAGGCGGTGAAGAAGCGCAGGCGCTGATCGGCCTTCTCCGCCACGAAAAGCAGGCAGGTCTCCGGCGCGGGGCGAGCCAGATAGTCCGATAGGCCCGCCAGCTCTTCCGCGGTCAACTCGTCGGCATCGCGTACCATCACCATCCGCCGCTGGGCCATCATGGGCAGCGTCCGCGCCGCCGAAAGGATCTTGGCCGGCGTCGCTTCCTTGCCCTCGTACACGTCCAGATTGAAGTCCTTGGTCCGCGGGTCCAGCACCGCCGCCTTGATCAGGTCGATCCCCCGATTGATCAGGTAGCGCTCCTTGCCGAACAGATAGATCAGCGGCGGCGCGGCCCTGGACAGCGCCTCCAGCAGGGGCGAAAGGGGCCCCGCGTCTTTCACATCTCTTTGCCCGTCCTTGGTCGCCATGGGGAGCAGTCTACTCCGGCCTACTCCCGCCAGCCACCCTCGTGATAGCGTCAGTTCCATGCTCCTGACCGCAGCCCTGTCCCTGGTCGATGGCGAGGTCCTCGAAGACTTTGTCGTGCGCATTGACGACGATGACGGCGGCCTGATCGTGGCCGCGGGCCCGAAGAAGCAGGTCGTGCGCGACAACGAAGTGCCGCTGGACCTGGGCCGGCGGGTGATGATCCCCGGCACGATCAACGCCCACAACCATTCGTTCCAGTCGCTTTTGCGCGGGTTTGGGGACGACCTGTCGTTCCTGGACTGGCGGGAACGGGCACTCTACCGCTTCACGCCGCGGATCCTGGAATCGATGGGCCACGCTGACCTGCGATCGCGCGGCACGTATGTGGGGGCGCTCTTCGCCTTCGCGGAGATGGCGCTGTGTGGGGTCACCACGGTCTGCGATTTCTTCTACCTGAACGACCATGGCAACGAGAACGCGCGGGCGGTGATCCAGGCGGCGCGGGACGTGGGGCTGCGGCTGGTGCTGGCGCGCTGCTTCTATGATTACGAGGCGGCGCCGCCAGGCTTCCGGGAGACGCCGACGGAGGCGACGCGGCACTTTCATGAGCTTTTTCGGGCATTCCAGAACCACCCTCTGGTCAGCATCTGCCCGGCGCCGCACAGCCTGCACGGGGCCACGCAGGCCATGCTGGAGGCGGGAGTAGCGGCGGCGCGCGAGGCGGGCACGCGCTGGCACATCCACCTGTCGGAGGAGAAGTATCAGGTGGACGAGGCGGTCTCGCGGTACGGGACAACGCCGCTGCGGGTGGTGGATCGGATGGGCTTGCTGGGGAACGACATGGTGGCGGTGCATGGGTGCTGGTTCGACGAGGGGGAACGGGCGCTCCTGGCGGAGCGAGGGGCGGGGCTGGCGTACTGCCCGGGGTCGAACATGTTTCTGGGGGATGGGATCACGGACGTGGTGGACCTTTTGCGCAAGGGGGTGCGAGTGGCGCTGGGGACGGATGGGGGGTGCTCGAACAGCCGGGTGTCGGTGCTGGACGAGATGCGGAGCTGCGCGCTCTTGCAGAAGGTGGCACGGCTTTCCGGGCAGGCGATCAGCGCGGAGGCGTGCTTCGCGATGGGGACGGCGGGGGGAGGGTCGGTGCTGGGCCTGCCCGCGGGGCGGCTGCGGCCGGGGGAGTGCGCGGACCTGTGCTTTCTGGATCTGGATGATCCTTCGTTGTGGCCGGAGCAGAGCCTGGCGAAGAACGTGGTGTATTCCTTGTCGGCGCGGGCGGTGACGGATGTGTTCGTTGGGGGGCAGGCGGTGGTGCGGGATAGGAAGTTGGTGAAGCTGCCGATCGGGGAGGTGCAGCGAAGGGTGAGGGAGTTAACGGGGACATGGCGGCGGGAAGACTGATGGGGGATGCGGCTGACGGGATGGCACTGTGGGGGATGGCACTGCGCTAAGGTGCTGACGTGGATTGGCCGGCTTGGCTGCGCGGGACAAGAAGGCCGGGCGGGGCCCGGCCTGGTCCAGCAAAATGGAGCGCCCGGCTTACTTGGCGGCCTTGATGATGCCGCCCTTGTGGTGCTTCCCGCCCTTGCGGCCCTGATGCTTGTGACCCTTCTTGCCCGCCTTTGAAGAGGCCGGCTTGGCGGCGGGCTTTGCGGCGGTGGGGTGCATGGCCTCCGGGGGCGCCGAGGGCTGCGCCGCGACGGGTACAGCCGGGGCCTGCTGTGCCAGAGCCGGGGTGGCCAGCGACAGGGTGAACAAACCAGTGAAGAGACCGAGGGTCGACAGGATCTTGCGCATGAATTCTCCTTGCTCGTACCGCCGTGAGTGCGGCGGCCATCCAGGGTTCCAGAGGATGCCCGGTATCTTGTTCCTGCGTTTGGTAGATACGAGGGGCGGCCTGGGGATATTCATCCCTGATTTTGCTCGCCGCACAAATTTTTTGCTTTGGCGACCTCGGTCAGGGGCAGCACTACGACGGGGATGTGATAGCCTGCGCGCCATTCACCCCCTTTTTGAGGTAAAGCCGGTGCCCGGACAGAACCCCCCCACAAAGAAACCTACAGAAGAACCGCGCTCCGCTCCGCTGCGCACGATAGACACGCTGCTCCTCCTGGCGCTGCCCGCCTCGGGGAAGTCCGAGGTGCGCCGCTACCTGGCCCAGCTTTCTCCCGCGCAGTGCAAAGACGAGATGCACCTGGGCCAGACCGTGCAGCTCGATGACTACCCCTACGTCCACATGATGCGCCGCATCAGCCAGGAGCTGCGCCAGCGCGGCCACGATGGGGTGTTCTTCGACTCCAACGACGTGCCGATGAAGGACCCGCGAGACTGGGGCACGCTGATCGTCCTACTGAACCAGGACTTCGACGACCTGGTAAAGCGCCGCCGGCAGCAGCCGGCCTCTGCCGCCGAGTGGTTGCTCGATCGCTTCGACGCCGCCCGCGCCGAGGTCGGTGCTCCTGCCTTGCTGGGCGCGTTGCCCGCCGCCCTGCGCAAGGAGCTGCTCGCGGCGCTTTTGCCCGAAGCGGCCGACCTGCTGGCGCAGAAGAACGCCGGCATCCCCGACAGCCTGGAAGGCAAGACCGTGGTCATCGAGTTTGCCCGGGGCGGCAAGGACGGGTCGAGCCTGCCTTTGGATGCGCCCCTTGGCTACCGCTACTCGCTCTCCCGGCTCAGCCCGGAGATCCTTTCGCGGTCCTCAATCCTCTACATCTGGGTCAGCCCGGAGGAATCGCGGCGCAAGAACCACGAGCGCACGGACCCCAACGACCCGGGCTCGATCCTCAACCACGGGGTGCCCATCGCGGTCATGCTGGGGGACTACGGATGCGACGACATGCAGTGGCTGGAGCAACAGGCGGAGCAAGCCGGGCACAAGGACTCGGTAACGGTCACCGCGCACGGCCGCACGTATGTCCTGCCGCTGGCGCGCTTCGACAATCGGGAAGACAAAACCACCTTCGTGCGCGCCGATCCGAAGAAGTGGCGGCAAAAAGACGTCGACGCCCTGCACGGCGGCCTGAAGGCCGCGCTGGCTCGCCTGGCACAAGCGAAGTAGAACCACCTTCAGGCCAAAAATGCCCGCCGATGACGACGCGATTCTATAAGCAACCAGAGTCTCCTTGAGTCTGGATCAATCCGCGCTTCTGCCGCGAGGCGACGGCTTTTGGCGCCTGGATCGATCTCGTGTCTCTACGCGAAGAACAAGGCCCTCTACGCGAGAAATAAGGGGGTGGATATCAGCCAGGTGATTTGCTCAGTCACCGGGCTGATTTTTTAAGTCACTCGACTGATTTTAAAAGTCACCTCAGTGACTTAATAAATCACGTCAGTGACTGAGCAAATCAGTCGGCTGATTTGGCGCTCCTGCCGCTTCACGTAGAGAGCCGTGTTCTTCACGTAGAGAGCCGTGTTGATTGACTCCGGCTACTGAATCCCCGGCACGCACATCCCGTCGACACACACCTCGGTGGGGGCGCAGCCCGTCTGGTCCACCACCGAGCACGGGGCCCGTTCGACCTTGGCCACCCACTGGGCGATGTGGTTGCCGGTGGCGGGGTCCTGGAAGGGCAGCCAGATGGGCGGATATCCCGGGTCCTTGCCCGCGGCCAGCTTGGCGCTGTCGACCGGCACCATCCAGATCTGCGAGTTCCCCGTGTGCCGCAAGCCGTAATCCCGCCTGCTGGAGAAGGTGATCCAGGTGATCGTCGACCCCTGGAAATGCTGCACGAAGGGCCCCCACTTGGGCCACGAGTTCCCCCCCACCGTGTTTACCGCCGCAAGCGAGATTGGCGCCCCGCCCGCCGTGGGCACCACCATCACCTGGGCGTCCGTGGCGTCGTACGAATCCCCGGCCGCCCGATTGAAGGCGATGTACTTGCCGTCCGGCGAGAACGACGGATAGTAGTTGTTCTCGCCCCCTGACTTCACCACCACGGTGGGCAGGCCAAACCCCATCCCGGTGAAGGGCACGGTGAACAGGCTGGCCCCTTGCACCGAGAGGGTCACGCAGAGCACTCCGGCCAGACAGGTGCCCTGCCCGCGGGCGAAGACGATCTGGCTGTTGTCGGGGGACACGTCGGGCATGTCGGCGTTTTGCACCGCGGCCTTCTGGCCGATCTGCGTCCCGTCGGCGGCATTGCGCAGGGTCAGGCCGCCGCCCTCGGTGGTGATGAGCTTCTCCCCGTCGGCGGTGAAGGTCTCGAAGTCGGACCCACTGATCGTCGGTATGCCCGGGATGTCAAAGAGCTTGTTGCGACTGGCCACGTCGAGCGTGCGCATGGCCGAGGGGCCGGGGATGTTCATCCCCACGGCGATGCGCTTGCCGTTGCGCGAAAGGGCGTGACAGCCGACGCAGATGGCGGTGGCGCGCAGGGGGCCGTAAAAGTTTTCCGCTTTCTGCCCGCGCAGGCCGAAGTCGTAGCGGTTGACGCCGCCGGCGGAGGCGGCCCAGTAATACAGGCCGCCCTGCATGTCGTCGTTGCCGAAAAGGAGCGGCTGCGCGGCAGAAGCACCCACCCCGCCGCCGTCGGAGGTGCCGCGTACGGCGAGCTGCACGGTGGTGTTGCGCGCGGCCTGCGAAAGCAGCTTCCAGGTGGGTTCGTCGGGGGCCAAGCCGCACCCGGTGCCGACGGTGACGCAGGGGGTGTAGATGCGCAGGTCCATGGCATCGCTGGTGATGGCGATCTCGAAGAGCGTGGCCTTGTTGGGTAAAAACTGCACCTCCAGCTCATTCAGGTTGGGCGGGACAAGCGCGCCCGAGGGCGGGTAGGCGATCTGCGGAGCGCGGGTGGGATCGTTGGGGCCGCCGAACTTGCCCGGGGCATCCGCCGGGGCGCCGGGACCGATCACCACGGTGGAAAGACGCAGGGTCACGCTGGCGCTGCCGGTGTCGGCGTTCAAGTGCGCGCGCACCGCGGACTTGCCGACGGCCTCCGGGTTCGACGTGAAGGTGGCCCCCTTGAAGCTGCCCAGCTTTGGGTTGTCCAAGTACAGGGTCGCCTGCCGGGCCACGTCCTGCCCATCGCGGGTGACGTGAAAGTCCACGCTGTGCGGGGTCTTGCCGTCGACCTTCAGGACCACGTCCGCGGGAGTGACGATCAGGGCCACGCCCATGGGAAGCACGCCTTGCATGTCGCTGCCAGCCGGGCCGGGGTCGTCGACCGAGCTAGGTCGCGAGACACAGCCCCAAAGACCCGCAGCCAAAACAACCATGGACAGGCGAAGCGAACAAGTGAGGTGCATCAGGTGATCCTCCCGATTCTCGTGCCCTCTTTATATCAAACTCCAGGGCGCACATGGGGGGTCAAGGTGCGGATCTTGGAGGCATGGGGTCGGACCACTTTGGCCTGTCGCGAAACCGGGTGTCATTTATGATAAGATGAAGAGGATGAGAAGAGTGTGCCTGCTCGTGCTCCTGAGCCTGGGTGCTTGCAGCCAGGACTCGAAGGCGACCCTGATCCTCAGCGTGCGGGCCGACCCCACGGTGATGGCGGCCCCGGCGTTGCTGAACCTGGAGGTCGACCTGGATTCTGCCGAGAACCACGACTACGCGGGTCTGGACGGCAAGCCGCTGACGCTGCCCATCACCCTGTCCGCGGAGATCGGGCTCGCCACCGACACCACCGCCGGGGTCAGGGTCACCGCCCGCGACACCCATATGAGGGTCTTCGCCGCGGGGACCGCCAAGGTCCCTCTGAGCCCCGGCAAGAGCGCGGCGGTCAACCTGCTGCTCACCCCGGCCAGCGACTCACCCCCCGACGGCGGGGCCGACCTTTTGGACCCACCCGACCTTTTGGACCCACCCGACCTTTTGGACCCGCCCGACTTCACCCTGGGCCTTTGACAGAGCGTCACACCTGCGCGAACGCGGCCTCGGAGATCTGGATCGCGCTTCGGTCCTCGCCGCCCATGATCTTGGCCTTGGCCTCGACCTCGGGGAGCACCTGGTGGGCGAAGTACACGGCGGCGTACCGCTTGCCCTCGTAGAACGCCCGGTCGGGGTGGCCCTCCGGCAGCACGTCCTGCTTGCCCAGGCCCAGCGCCGCCTGTTCCAGGAGCAGCCACCCCAGGGCCGTCTCGCCCATCATCTCCAGGTAGCGGTTGGCGTGCAGCGGCACCTTCTCGAGCTGCCCGCCCTGGAACCACCCGAGCATCCGCATCGTAGCCCCGGTCAGCGCCTCCGCCGCCCGGGACAGGTGGCCCACCGCCTCGCCCAGCACCGGATGGGCGCTGTGCGCCTGCACAAAGGCGCCCACATCGGAAAGGAAACGCTGCAGGTTCATCCCCCCCGAAAGGCCCAGCTTGCGCCCCACCAGGTCCATCGCCTGGATGTGGTTGGTCCCCTCGTAGATCGAGAAGATCTTGGCATCCCGGCAGGACTGCTCGATGCCGTAGTCCCGGATGTAGCCGGCGCCGCCCAGCGTCTGGATCGCCGTCTCGCAGACGCGGAATGCCTGGTCCGCGGTGTAGGCCTTGACGATCGGCGTCAAAAGCTCGACCTGGCCCTGGTGATAGGCGTGGGCCGCGTCGTCCTTGCCCAGGAGCAGCCGCGCATGATCGCTGTGCATCCCCAGCTTGAAGATGAGCGCCCGCAGCCCCTCGACGCGCGCCTTCATGTCCAGCAGCATGCGTCGCACGTCGGCGTGCTCGATGATCGGCACCCGCGGCGTCGTGGAATCCTTGAAGTACTTGATCGACGGGCCCTGCTTGCGCTCCCGGGCATACTTCAGCGCGTTCAGGTACGCCGACGAGGCCGCGGCCACGCCCTGTATGCCGACGGAGATGCGCGCGGCGTTCATCAACTGGAACATCTGCCGCATGCCTTGGTGGGCGCTTTCCCCGCTGCCCACCAGCTCGCCGACGCAGCCGCCGTTCTCGCCGAAGTTCAGCACGCAAGTGGCCGAGCCGTTGATGCCCATCTTGTGCTCGATGCCGCCCAGAGTGACGTCATTTTTGCCGGTGATCTGGCCGCTTGCGTCCACGCGCAGCTTGGGCACGATGAACAGGGACAGGCCCTTGGTCCCCGAAGGGGCCCCCTCGATGCGCGCCAGCAGCAGGTGGACGATGTTCTCCGCCAGGTCGTGATCGCCGCCGCTGATGTAGATCTTGGTGCCGCTGATCTGGTAGGTGCCGTCGGGCAGCGCCGTGGCCTTGGTGCGCGCCGAACCCACGTCCGAGCCCGCCTGCGGCTCGGTCAGGCACATCGTCCCGCCCCACGTGCCGTGGTACATGCGGTACAAGTAGAGCGACTTTTGCTGCGGCGTGCCAAACGCATGGATGAGTTCCGCAGCGCCCATGGCCAGGCCGGGGTACATGTTGAAGGCCGTGTTCGCCCCCGAGAGGAACTCCTCGACGGCCACGGCCAGGAGCAGCGGCGCCCCCTGCCCGCCGTACTCGGTGCTGACCGACAGGGTCTTCCAGCCGGCGTCGTAGAGTTTGGTCCACGCCTGCTTGAAGCCGTATGGAGTGCGGACGGCGCCGTCCACCACCTGGCAGCCCTGCGCGTCGCCCACCTCGTTCAGCGGACCCAGCACCTCCTTAGAGAAGGAGTACGCCTCTGCAATGACCAGCCGGGCCGATTCCTCGTCGAGTCCCTCGAAGCGAGGGTCCGCTAGGATCGTCGAAAGACCGAACTGCTCGAAGAGCAGGAAATGGAAGTCACGGAGATCAGCGATGT
>JBBRLA010000236.1:0-11434 GCA_038231615.1 Polyangia bacterium | reverse complement strand
GGGCCGGGCTGGGTGGCGCTGGCGTGGGTGGGGGGGCTGGGCTGGGTGGCGCAGGCGAAGGCGGCGGCCTGTGGGACGGGGGTGCGCGGTGGGCAGGTGGCGGCCGGCGGGACGGCAGCGGCCGGTGGCGCGGCGGGGCCCGGCGGGGCAGGAGGCGAGCGGGTGGCGTCGAAGCGATCGGACGTGTTTCATCAACCCGGCTGCGCCGTGGTGGCGCGCATCAAGCCGGACAATCTGATTCGCTTCCCCGACAGGGAGGCAGCACTTGCGAGCGGGCGCAGGCCCGCGGGAGATTGCCAGCCATGAGCAACGAACGTCGTCCTGTTGGAGAGAAGATGGGGAATGCCGGACCCCGGACCCTGTTCATCGATAGCATCGAAGAGGGGGTGGCGCGGCTGGTAGAGGGAAAAGAGGCGAGTCATGCGTTTCCTGCGGGGCTCTTGCCGGCAGGCGCTGTCGAGGGGACCTGGATCGAGGTGTCGGTGCGCGCGGTGCCAGCCCCGGCCAAGGCAGAAGACCCGGCGGCACTGCGCAAGCGGCTGGGGAAAAGCGATCCGGGAGGGGATTTCTCGCTCTGATTCAAGGAGGGGGCGAGTTTCTCGTTCTCGCAAGGAGGGACCGTGGCCAGCCGCCCTGCCGCTGCACGGCCTGCTCGGCACCCAGCGATGGCCAGCAGCCCTACCGCCGCCCGGCCTGCTCGGATTGATTGATCAGCGCCAGGTTGTCCCGGGCGATGGAATAGTTTGGATTTAATTCCAGCGCCCGCCGCAGGCACTGCACCGCCTCATCCATGCGGTCCATCGCCAGGTAGGCCGCGCCCAGGTTGCCCCAACTGGGGTAGTGCCGCGGCACCAGTTGCAGGACCTCGTGGAAGCTGGTCATCGCCTCGTCGTAGCGCGACGCCGAGAGCGCCGCGTAGGCGCGGGCGAAAAGTTCCTCCCCCTCCAGCACCCGGGACAGCGCCACTCCCGGGTAGGCTTCCTGCAGCATCGTCTCGTAGGCCCGGCAGAAGGCCCGCGCCTCCCGGAGGCGGTCCTCGTTGCCGGCCTCTTCGTCCCGCGTGCGGACGTATTCGTGCAGCGTCTGGTAACAGGTCCCCATGCGGTCCGCGGCCCGCGCCGCCGCCGCCAGGTTCCACTTGTGCAGCGCCGATCCCGGCTCCAGCACCGCCGCCCTTTGCAGGTGCAGCACCGCCGGCTCCGGCTGGTTCAGCTCCAGCAGACACACCCCCAGGGCGCTGCGGATCTCCGGGTCCTCGGGGTGCGCCGCGGCCAAAAGCTCCAGCCACTTGCGCGCCCGCTGCGGTTTGCCCTGCGAAAGCTGGTTCAGCGCCCGCTGGAGCATCGTGCTGTCCTGCGGCGAGCGCCGCTGCGGCTCCCGGCTGCGCATCTCGTGCAGCTCGGGCAGCAGGGTCTGCGGCGTGCGCGAGTCCACGATCAGCGAATCCAGCAGCGGCAGCGCCGAGTCCCCCCCGTGGTTTATCACCTGCGACACGAAGTTGGTGATCTCGTCCCGGGGCACCTGCTCCAGGATCAGGTCCACCGCCTGCCGCAGCTCGGCCTTGGTGCACAGGCTGCCCAGCAGGTCTCGCACCGAGCTGTCCAGCAGGGCCCCAGGATTTCGCAGCACCACGTCCCGTGGCGGCGGCGCCTTCAGGTCGGCCAAGAGGCCCAGCGCCCGTGCCTTGACGTCGTCGCCGACCTCGTTGCCGGCCAGCATCTGGTGCAGACGATCGATCACCCGGGTGCGCTGCGTCCGGGGGCTGCCGATGCGGCGCAGCAAGTAGCAGCCCCAGGTGGCTTCGCAGTCGCTGGACGAACTGAGCGACCGGATGAGCGCCGGGATGGCCGACGCGCCAGCCAGCTGCGCCCGCCGCACCAGGCGACGGCGTTCCTGCCCCTTGGGCATGTCACCGACCACGGCCCGGGAAAGCGAGCCCACCACCTCCCGCAGCGGTGCGAGGGATCGTGAAATGTCGATGGTTACGGCTTCTTCCATCCGCCTCTCCACGTGGGATGTGGCCTCACGGGTGCCTTCATATGCCCCGAACGTGATTACATTGCATGTAGGGTCACCGAGAGTCAATCGAAAACAGAAATCGGCTGGTGTCGGCAGGGGTCCCTGTAGGTCGGCTGTCGCCGATGTGCGGCGAAGCTGGGAAAGAACGTGCGCAAACTCCTGGGCATTGGATCAGGTGTGCCGGTTATAACCCGCGGGGATCAAGGAGCGCCAATTTTTGCCCCGGGCGGCGGATCGATTTCTTTTTTCCTCGTCGCTGTCTTCGGGATTGCGCGGGCGCATTCAGGGCCCGGTAGGGAAGAGGGGCCGGTAGGAAGAGGAGCGCGGCTGGGGCGGCGGGTTAGGCTTTTTCTTTCTCTCTGTCTTTTTCTTTCTCTCGCGGCCGGACCTTGTCTCGGCCGCTGATCCGGCGCACGGCCCAACCCACGATGGTGCCGCCGATGCCGCCGATGAGCAGGCCGACGAAGAGAGCGTCCACCGCCGGGCGCACCAGGTTCGTCGAGGTCGCCAGGTCACAGAACTGCCAGGCGAAGCTGACCGTCCCCATGGAGGCCATGACCAGGTGCGTCTTGGTCTTGGAGTCCCCGACGGTGGCCTCGACCAGCATCAGGCACAGGACCACCAGCATGCCCAGGATGCGGAAGAGCCACGGGTCGATGGCCCGGGGGTTTATCTGGACGTCCAGGCCGTTCTCCATGAGGTCGTCGACGTGGTCCACCGAAATCGTGATCTCGCGGCCGTGCACGGCGCTGGAGAGGCGCTCGGTGCGCTGGTTCTGGTTGATGATGATCTGGTTGGTGCCCTTGCGGGAGCGGGTCGTCAGGACCTGGTATTTCAGGCCGCCGCTGACCGTATCCGAGCCGCCGCCCTCGCCGGTGACGGTGATGTCGTAGCCGGGTTCGGCGGACTGGTTGCCGCTGGACTTGAGCTTGCCGCTGACGGTCAGCTCGAAGGGGCCGGTGCTGGGACCGGTGATCTGGACCTTGGCGGTCTTGTTGGCCTCGGTCAGGGTGACCTGGCCAAGGACCTGCTTGGGCACTGACTTGCGCAGGGTGGGGTAGCCCGAGGAAAAGGCCCACAGGAGCACCAGGATGCCGAAGAGGGTGCGGCTGCTCTTGCGCTGGATGAGGTCGAAGGCGGGCAGGGCGGTGAAGTAGATCACGCTGCCGACGAGGATGCCGGAGAGGATGATGCCGATGATGGACTCGGACAGAAGCTGGAACTTGAAAGTGGCGTAGCCGCCCGCGCAAAGGACAATCAGCAAAACCGGCTGGAGCCAGCTTTCCCAGTGTTGCTGCATGAAGGCGTCGTAGGCGGTGAGGGGCTTGTCCATCGGCTTGTCTGCCGCGTCCCCTGGCCCTGGCAGGGCATCGCCGCGGAGCTTCTGGCGGCGGGAGCGGCGGTAGCCGAAGTCGTCCTCGTCGTCACCTGTGCCGGGGGCGCCGGGGGTCTCGTCTTTGGGGGCGACGGCGTTTGCGGCGTCGTCCGGCTTGTCGTCTTCTGGTGGAGGCGCCACGGATTACCCCTGTCTGAAAAGGTGTCATGGAATGGTTTTGGATTGGCCAGCCAAGATATCCCGGGAGGGGCGATAGGGCAAGAATGGACCGATTTCCGCTGGCGCCGCGGGACCGGTTACTGCGGTTCGGGGATCTGCAGGGGGTCTTTCGGCTTCATGATTTCCCCCAGAAGGACGGTGGCGTAGGAGCCGGAAGGCAGGGTGAAGGACAGGATGATGGCGGTGGGATCTTCGGGATGAGGGGAAAGGGGCGTCGGGTCCTGGCCCACCTCGACGAGCAGGGCGCGGCGGGTGCCCTCGGCCAGGTTGCCCAGGGCGGCGAAGGTCTCGGGGGTCAGTTGCTCTTCGGCCAGGATGGCGGCCTCGCGATCAGGGGGGGCGGTGCCGGGGGTGGGGGCGCGCATGCGGCTGCCGAAGATGGGCCCGGTCACCGAGAGCAGCCCCTGGGTCAGGCGCTGCTGTGCATCGGCCACGTCGGCCTCGGCGGCGGTGAAGAGGCCGCCGCTGTCGCGCTTTTCCAGGATGTCGCCGACAAGGACCGTGGAAAGGAGGCCGTCCTCGTGGCGGCTGTCGAGATAGCGGTTGAAGAGGGCGGACTGGTAAGCAGAGACCAGGAAGCGGCGACGGAAACGGTCTTTCACCGTGGCGCGACCGGTCACAACCGCGGCGCCTTGCGCTTCGCGACCGGTCACAACCGCGGCGCCTTGCGCTTCGCGACCGGTCACAACCGCGGCGCCTTGCGCTTCGCGACCGCCGGTGCGCAGGTCACCGCGGACCAGGCGGCGGCCCTCCTCTTCGTTGCGCCCGCCGTGGCCGAAGCGCTGGGTGCCGTAGCGGTTGGGCAGGCCGGTCTCGAAAAGGCGCCCGAGGATCGCCTGGGCCCGGGACAGGCCCTCCTCGGTGTCGCGGAGGGTCAGGGTGAAGCGGTTGCCGCGCAGGTGGCCGGTGCGCAGCTTGTTGTTGTGACGCTCGGCGGCAAGGACGGTGACCGTGCCGGGGTCGCCGGCCCTGGGGGTCAAGGTCAGGCCGCGGGCGGCGGCGGGGTCGACCCGGGGCAGGGAGATCCACTGGCGGGTCACGGCGTGGCGGTCCTTCTGCCCGGCGGTGCCGGCGTCGGATTCTCGCGTGGAAAGGGCGCGGCAGAGGGCGGAGAGGGCCTCACGGGTGTTCAGGCCGCGTTTCTCGATCCACAGGAAGGTGTGTTCGCCGCTGCCCTGGGGTAGATAGGCGGGGACTTCCTCGACCAGGAAGTCTTCTGGGGTGGCCTTGAAAAGGCCGCCGGTGCCGGGAAGTCCCTCAGTGATGTAGCGCATGGCGCGAGAGGATACCTGTTTTCGCGCGTTTGGGCTGCCCGGGTCCTTTGGGATCGCGGACTTGCGGGCCCGGTGCGAGGCTGCTACGGTGTTGTGGCTGGCTGCTTGACGAGGTTGCTGAAGATGCTCAATCGGCGTGGTGTTTTTTTGGCTCTGGCTCTGGTCCCGGGCCTTTCGTGTCGCGATTTTCTGCTCGGCGGGCTTCTTGCCGGGCTCCTTGGGACCGGATGCGGCCCGTCGGTGCCGGAAACCAGCCCGGTGGTAACGATCAAGAGTCCGGTGAACAATATGCCCTTCCCCTCGGGGGTGCCGATCGTGGTCAGCTTCCAGATCGGCGGCTTTGACATGGACCCGGCGACGGGGAAGAACGTGCCGTTTACCCTGGACCCACTGGGAAACCAGACCCGGGAGACCGGCAAGGGGCGGGTGGTCGCGACCTACAACAACTCGTCGAACATCCTGGCGGTGGCGGCGAACCCCGCGGACCTGACGATCAGGGTCCCGGACCCGATGTACGGCAGCCCGGCGAGCATCATCACCGAAGGCAGCGGTGTCATCCAGCTCTCCCTGCAGTACGGCGACGAGACGTTCGTCTTTCCCCAGCGGAGCGCCCAGGTGACGGTGTCGATTTACAAGAAGCCGTGACGGAGCCGAGCGGGAAGGAGGGACGCGGGAGTACGGCGGCGTGGTCGCGCTGTCGCGCGGGTCAGCTTTGCTGGGTACTGAGCAGGTTGAGGTAGATCGTCACGCGGGGGTTGTCGGGCTGGAGGCTTTGGGCCCGCTCCCAGGCGGCCTTAGCGCCCACCCGCTGGCCCAGGGAATAGAGTTCGGCGCCCAGCTGGATGTGGGCCGGTGCGTAGCTGGCGTTCTGCTCGATGGCTTCGTGGTACTGGGCCACGGCGCCCTGGCGATCGCCGGATTCCGAGAGGACCACGGCAAGCTGGCAGCGCAGATCGCAGAAGGCAGGATGGAGCTTCAGGGCCGCCCGCAATTCGGCGGCGGCTTCCTCGTACATGCCCAAACCCCGGTAGGCCTCGGCCAGTTCGGCGTGCATGTTGGCCAGCTTGCCGCTGGCGAAGGGGTCGATCTGCCGGGGCTGGGCGTTGGTCTTGTCCATCGCCCCGGCGTAGACCTTCTGGGCCTTGTCGTACTGCCCCATGTCGTTGTAGACGACGGCCAGGCTCAGGGCCACCTCGGTGTAGCCGGGGTTGATGTGCAGGGCCTGCTCGAAGAGCTGCTGCGCCTCGAAAAAGAGGCCGTGATCGTGGAGGATGACCCCGAGCATATTGAACATCTCGGCGGAGCCCGGGTGCTGGGCGATGACCTCCCGCAAGAGCGGCTCGGCCCGGTTGTACTCGTGGTGCCGGTAATGCTCCCGGGCCAGGACCATCTTCTGTCGCAGCTCGGCTTCCATGGGTTCCTTTCTTCTCGGCTCAGCCCGGCTCGGCGCTTTCGGCGGCGGGCTCGGCTTCTTCCGCGGGGGGCACCGGCGCGACGGGCAGCGGCTCGATGTGCCGCGGCTTCAGTTCCGAAGGGGGCGGCAGATCGGGGTAGCGCCGGGTGATGTAGTCCAGGTAAAGCTGGGCCTGCGCGGCGCGATAGTCGGTCTGGTGCTCGATGCGCAGGCGGCGGAAGGTGTCGCGGGCCTCACGCGGCTTCTCCTGCTTCAGGTAGACCTGCCCGAGCAGCAGCAGCACCTCGGGCTCGCGCCGGGCGCCGGGGTACTTGCTGACGACATATTCCAGGCGCCAGATGGCCGCCTGGGGACGGTTGCGATCGAGGTAGTAGCGGGCCACGTAGAGTTCATGATCGGCGAGGCGGCGGATGGTCTCGGCGAAGAGGGTGCGGACCTTGTCGGCGTAGGCGCTGTCCCCGTATTTGTCCAAAAAGGAGGACAGCACGCGCATAGCGTCGCCGACGGCGCCCTGGTCTTTTTCGTAGGACGGGGGCAGGAGGAACCAGTCGCTGGGGACCTGCTTGTAGTGGGCCTCGCCGACCTTGAAGGCGCAGTAGCCGTCCACGGTGCGCTCGTGAGAGGGGTGGCTGCGCTGGAAGGCATCGTAGGCGTCGATGGCCTCGATGTAGGCCTCGCGGCCGAGGGCGGCATCGGCCAGGCCCAGCTCGGAAAGGGTGGCCCACTTGGAGAAGCCGAAGTGGCTTTTCACGTAGTTGAAGTACTTGGCGGCGTCCAGGTAGCTTTCGCCGCGGAGGGAGCGCAGGCCCTTTTCGTAGTTGTCTTTGGCGGTGGTGCCATAGGTCACCGGGCGGACGTTCTCGACGAAGGCGGCGCAGCCGCTGGTGAAGAAACACAGGAGCAGGCACAGGAGCAGGCCGCAGCCGGGGGGCGAAACGTCGGAAGCAGATCCTGGCGGCGAGGGGGCGGATGGACGCATGCGGGTGTCACTTTCTGTCACAGGTGGCGGACTTGTCAACAATGCGCGGGCGGTGACCTTTCGCCGCTCTTGGTTCTTGCGGTACGCTGCGGCCATGGTTTTCGGGAGAGCTTCTGGCAATGGTGTGGGTTGGACCCGGCGTGCCGGGGCCGCGTTGTTTGGTCCTGGGGCGCTTTTGCCTGGGCTGGCGCTGGTGGGTTTGTGCGCCTGCGCGGGCCCGGGTCAGGCGGGGAGGGGCCCAGGGACGGCGACGGCGGGGCCGACGGCGGCGGCACAGGATGCGTCGCCAGTGCCCGAGACTCAGGCCGCGCTGGTCGGGACCTCGGCCCGGTGCAAGGACGGGGTGTGCGCCTGCCGGCCGATCGATGACTACGGGCTGGGTCAGGGCGCCGACGCGGAAGAGACGCCGCCCCCCGCGGGCACCAAACGCTACGAGCTGCGCACCGGCCGGGGCAACGACGAATACCGCATCACCGTCGAGGGCCTGGGGACGTTCCGCAAGAGCGGCGAGGACCCGGAGCCGGCGTGCATCTACGTGGACCTGCCAAAGGGGTTGCATCGGGTGCGCTACCACGTGGTTGCGCGAAGCCCGGCGGCGGGGCTGGAGGCGCGGCTGCGGGTCAGCGAATACTCGGCCAAGTTTCGGCGCTGGTACCGCACCTTCGCCTACCGCTGCGGCACCGGGTCGGGGCCTTGCACCAAGGACGACGCCCGGGACGCACTGAAGCCACCACCGCCCGAGGGGGTGCAGGCGGGCAAGTACGACCGTTGCGGCTCGACGCGGGTGCAGGGGCTGCGTTTCTATACCGATCAACCGGGGGATGCCGCGGTCTCCGACTTCAACCTGCACCTGGTGCTAAACGTCTACAAGTTCGAGCCGCGCTTCGCCCCGGGCGCCAAACGCTGCTCCGGGGTCAGCTACGACGCAGCCGATGCGCCGACTGAATCCGCGACCCCTGCGAAAGACGAGTAGCGGCGGTGCCGGCCCCGCCCAACAACGGGCTTCACCCGCGGATCGTGTGGGGTCGCGAGGTCAGGAGACTGACCTCTTTTGGATTGCTGGTCGCGCGGGGGTGGGTGCGGGTGCGGGTTATAGCAGCGCTTCTGGTCCTTCTGGCCCTGGCGGTGCCGGCCCGGGCCGAGCCCTTGCAGCGGCGCTGGATTCTCGATCATCTCTCTGCCGATGCGGCGGTGGTGGCGGGCTGGCGATCGGCGTGGACCAACGGGCAGCACAGCGGCTTCTCCCTGCTGGGGGGCGGGGGCGAGGTCAACCTGGGCCTGGAATTTCCCGGCGGCTACGCGGTGCTGGCCGGGGCACGGGTGCTGGCCGGGGCGAGCAGCGCGCCGGGCGGCGCCATGGCACCCGCGGCCACTCAGCCGACGGACCTGAGCTTCCTGGAGGCCACCGGGCAGATCGGCGGGCAGATCGGCATCACCGACTGGGTGCGCATCGAGCTGGGGGCTTCCGCCGGGCGCCTGTGGCGCTGTTGCACCCCGGGCCTGAGCAATGACAACCTGAGTCTGGTGGCCGGCGGCTTCCTGCGCTTCGGGGTGGACTGGTGGCCGCGGGAGGGGCTGCTCTTCCACGGCCTGAGCCTCTGGCTGCGCCTCGACGTGGATGGCCATCCTCACGACCAGACTGGCACCCTACCTAGCCTGTCGATGTCGTTGGCCCTGAGCCTGGGCATCCGTCTGTAGGATGCCTCTTTGGTCTTGGCCTGCCGGGCGCCCCCCGCTATAGTTAGTATAACATCCCCATGGCCAAGACCCTCGCCGCCCTTGCCCGTTGGATGAACAGCGCTTCGCTGGGCTGCGCGTTGACGATGTTCTTTGCCTGTGGGGACGTGGACCCGTCCGACTTGCCGAGCAACTCGAGGGTCGGCGACACGCCGCTTTCCTGCGAGCGCGGCGAGACCCTGGCGCTGGCCCCGGGGGTCTACTCCTTCCGCCACGGCCTCTACTCGACCCTTTTCCTGGTCGGCACCCGTGGCAACGACGGCGTCATCGCCTTCGACCCCCTGGGCCGCGAGTCCTCGTGCCTGGGCCGGGCGATCCGCGCCACCGCCCCGGGACTTTCGGTCAAATACGTCATCTACAGCCACGGCCACCACGACCACATCGCGGGTGCCGCCGATCTGCCCCTGTCCGGCGACGTGCGGGTCTACGCCCACCGGCAGGCCGTGCTGGACATCCAGCGGCAGGGGCCCAACCCGGCGGTGCTGCCGGTGACCGACCCGCTGGACGTGACCCGCGACGGCACGCCACTGACGCTTTTTCTGCTCGGGCGGCAGATCGACCTGTATTACCTGGGCCCGACGGTGTCCAGCGGCAATCTGGCAATCCACCTGCCCGCCGAGCGGGTGGCCATGCTGGTCGATGTGTTCACCGCGGGGGCCACCCCGGGGACGGTGCTGGCGGCGGTGTCGCCACACGGGGTGCTGCGCACGCTAGCGGTGCTCGATCGGCTTCCCTTCGACCAGATCGTCGTCGGCCATGGACCGCCGGCGGGGCCCGACGACCTGAGCCGGACGCTCTCGTTTTACACCAACTATGTAGTGCAGGCGCAAAAGGAGCTGCTGGCGGCGCCGATCGTCCTGTCCGCCGCCGAGGCGCTGGACGGGTCGCCCCTTCTGGCCGCCATGCCCAGGTGGCCGGTGCAACCAGTGGTCGACGCCCTGCGCCCCACCTACGGCCAGGCCGTCGGCTTCGATGAATGGGGCAAAAACGGCTTCAACTTCGCGTACCTGTTCCTGCGCTCCGAGTCCGGGCAGGCGCTCACGTTGCGCGACCTCGGGGCCAAGGACCCGCCGCCGACCCGCTGGCTGAAGGTGGGGGAGGGGGCCTATTACGCCCAGGCCGGCGCCTACGGCAGCCTGATCTTCGACCCCGACCCCAAAGGTGGCGTGGCGCCGCTTCTGGTAGTAGACACTTTGGGCGAGAACGCTGCCTTCCTGCGGGCCTTTCTCGACAGCAACCTGCCGGGGCGCCGGGTCGGGCACATCGTGTACAGCCACGCCCACAACGATCACATCGCCTTCGCCGGTGCACTGGCCACGGACCTTTCGCAGGTACACATCTGGGCCCACGAGAACGCCGTCCGCGACCTGGTGCAACGAAACAATCCCAGCGTGCTCCTGCCGACGGACCTGGTATCGGGGGATGGCATGGACCTGAAGGTGGGCGAAAAGACCATGCAGTTGCGCTGGTTCGGCCCCAGCCATGGAGACGGCAACCTGGTGGTGAACCTGCCCTCCGCCGGGGTGGCCATGGGGGTGGGGCTCGTGCAGAAGGGGGCGCTGCCGGGGTTGCTTTCCGTGGGGACCGACCCACGGGGGCTTTTGGCGGCGCTTACCGGGATGGCCGGGCTGGGCGCGCGGATCTACCTGACCGGCGAGGGCGGCTACCTGAGCGGCGACGAGTTCAAGAAAACGCTGGCGGCGGTGGGGGACCTGTTCTCCCGGTCGGCGGTGGCGATGAACCAGGCCGGGGGGCTCTCGCAAGCGCTGGCGCTGGACATGCCGGTGGCCCCGGTGCTGCGCGGCTTCGTCGAGAACGTCGGCGCCCAGGTGGCGGGGACGCTGCAGGGCAGCTATCCGACGCTGATGGGCACCGGGCTTTTGGCCGGCAACCTGGGCGAACTCGGGGTGATCTACTGCGGCTCGCAGTCGCCGTCCCAGAAGGAGTGCCTGGTCCCCTGACCAACCCTCAAAAGCCCTTCATCGTTCCTCAGAAGATAGCACCGCCCTGGGTCTTGTCCCATAAGTACACTTTCGAGACACCCTGCCTGCGAGTCCTCATTCGGGCCCCCCTGAACCTTGTCGGCACGGTGGCGTTGTGCCTCCTTTCAGGCGTGCTAGAGCGCTGAACAGTTTGATCGTCTAAGTGCTTGAAAGAACATGTATTTCAGATAAATTGTAATTTTGGTTCGATCTCATAACTTTCCGTAACTACATCGGAATCTGGTCAAACCGTTCAGCGCTCTAGGGATGCAGGTTGGGCGCCTCGTTTGCCTCCGTCGAACGCTGCCCCGCGGCGGCCTTTCGATGAGCGCCAGGGGAGGTCCTCCAGCCGCACCTGCTCAAAATTACGCACCCATTGATTAAAATCACCACAGTGGCCCCAGGGGCCACTGCCCGTAACTCCGCATTCCTCCTGAGCGAGCCTTCTGGCACGGACCTTGCCTAAGGGTAAAT
>JBBRLA010000235.1:0-11497 GCA_038231615.1 Polyangia bacterium | reverse complement strand
GGTTAGTGGTGCGCTGCCGAAGTGCTGAATCACTGAGCGGATGATCCGGTGTCTGGGCTCTGGGCGGTGACGGCGATAAGCCACAGGTGCAGCAGGGGACCTGCCAACGCGTCGGCCAGTTGAGGCGGAGTACCCCGCTGCAACGTCGGCATCCAGCGGGCTTGATGCCGGACAAACAGGCTCATCAAGTTGACGGCAGCGGAAGCACTGGCCAATTGATCAACAGCCCTTGCGCCATGCAGCGAGGCCCTTATGCCATGCAGTGAGGCCCTTGCGCCATGCAGTGAGGCGGCTTTGCACAAATAACAGCCCCTGCACAAAAAATCCGTCTGCTGCACAAATAATCAGAAATGGAGAATGGTCGGGTTACTGGGCCATTGCACGCGGTCGGATCGCCCGCGCTACGACCTTGCTCGAAAGCGGGCCGCTGGGTCCGGTAGTTCGCGGAAGGAATAGGGGGGGCGGACGCCCGCGCGAAGCTGCCACAACTGAAAGGTGCTCCGCATCGTGAACACCGCGATTCGCTTGTTCTGGCGTGAGACGAAGAGGGGGGCCTTGGGGTCGAGCGACTCCCCGCAGTCCCGCTTCCACGAGAGAAACCGCTTCAGCGTGTAGTAGGCGTCGTCGGCCAGGATCGCCTCTGGCGGGCTACCACCTTGGCTCCCCTTGCTGCCCTCGGATACCTGCGCCCGCTGGATCTCTCCATCGACGAGACGCTGCTGGCGCTGAGCGACGCCGTGCGGCGCACCGGGGCCAAGCGCGCGGTGATCGACTCGCTCTCCGGTCTGGAACTGGCCCTGGCGCCGGCGTTCCGGGAGGACTTTCGCGAGTCCCTGTACCGGATGCTCGGGGCGCTGACCGCCATGGGGGTCAGCGTCATGTCGACGACCGAGCTGATGGACTCCTATAGCGAGCTGCGCTTCAGCCCGCAGGGGGTCTCGTTCCTGGCCGATGCCCTCATCATCCAGCGATTCGTCGAGATGCAGGGGCGGATCGACCGATTCATGGCGGTGGTCAAGGTCCGGGGCAGTCAGCACAGCAAGGACCTGCGGTCCTACCAGATCACCGAGGAGGGCACGATCGTGATCGGCGGCGCGCTGCGGGAATACGAGGGGCTGCTCACCGGAAGACCGCGTCGGGCCAGCGAGCCGGGAGGGGCCCCATGACCGAGTCCTCGATCATGAGGGCGCGAGGGGTCCTGTGATGACATCCCCGGAGCGCGATCCTGCGGCGGCGGGGCTTTTGGCCGAGCAGCTTCTGCTTGACCTGCGGGAGGCCAACGAGAAGCTCATCCTGGCGGCGATCGAGTCGGCGGAGCTGAAGGACCGGGCCGAGGCGGCGCAGGCCGCCGCCGAGTTGTCAGCGCGGGCGCTTCAGGAGAGCAAGCGCGAACTTTTGGCCAACGCCGAGTTTCGCGAGCAGCTTCTGACCATCGTAGGTCACGACCTGCGCAACCCGCTCGCCGCCATCGCCATGGCCACCCAACTCCTGGTGAACCATGGCCAGCTCAGCAAGGCGGATCTCAAGCTGACCGTGATGGTCAAGAAGTCCGCCATGCGCATGCAAAACATGATCGCTCACCTGCTCGACTTCACCCGCGTCCGCCTGGGGGACGGGCTGGGGATCCAGGCGAAGCCTGTCGATCTGCGATCCATATGCAAGCAGGCCATCGGGGAGCTGGCCGTGCAGCCGGGTGTCGAGATCCACTCCGAGTTCGACGGAGACCTGACCGGTGTGTGGGACGGGCCGCGCCTGATCCAGGTGATGTCCAACATCCTGGGAAACGCGGTCGATCACGCCACCCCGGGGACCCCCGTGCTGCTCCGGGCGTGCAAAAAGGACGCCAACGCGGAGGTGGTGGTCGAGATCAGCAACCAGGGGCCGCCGATTCCAGCGGACCTGCTTCCGGTCCTCTTCGCCGCCTTCCGCAGCGGCCGGGATCTGACCCATTCGAAGCTGGGGCACGTCGGGCTGGGCCTTTACATCGCTCGCGAGATCATCGTTTCGCACGGGGGCACACTGGCCGCCGGGTCTGCGGGCGGCACGACGACCTTTTCCATTTGCCTGCCGCGCCCCTCGGACCCGGAATAGAGGCCATCGCCCGCGGTCTTAGAGCTTGTGGGTGCCGGGGAGCTTAGCGAGTCCTCGGTCGAATGTGCCGAGCGGCAGATGACCCGCATGGTGGGCGACAGCGAGGATCAGGCAATCGGAAAAGCCCAGCTTGGGGTGCTTGCGAAAGTGGGTAAGGGCGGTCTTCACCACGTTCGCATCCTGAACGACCAGCTCTCCGTGGTTCAGAAGCATCTCGACCCCACTCACGATCTGCTCGGGCTTGACGCCATACACTGAATAAAGGACCCACACCGCCTCCATCAAGACGAGGTGTGAAATCCAGGCCCCTGTTTGAACGAAAGACTCGGCAGCAGCGACCTGCTTTGGGTCGTCGCGTGCCAGCAGTCGAACGAGCACGTTGGTATCAACGGCGCGCATGCCGCGCCCTCACATGTTTCCGGATGCCCTCTTTGAGTTCTGCGAGAGTCTGCGCCCTGGGCGCCTTCGGAAAGAGGGTTTGGTGAAGTTCCTCGGAGGTGTGCCGCCCCACTCGCCGGATCGTAATCCGATCATCTTCGGCGTCCCACTCCAGGATCGAGCCCGAGGTGAGTTCCAGACGCCTGCGTACTTCAGCGGGAACTGAAATCTGTCCCTGCGCGGTAAGCCTCGATTGTGCCAGCTTCATGATAGATACAGTACCACGGTAATGAGGATAGTGTAACCCCGCCTGTCGTTCATCCGGTGCCGGATTCCGGCAGCCTACCATTCAGTAGACCTCGCCGGCGCCCGCTGGTACAGGTCCCACAACACGTCCTGTTCGGCGATCCTCTCACACGACCTGCCCGGTCCCTCGCTGGCGCGTCTCGGCGGTCCAGGGTATGGTGGGCCCATGAGCAGCGCCGCCCTGAAGGTTCCCGAACCCGCTCCACAGCAGGACCTCGATCTTCCACCCTGGCGGACCGATCCGAATTTTTGGAAGACGCGCGAAGTGATCCGGGGCCTGGTGATGATGAGCCCTCGACCCGCGCCTGCCCATGCCCTGGTCGCCAGTTCTCTGGGGGGTTTTTTGATGGGTCCCTACCACCACGGCGAAGGAGGAGGGCCCGGGGGCTGGTGGATACTGGATGAGCCGGAACTGCACCTGGGGGCCGATGAACTCTCCCCTGACCTGGCCGGATGGCGCCGCGAGCGGATGAAGAAGCTGCCCGACGAGGCCTACTTCTCTCTGGCCCCCGACTGGGTGTGCGAAGTGCTGTCGCCCAGCACGGAGGAGTATGACCGGGCAGAAAAGCTGGAGATCTATGGCGAGAACAAGGTCCGGCATGTCTGGCTGGCCGCCCCCCTTCTGCGCACGCTGGAGGTCTTCCGGCTCGACGCCAATGGGGCCTACTACAACCTGCTCAAGACCTACCGGGGCCGCCGCGTGGTCAGACCGGAACCCTTCGACGCCCTGCCGCTCGACCTCACCCGCATCTGGCCCGAGTAGCGGCCCGGCAAAAGAAAGTACCGGGGCGTCTGCGCGCCGCCGGATTCGACGATCAGGCGATCTTGCAGATCAACATGATCGCCTCCTTCTTCAACTACATCAACCGCGTCGCTGATGGGCTTGGCGTGGGGCGGATGTAACACGGCGAAGCAGGGCCCAGGCGTCTGGCCTATGGGATCGGCCCTCGGCAGATCGAGGAACCCTGAGCTGCCATCTTGTGATAGCGCCGTCCGTGCCTGGCAGGCACTGCCGTTCCTCGCTCTGCGGCCGTGTCTTCTCACCGAGCGAGGAATGGAGTCCGGCCTGGAATCCGGCATGCCAGGACGCCGTGGAACCCTGCGTGTGCATACAGGATCATCTGTCTGACAGGGAGCGTGGCTTGACACGGAGCCGCGCAATCCGGCACCTTTCTCGTCATGTATCGTAAAGCTCCGGGCAATCCTACCGCAGCCCATCCGTCCTATATGAACCACGGCGCCTGCGGTGTTTCGCGCTGGACTGGCGACGGGCGCACCCCCTCTTCGGGCGGCGTGTCCCCGGGGCTCGGGTTCGTTCGCTGGCTTGGGCTGGCCGCCGCGCTTATCGGGTGCAGCCCGGCCACCACCGGCAGCAGCCCGCCCAGGCCCGTCGGGGGCGCCCCGGTGCGCGTCCGCTCCTTCTCGGATTCCCTTCCCGTGACCTGTCTGGCCGCCGCAGGGGGCCTGCTGTGGGCCGGCACGCCCCACGGTCTCATTCGCTGGACCCCAGGCAAGAGCGACAAGGACAAGCCCACCCCCGCGGTCCTTACCACCTCGGACGGGCTGCCGGCGGATAAGATAACGGCCCTGTCCATCGACCAGAAGGGCGGCGTGTGGGTGGTCACCCCCAAAGGCGTCTCCCGCTTCGCCGACGGCGGCTGGACCAACTTCCCCGCGCCCCCGGTGGGCGATCTCGTCGCCGGCATCGTCGCCCTCTCGGACGGGCAGGTCGCCTGGGCTGGCGGCAGCGACGGCATCGCCCGCATCCGCGAGGGGCAGTGGGAACGCTTCGCCTCCGGCACGGTGGTCACTGCCATGGCCGGCGACGGCAGCGACGGCGTCTGGATCGGCACCAGCGGCAAGGGCGTCATGCGCGTCCTGCGCGACGACCTGCTCCAGTTCGGCGCCGCCGAGGGCAATGAGATCGACAACGTCCGCGGTATGGCCGCAGGCGAAGGCGGGGCCGTCCTGGTGGTCGGCGACGCCCCCGCCGGGCCCCGCGCGGGCTACTTCGACGGGTCGCGCTTTTACTCGTACCGGGTCGAGTCTCCCGGCGTACTGGAATGGGTGCGCCGCGCAGGCTCCGAGCTGCTTCTGGGCAGCAGCCAGTCGGTGTGGTCGATGAAGCGCGTCGGCCCCGGCACCAAGGTCACCGGGCCGGTCCGCTTCACCTTCGTCGGCCAGGCCAGCGTCGCCGCTCCCAAGGCGCAGCCGCTCAAGAACCTGGTCGCCAAGGACGTTCTCATCGCCCCGACTCCCGACGACAAGAAGACCGACGACCTGCTGAAGGCCCCGGCCAAGGGCCAGGGCCAGGGCCAGGGCCAGGGGAAGAGCAAGGGCCAGGGGACAAAAAAGAAGAAGGGCCCCACTGAGATTCCCGCCACCTTCCTGCGTCTGGCGCCGTCCACCGATGTCCAGGCCGCCGGCCCATCCCCCATCCCCCATGCCCAGGCCGCCGACCGCCCTTGGCTCGTCGCCGGCCCCGGGGGCGAGGGCTTCGCCGCCCCGCGCTTCGACACCGACGCGGTCAACGTCAAGCTCCCCGACGGCGTCACCAGCGTCACCTCCGACGCCAACGCGCTGTATGTCGGCACTCGCTTCCTGGGCACCAGCCGCATCGATGTCGCCGCCAAGGGCAAGGTCACCCCCTTCCGCCTCTTCGACCTGACCGCCGGGGCCGAGCGCCTCTCGGTGGCCTGCGTCTCCAACGACGAGTGCTATGTCGCCACCGGCGGGGCCCACGCCTGGCGGTTTGACGGCCAGTCCTTCGAGATCACCGACGTGGACCCGGAGAAGGGCTCGCATGTCCTGTCGGTGGTGCGCGACCTGAACGGGGCGGTCATCGCCCTGCATCGGGGCAACAGCAAGGAGGTGCGCATCTCTCGCGTGGGCACCCAGGGCAAGTGGGCGCCGGTGGGCGTGACCTCGCTGGAAGTCCCCCGGGGCGTGCCGGAGATCAGCTTCGCGGCGTTCTCTCCCCGGGGCAAGCTCTGGGTGGGGCTGCGCTACACCGACCAGGACCAGGACATCCGGGAGTTCGGCGCCGCCGAGGTCAGCATCGAGGACGGCAAGGTGATGTACCACCGCCAGAAGCCCAAGGGCGCGGCCAGCTCGGCCAGCGAGGGGGTGGCCATCCCCAGCGACGTCAACGCCATCGCCTGGCGCGGCCCCGACGAGACCTGGCTTTCGTCCAAGAGCGGCGCGGTGCGCGTGCTGGAGGACAAGAAGGTCAAGGTGTTCACCGAGAACGACGGCCTGGAATCGGAGCTTCTGAACGATGTGGTCGAGGGGCTTTCCGGGCAGATCTGGATCGCCACCAGCCGTGGCATCGGGCAGTTCGACGGGTCGAAGTGGCTTTTCCCGAAGGGGAATTACTACAACATCAAGGCCAAGGCGTTGGCCCGGGACCCGGAGGGCCGGATCTGGGTCGGCAGCGACCGCGGGGTGATGGAAGTGATCGACGATACCAAGCGGCACTTCATCGGGACGCGGACGGGGCTTTTGGACGATCATGTGCTGAACTTGCAGGTGGACGTGCGGGGCCGGGTGTGGACGCTCACGGAGAAGGGCATCTCGGTCATCGAGCCGCTGCAATAGTCTCGGCGGGGGGCCCGTCCGCTCTCCAAGGAAGTCGGCACGCCGTGAGCAAGCTCGTGCTATGTTGAAGTGAATATGCATTGCGTCGCGTCGCTGAGCCTCGGTATCAAGAGGTCGGGCCTGTGTGCCGCCGGAACGTCGCCCGGGACGCGGGCATGAGCGGATCGAAGCGCGGCGGCATCGTCGGCCGCGTCACTCGCCTGATCACGGGCCACCGCCGGGTACGCCGGCTGGATGGCGAGCCTCTGCGGCAGGACTTCATCGGCGGCAGGCATGCCATCTCGTATGTGCGTCACCTGGCCCGGGGCAATACCATCCCGCGCAAGCAGTTTTTCGACCAGGTCAGCGAGAGCCATCCGCCGGTGCTCTTGATCCACGGCTTTCTGGGCACGCGGGGCTCGATGTTCGTGCTGGAGCAGCGTTTGATGGAGGACGGCTTCTGCGTGGTCTCGTTCAACCTGGGGGCGCTGAACATGCGGGACATCCGCGCCTCGGCGTTCCTGATCCACCGGAAGATCCAGTCGATCCTGGCCCAGACCTCGGTGAAGCGCATCGACATCGTCGGGCATTCCATGGGGGGGCTGATCGGCCTGTATTTCATCAAGCGGCTGGGGGGGCACAATCGGGTGCGCCGGCTGGTGATGATGGGTTCGCCGGTGCGCGGGACATGGGCCGCGCTCCTGGGGGTGGCCACGGTGGGGCTTTTTTCGTCGTCCTCGTGGCAGCTCTTGCCGGGCAGCGAGTTCCTGAAGGAGCTGGCCGCGGGGCCGCTGCCGGACGATGTGGAGTACTACACCATCGCCGCGGAGCGCGACTGGGTGTGTCCGCTGCCGGCGACGCAGATCGAGGGGGCCCATGCGGTCACCGTGCCCCTGGGGCATTCCTCGCTGGTGGTCAGCGAGGAGGTCTATCGCAAGGTGCTGTGGGCGTTGCGCAAAGAGGACGGTCCGAAGTAGGGTAGCGGGGCGACCGTGTCGGACCTTTTGACAGAAAGTGTGCTGCCGGTGCTGGGGCTGTGCCCGCCAGGGAGCCTGCTCTTGCCCTGGCTGGCCCATGCGCGGGCGGTCACCGGGCGGACGCTGGACCTGCCGGCCAAGGCACAGGGGGCGACCTTCGCGGTGTCCCGGCGGGCGGCGGGGCGGCAGCCGTACGATCCTTTGGCGCCCCATGCGCCGGTGGCGGCGGTGCTGCTGGAGGAGGCCGGGCCGCCGCCGCAGGCGACCCTGGTGATGATGGACTGGGGCCGGGAGCTGGGGCTTCACAGCGCCTCCTCGCTGCGCCGGGCGGACCCGCGGCAGATCTTCGGCCTGGATTTGCCGGTGCGGCGGCGCTGCCTGGTGTACTTGAGCGAGGATGACTCGCTGCCGCAGCGGCACCTGCGGGAGCTGGCCCGGGACCTGGAACTGTCTCAGGAGGAGCTGGGGTGGCTGGGGCTGCGCTCGCTGGTGGAGTGTCTTTCGGAGTATCTGGCGCGGGCGCCGCGGGATCGCTGGCGAGCGCCGGAGCGCACGGCGCAGGACCTGCTTCTGCGCCTGTCGCGGCACGGGGTGCGGACGTTCCGGCCGCTTTCCGGGCCGCCGGAGTCGCTTTCGCTTGTGGGCCTGAAGAGAAGGCGCCGCTACGAGCCCCTGCGCCCGGGATCGCGGGAGTGCCCCTGGTGCTTCTTCGCGCCAGAATCGGTCAGCGACGCGGCCCTGGTGCTGGGGGCGCGGACGTTGCGGCGCAAGGAGCTGCGGCGCGCGGCGGGCGGCAGGGACGAGAAGGGACAAAGGTAATCCATGGCGAGCTGGAAGCCGGTTTTTGATGCGGTGCTGGACCTTTTCGATGACCTGTCGACTCTTTTGCGCGATCTGGACTATCAGCTCGATCGCCACGGCTACGCCTGCGTCCATCCGCAGCACTATGGCTTCGAGGGCACGGCGGCGCTGGACCGGCCACGATCCTGGCTGCCGACGTGGCTCTCGCGGTTGTACGCGAGGCAGAGCGAGCAGGCGCCGCGGCGCTTCCTGTGCATCGCAGTGCTGCTGCACCCACAAGGGTTGGAGGTGCTGAACCCGAACTGGCCGGAGCCGCAGTCGCCGATCCTTTTGGGCAGCGTGATCCGCTATCGGGAACCACCCGGGGACGGGTGGGACGTGCGGCAGGGGCTGCTCTGGCTGCAGAGCGACGCACCGCTGGACGGCACGGTGCACCGGGTGGTGCCGCCGGTGCCCGCGGCGCCGTCGTCGCCGACGCTCATTGAATATGCAGACGTGCTGGCGCTGCCGCTGGAGGCGATCCGCACGGGGGAGGACCTGCGGAGCCTGGTGCTGGACCCGTTGCGGCGGCTGGTGTAGGCGGCTCAAGTTGGGCTGAAGACGTGTCGATGACGGGGGCATGTCGAGAACGTTGCGCTCCAAGTTGGCGGCCCATCGGCGATTGCCGGCGTGGGCGGTCCTTACTTTCGTGGCCGTCCTTTGGGGGCTGCCTGCGCGGGCCGATCTGCGGCCCTTCTCTGCCGGCTCGCTGATCATCCCGATGGACGCCTGCTACCAGGCGGCCCTAGACCAGCCGATCCCCGGGTACTGCGTGGACGGCAAGTCGCCCGACGACGGCGTGCTGAAGGCCTATGGCCTGATCTATCTTTTGTTGAAGCGCGGCATCACGGTCTACACGATCATCGATCCCAACAAAATCACAATCGACGCGGTGGATCTGACGCTGACCCACGCGGGGGGCGTGAACCCGGCGGTGGGGATGTTCGATCGCCCGACGCATGCGGTGCAGAACTTCACCTCGCAGAGCAGCATCTCGTACCGGGGCGCGCCCTTTATCATCGACGTCAACGAGGCCGCCTCGGTGCTGAAGCTTTTGGTCGAGGACCCCATCATCTCGGCCTTCACCAGCGTCGCGGTGCACGTGGCGTACGACAACTTCAACGCTCAGGTGGCCCTGCGGATGAACGGCACGCCGCCGCGCATCGCGGTGTTCGCCCCGCCCACCTCGCAGGGGGGCAGCGTCGGCTCGGAGGGCATCCCCCTGATGGAGGCGTACCTGCGCCGGGCGGGCCTGGCCTATCCTGGCGCCATCGGCACCGCGGCCGCGCCGGGCGACCTGTTCAACGTGCTCAGCGTCACCGACATCACCGATGGGGCGCTTGCGGGGAACTACCAGGTGGTCTGGCTGCCTCATTACGAAGCCACGAGCAGCGCCGCCGACACTACGGCGCTCTCGCAGTTCGCCGCCTTCGCCGACACGGGGGGCCTGATCTTCGCCGAGTGCGCGTCGATCACTTCCTTCGAGAGCAACCCGGGCACGGAGTTTATGACCCAGGGCAACCTGAATATCAACAAGCTCGCCACGTGCTACCCGGGGAACCAAAACGGCTGGAACGCCCATGGCTACGACCACGGCCCTTATCTGGCATCGGCCGCCTGCTACGACCCGGTGCAGCCGATCCGCAACTACTCGGGGGCGTCGATCAGCTTTCCGCTGCCGACCAACCCCTTCATCCAGATCGGCGACTTCCCCTTCTTCAAGGCCCAGGGCGCGGTCGAGGACTTCACCGTGACCAGCACGAGGAGGCCGTGGAATGCCGGGGTGCTGCACATGGTCCGCTCGGCGGACAATTTGTCCAGCCAGAACAACGTCGACATCGTGACCATGGCCTACAAGGACAACAACCCGCAGAAGGGGCAAATCGTCTATTTCGGCGGGCACTTCTATGGCGACGCGGACGCCCCGGTGACGCCGGGCATCCGCATCGTGCTGAACACGCTGCTCTTCGCCAACCCGACGCTCTACAACCGCTACCTTTCGCGCTCGGGGGCGACGCTGGCGACTTTCGGGACCAAGAGCTACCTGTATCAGGGGACCTATCAGGAGAACAACAACGTCATCCCGGCGTATTCGACGGTGGCCAACGCGGGGTGGCCTTTTCCCCAGGTGTTGGGGCACTACCGGGCCTATGACGTCACCGCGCTGAGCACCGGGACGCAGACCTTGAGCGATACCACCGCCACGGAGTGGGACGCGGCAACGCTGATCCCGGCGGCTGCTAGCCGGGTGCTCTTCACCTCGCGGGGGGCGGGGGCGGCGGCGACCCTTTTGCCGTTGAATGACACCGGGCTGGCCGCTTTGGGGGTCACCAACCCGTTCGGGCTGCCGACGGGATATTCCGCGGCCGACCAGGAGGGGCTTTTGCAGCACATCCAGAACGGGGCGCTTGGCGGGATCGACCACAGCACCTCGGCGGTGGTGGGGAAGCAGGCGTTGGTCCCGGGGGGGGACGCGCGGCCGACGGTGGCCTACGTGGGCGCCCGGGACGGCATGCTGCATGCCTTCGCCATCGACGGGGGGAGCCTGACGCCGGGGCCAGGGCCGGGGATAGAACTGTGGGGCTACCTGCCGGGGGACCAACTGGCCAACGTGCGCACCAACGGGGTGGCGCTGGATGCGTCGCCGCGGGTGGGGGACATCTTCGAGATTGTCGGGAGCGCCCGGCGGTGGCGGACGCTCTTGACGATCGCGCAGGGCAGGGGGGGAACGTCGTTCTACGGGGTGGACGTGTCGGACCCGCTGCATCCATCGCTGCTCTGGCAGCGAGGGACGACGGCCAGCGGGGTGCTTCTGGGGAACTCGGAGGGGGCGGCGATGACGATTCTGCCGTCGGCGCAGAACCCGTTCCAGTCTGAGGTGATCATCGCCAGCGGCATGCCCACGGGCCCCTCGGGGATCGCAGTGAGCGCGCTGTGGGGGGCGGACGGGTCGCTCCTGTGGCAGTGGACCCATCCTTATAGCCGGACGCTGCCGGGGACGCCGGCGGTGGTACCGAACGACCTGCCGGCTTCGGTGGCGCTGGGGTCGAAGAAGGGCAGCCGCTACAACGATCGGGTCTACGTGTCGGACATCGAGGGGCGCATCTGGGAGCTGGATGCGCTTCTGGGGACCAACGTGAACGGGTCGAGTCCGGTGGCGGACGTGGGGCTGACCCCCGGGGGGAACGTGCAGCCGATCGGGACGTCGCCGACGCTGTATATCTCGCAGGACACGGGGCATCTGGTGCTGCTGGTGACCACGGGCGGGGTGGACTGGGCCTCGCAGCTAGACACCTATGGGCTCTATGGGTTTGACCTGGACCCATCGG